>QNZV01000097.1 GCA_003978395.1 Sulfurovum sp. | reverse complement strand
AATGACATTATCAGAACCATTGAAGCGATGGATGCTGATGTAATCTCTATTGAGACAGCACGAAGTGGAAATGAGTTATTGAAAATTTTCAAAGAGGTAGGCTACAAACAAGAGGTTGGACCGGGTGTCTACGACATTCACTCTCCTCGTGTTCCAAGTGTAGAAGAGATAGTAACTCAAATTAAACTACTCAAAGAGGTATTACCTAGTGAGCAACTTTGGATTAACCCTGATTGTGGTCTAAAAACCCGTAAATGGGAAGAGACAAAGGCGAGTTTGAAAAACATGGTTGAGGCTGTTGAGATAGTGAGAGCTGAGGCGTAGATATAGTTCTTTGACTTTTCTTGAATGATTGGTTTTGAATGGTGCGATGGGAATCGCACCGATAAAGAGCAATCTCTTATTAACTATACAATGTCATAAAGTTCTTTTAATCCTCCCCATTAATCATAATATCACTATCAATCAAAAATAATGAATTATTTACAACTTTATCGCCCTCTTTTAAACCTGAGATAATCTCAAACTGATTAACGCTAATTCGTTTGGCTTCGATAAGTTTACTTTTGTATTCTCCTTCGTATTCACTAGGGATAAATACTAAATGTTTATCTCCTTTGGTTACTACAGCTGTATTTGGTAAAATCAACTTGCTCTTTTGAGGCTTTATATTTTTAATAGTTGCATAGGAGTTAGGTTGAATTTTGCTATCTTTGTTAGAGAGGGTAATTCTGAAATCAATGGTTTTATTAACAGGGTCAACTAAAGGATAGATAAAATCTATAGTTGCATGGTGTATCTGTTTAGAACCATTTAGGGTTACTTCTACTTTTTGACCTTTTTGAATAAAAGCTCTATCTGCTTCATACGCTTTTCCTTCTACCCATACTTTTGACAAATCGGCAACTCTATAGACAACCATTCCACGCTTTACTGCAGAGCCTTCGGTTACTTTTTTTTCTATGACAATACCTGAATAAGGAGAGTAAAAAGGCAAGTACTTAAATGCTCTATTTTTTCGTTTAATCATTTTGATATTTTGAGAAGTTACATCATAGAGCTTTAACTTTGTCTCCAAGTTTTTAGCCAATGCAGGGCTAAATTTTTCAGCACTTAAAAGCTCTATTTGTGCTTTATAAATATCGGGGCTATAAAAATCAAAAAGCTTTTTCCCTTTTCTTACTTTATCATAAATATTAGGAGCTGTTAAGTTTTTAATAAACCCATCTTGTGTTAAAGAGATAGTATATATTTTATCGTCTGCTATTTTTACATAGCCGTTATACTCTTTAGTAATTTCTACTTTTTGGCTCTGAACTTTAATGGTTTTGACATTGAATAATTGCTCTACAGTTACAGCGTGCAGAGAGGCTAGAAAAGGTAAAAGGATTAATATTTTTTTCATTGAGTAACTCCTAATAGTTGGTCTATTTGATTTTCATTTAAAGCAATTGCTAAACGTTTTTTATTAATTGCTAATCTATTATTGACACGTTTTGTAAAAAGTTCGTAATAGTGAACCAATGAACCACCAGAAGCAAGTTCTGATTTAGCATTACTAATGAGTTGATTAATTTTAACCCCACTCTGCTCTAAAATTTTTAACTCATCATAAAGTGATTGAAGTTGATGAAAAGTTATCTTTAACCCTTGCTCCAATTGAACCTTTGTCTGCTCATAAGTGAGGTTTTGAATATTCGATTTTTTCATCGCTTGAACCGTTTTGTTGGACTGTTTTTTGTGAATATAAAGGGGAAAAGAGACAGCTACCGAAACATAATCATTTCTATCAAAACGTTGATAATATCCACCTGTTACCGTAAAATCCGTCTGCTCTTTGGCTTGTGCCAGTTCTATCTCGTGGTTTGCTACATTTTTTAGAGCATCTCTCATATGAAGTTCTGGGCTATTCATATCCAAAAGAGATAAAAGCTCTTCTAGTGTCTGATAGTGATAATTTTTTAACACTACCTCATCAGAAAAGTTATCTATTTTCAGATTTCCAATAAGCTCAATACGTTCTTTGGCTACCTCTATGTTTCGTAGCCAAGCTTCACGTTTAAACTGATATGTTTTTTGAAGAAGTTGCGTTGTAATGTACTTCTCAACACTATTTTTTTCAACAGCAGATAGATTAACCAATAAATCCATAGGTCTCTTTAAAAAAGAGATGTATCTATCGAGTATAGAGAGACTACTTTGAGCAAACTGTGCCTCTATAAAAGCCTTACGCACTCCAAAAGCAATATTAACAGAGAGAATCTCTTTTTTCTGTTCTACTACCAAAAGTTTCTCTTTTTCTACATCAGAAGCAATCTCTAAACGGTTGTTAAGTGGAATAGCTTGAGAAAGAGTTATAAACTGATTTTGCATCGCTTCCACATTTCTGCTAAGTGGTTGAACTGCTTGAATATCATTCATACCAGCTTGTAAAACAGGGTCTGACCAAGCCCCAACTATATCTGCTTCTCGGTCGATAATCTCAGACTCTTCTTGAAGAATTTGAAGTTGATAGTTATGGCGTTGACTGTAATCAATAACCTCTCGAAGGGTTTGAGCATGAAGAGAGAGTGTTATACAAAAAAATAGTAATATGGGTTTAGGGTTCATAATATACTCCATTAGTAGGTTCGATTTCATCGAACACATTCTTATTTTTGTTCGATAAAATCGAACCTACAGAGTGCTTAATTAAAGTATTACAGAAGAAGAGTATTTATACTTCTTGCCATCTTTTTCCACAAAAATTTTAACCTGCCAAGTCCCACCCATAGAGAAGTTTATATTTCCATTATATATATCGCCATTGGCACTCAAGCTTTTAACCTCTTCCATATACGGCATCCCTGGCATCTCTGGCATAAATGTTTTAAACTCTACCTTTGCACCCTTAACAACCTTGCCATGGTCTGTAACTTTTACAGAGATATTGTTGTTTCCTGTAACCAAAGGTTTAGGCGAACTGTAGGTTATATCTAAGCTACCTGCTTTACCACTTTTACTAAAACCCTCTGATGATGAAGAGTCACTACCTCCACATGCTGTAAAGAACAAACCTACGGTTAAGATTGATACTATTGTTAAAAATTTTCTCATTTTAAATTCCTTATATTTTGTTTGATAAATATATTATAAGATTTTAAATGTGTAAAGTGTGTGGAAAAAAAACTTTGTTAAATAATTCAATATTTTACAATCTCTGTAACTTTTTCAATCCATGTTTAACCAATGTAGAGACATCTCCTGTTGCACCACTAAGAGCTTTTTGTATATGCTCTTTTTTAAACCCTAAACTCTCTAGTGCCAAGATTGCATCGGACATTCCACTATTTACTGTTCCATCTTCTGCATTAATATCTACAATAAAATCTGCCAACTCTACCAAAATACGACTCGCAGCCTTTGGTCCAATACCTGGAACTCGTTTTAGTAGAGTTACATCTTTATCTGCCACTACTTGTGAAAAAGTAGCAGGAACAAAAGTTGAACAAGTAGCCATCGCTACTTTTGGACCTACTCCATTTATTTTAATAAGCGTATCAAACATTTTTTTCTCATTTATCTCCATAAAACCAAAAAGCAAATTGGCATCTTCACGAATAATCTGTGTTACCAAAAGCTTTACCCTGTTTTTGGTTATAGCATGTGAAGTATTTAATGAAACATTTACTTCATAAATAATTCCATTAACATTTAAATGTATAAATGTTGGCTCTTTTTTCTCTATTGTACCTTCAATTCCAACTATCATTTGACTCTCTTTTTATTTTAATTGTATAAGATGAGAGAATATCAGAAGTTTACTTAAGTCAAATATCAACCGTTAAACATTTCCATATTTTTTAACTCTAAGCGTTCTCTCTTTTTAATGAATAAATAGAAATTGGAGTTATTTTCATTACTCTTTATTGTAGCATCTGATATTATGAGAATATCTTGAAATTATTTAGGAGACCAAAAAATGCAAAACCTAAAAAAACTAATAGAGCTAGTAGCCTACAAAAAGCAACTAGACCTTACAAGAGCAGAGCCAAACTTTACGGACAATGAGTGGCTTTTAGATGCCATTATTTCCGAAGTAGAAGAGGTCAAAGAGGAGATAAAACCCAACAACAGAGCCTATTTGGAAGATGAACTAAGTGATATTTTGTGGGGTTGGTTGAGTTTGGTTGAGAACCTAAAAGGTGAGGGGTTAGTTGGTTCTCATGAGGCTGTTTTTAAACGAGCGTTAAAGAAGTATGAAGAGCGAATTTTACCACTCAAAGGGACGAGTGAAGACCATGCGATTTGGAAAGAGGTTAAGAGGAGGCAGAAAGAAAATTTACAGAGAGAGAAACTGATGGAGGAGGGTAGCCAATGCAAAAAAACTACCAAATAAGTTTCTATGTCCCAAGGGACTATGGTAATATTATGAAAAGATTCTAAAAAGGGGATAAACATGATAGTTAGTAATAGATTGAAATTATCACTTGTTGTTATGGGAATAATGACAACAACAGAAGCTGTGGCAGAAAAACTCTCATATGACCCACAAGTAGTAAGCCCAGGACAATGTTTTACAAAAGGTTTTTTCCCTGCTAAATATACTAATACAACTGAGAAAATGCTTCTCTCTGAGGCAAGTGAGAAGATAGAAATAGTTCCAGCAAAGTATGAAATAAAATTAGAAAAAATTAAAGTCTCAGACGGTACTCAAAAGGTAGTTATTGTACCGACAACATACAAAACGGTAAGTGAACAAATTTTGGTACAAGAGGCAAGTACTAAGCTAATTGCTATTCCTGCTACGTATGAAACTGTTACTAAAAAAAATTTAGTTTCAGAAGCTAGAGAGAAACTTATTACCTCACCTGCTCAATATAAAAATGTAAAAGAAAAAATAGTGCTTTCACCTGCAAGAACAGAATGGAAAGAAGTGAAATGTGAAGAGAGAAGCTGTGAAAAATCAAATGTTCTATGTATGGTAACAGTTCCAGCCACCTACAAAACCATAAGCAAGAGAGTTGTAACTAAACCTGCTTCCATAAGAAAAGTCACTACTCCAGCTATTTATAAAACAGTAACCATTCAGAAGCTTGTTACACCTGCGACAACTAAAAGGGTTGAGGTTCCAGCCATTTATAAAACTATGACAAAAAGAGTTGTGGACAAGGCAAGTAGTTCAAAAATAATTACGACTCCTCCTAAGTTTGAAACCATAAAAAGAGAGGTGCTTGTTAGCCCTGAACAATATAAGAAACAGATTATTCCAGCAACCTATACGACTGTAACTAAAAAGATAATGGTTGCAGATGGGTATGCTAAATGGGTACCTGTTTTTTGTAAAGAGGGTCTAAGTGCTAGAAATATTAAAAATATACAGAAAATACTTAGAGATACTGGTCATTATGATGGTCCGATTGATGGTATTTGGGGTTTATCTGTCAAAGCAGGAGTTAGGTCTTACCAAAAAGCAAAAGGTTTGCCCATTGTCGGTCTCTCTTTAAAAACTATCTACTCACTTGAGAATGAGGGGTGTAGCCCTATGGATGGAGATTGTCGTAATGCTATATAGATACGAATATTTAGGTTTACGAAGAAAAATTTGAGAAATCTTGAAGGGTTAGAATCTAAGCCTATTAAAAAAGGATAACAATGCAACTAATCATCCAAACACTACTCCCCCTAATGCTCTTAGTAGCTTTAGGTGCAGTACT
>QNZV01000041.1 GCA_003978395.1 Sulfurovum sp. | reverse complement strand
CTAAAAAGCTAGGTCAAAAAAAGATGGTTGCTTTTTTAGATGAGCGTGGAGCGAAACACAATCTCTATCCAGAAGAGAACACACCGTCATCTGCTACGGTTGTAGACCCTCATCCAAAAGGAGATATGAACAATCGCCAAGCCCCAACAGAAGATATGGGATTTGACTCGATTTAATTAACCTAAAAGCTCAATGACTTTTTCAATAGGACGACCAATAACAGCTTTGTTACCTTTGATAACAATAGGTCGTTCTATGAGTTTAGGGTTATTTACCATTGCCTCTATTAGCTTCTCTTCTGATGTCTCATCTTTTAGATTTAACTCTCCATAAACAGCCTCTTTTGTTCGCATAAGCTCTCTAGCCGAACTCATTCCAAGCATTGTTAAAACAGTTTTAAGCTCATCTATTGTTGGAACATCTTCTAAATATTTTACTACCTTAGCCTCGATACCTTTCTCTTCCAAAAGTTTAAACGAATCTCTTGATTTTGAACATCTTGGGTTATGCCATAGTGTAATGGTGTTCATTGAAATTATCCTTTTAATCTAAATTTTGTGAATTCTATCAAAAAGGTCTAATGTCAATAATTAATCGTGCAGGATTTTTATAATCATAGGCTTTAACGGTAGCAGTCTCTCGCAATTTAATCGAAATTTTAAAACCACTCTCCTCAAGGTATCTGTTAAAAGAGATTTTTTCAACAACGCTTTTTTTTGAAAATCTTGGAATCTTTGCTGAAAAACTGCTATAACCATCTAATGATATAGATGCAATTCCTGTTTGAGCATCGTAATTTACGTTATATGCTCCTACTTTTTTTGCTTTCTCTCCATTTTTTTCAATATCAAAAACCAAACGTGTATAGGTATCGTGATAGCCTACTCGAATGGATTTAACATTTAAACCCTCTGATAAATTTTCAGTTGTGATATTTGTACGAGTAACAGATGGTTCTTTTGCACTGTTCTGCTCTTGGACATAACTATTCTCTTCAACAAAAGCATCTCCATTCAAAGGGTTCTCTGGGTCATATTTATGAGATATTCTACGGTTTATCGTTGTATCTTTTACTTCAATGTATGATTTTTTAACCAATGCCTCAGCAGAGGCTGGAGAACCTTCTACTAAATTTAGAATAGAATCGTCTAACTTTTTGATAGAAGCATCTTTTTTAACCTTCTCAACGGTACTGTTTTTATCATATTTTGTACCTGTTTCACATGCTGTGTACATCAGTAAAATAGTAAAAGCTAAAATTATATTTTTCATTAAAATCCTTTTCTAATTATGGGAGTTCTTTATAGAAGCAATTATAACATAATAATTTAAAACATATTAGATAATAACATTGTTTAAGTTGAAATTTACAGTTGTTCCTTCTCCTTTATTAGAATTAATTCTAATTTTTATTTTTTCATCATCGCAATAGGCTTTAACCAAGGATAAACCTATCCCTTCTCCATAGGCGTGATTGTCTGATTGGTAGTATCTATCGTAGATTTTAACCAACTCTATTTCGTCTATTCCTATCCCTTTATCTCTGATGCTTAAAATATTATCTTGTAGAGTTATAAAAATAGGTTCTTGTTTCTCTGAATATTTCATGGCATTGGTTAAAACATTGTCCAACATCTTCTCGAACCCTATCTTGTCAACAGAAATTTTAAAAGAGGAGAGAGAGAGTATAAATGAGTTCCTATTTAAGAGCTTAAATACTGAAACTCTCTCTTCTACTACTGTTTGTACATCAAATATCTCTTTTTCTATGGTATGTATCTCTTTTTTGATGCTGTAAACAAGTTCTGCATAGAGTCGTTTTAACCGTTTGGAAGAGTCATCAATACGGCTTAAACGTTTTAGCCCTTTTTCATTCTCTTCAAGGGTTCTTTGTAGCAGTTTTGTATTGGCTTGAATGGTTGAAAGAGGAATATTTAACTCATGTAGTATCTCTTTTGTCAAATGGAGTAAGTTCTCATCGACTTTAAATTTTGCACTCAATACGTATGTATTTAATGTATAACCCACGGCTAAAGCAAGAAGAAAAATAGCAATAGTTATAAAAAAAATATTTAAATTGTGATGCAAAAAGAAGAGGAGTACTCCCCCAAGAAATAGAGTTGAGCATAAATAGAGTAAGGTTGCTATCCATATCTGTTTTTTCATAGAAACATCATATCAAGGATTAGATTAACACTGAATTAACACAACTTCTCTAAAATAAATTTATAATTTATATAAAAGGGAGTTATATCATGAAAAAGGTTATCTATTTTTCACTAGCAACAGTTGCACTGCTTTATGGAGCAGAAGAGTTAGAGGATATTAGTGTAAATGAGACTATTGATATTAGTGTTGTCAAAAATGTAAGTGGAGAAGAGGTAAAATCAGCCGATTTAGCAGAAGCCCTCAATAAAAATGTACCAAGTATCTCACTCATTCGCAGAAGTGGAATTGCCAACGATATTATATTACGAGGTCAAAAAAGAGACAATATAAATATTACGATTGATGGGGCAAAAATATTTGGTGCGTGTGTTAACAGAATGGATCCACCTACTTCACATGTGGTAACTCATGCCATAGAGAATGTAGAGGTAAGAGAAGGACCTTTTGATGTAGAGGAGTTTGGAGTTTTAAGTGGTTCCGTAAAAATCACAACTAAAAAACCTACCAAAGAGGTTGCTGGAGAGTTGAGTGTTAATGCAGGAAGTTTTGGTTACAAAAAACTATCAGGAACAATCTCTGGAGGAACAGAAAAGGTACGAATGCTTTTTTCTGCATCGACAGAAGAGGGAGAGCAGTACAAAGATGGTAATGGAGATAACTTTATAGAGCAATTAAGAGGTTATACTTCAAATACACTCTCTACAGCCGATGATGGATTTAACTACAGTGATTCTCATAAAAACATGGATGCTTTTGATAAAAAAATGTATATGGGTAAACTCTTTATTGATGTAGCCGATGACCAAGAGTTACGTTTAAGTTATACAGCCAACAGAAGCACCGATGTTCTCTACCCCTCTAGTAAAATGGATGCTTTATGGGATGATAGTGATATTTTTAACGCAGAGTACAGAGCCAAAAATTTATCTTCTTTCTCTAAACAGTTTGATATACAAGTTTATAACTCAAAAGTTGACCATCCCATGAGTACAAAATATAGAGCGTTAGCTACTAAATCAGGAAAATATATGACCCATCATTTAACTACCAATATGAAAGGGTTAAAAGTTAAAAACAGGGTAGATGCACTTGGTGGAGAAGTGACTTATGGGGTTGATACAAGTAAAAGAAACTGGGATGGTAAATATACTGTTAACTCTTTGAGCAATGCTTTTTCTGTCAAAAATATAGGAGCAAGTATTGCAGATGTTGATACCAAAAATATTGGATTGTTTCTAAAATCCAAAAAGAGCATTGGAGCAGTGGATGTAGAGTTTGGAGTTCGATATGATGATACCTCTATTGATACCAAATCCATAACAGAACAAGATAATGATTATAACGCACTATCTGCTAATGTTTTTGCTACCTATAAAGCTGATAAAAATACCAAATATTTTGGAGGTTTAGGAAAATCAAGTAGAGTTCCCGATGCAAGAGAGTTATACAATACAAGATATAAGATAGAAGCAGGAAAAAAACCTATAGCAGTTCTTAATGGAAATCCAAATTTAGACCAAACTACCAACTATGAGCTAGACCTTGGAGTTGAAAAGCAGTATGATGAGGGGAACATTAAAATTAAAACATTCTACTCTAAACTAAAAGATTATATCTATTATAATGGTAACCCAACTATCAAAAAAAACAACTTTGAAAATATTGATGCCACCATTTATGGAGCAGAAGTTTCAGGAGCTTATTTTATTTCAGATACCCTAACTTTAGATGCTGGAGTATCGTATAAAAAAGGTAAAAAAGATACTCAACCCACAGGTCAAACCAATACCAATTTAGCAGATATAACACCTATAAAACTCAATGCCACTCTAAGTTATGACTATGACGACCAAGGAAGTGTACAACTCTCAACCATTGCTTCTAGTGCTTGGGATGAGGTAGATAGTGACAATGGAGAGCAGAAACTAGCAGGGTATGGTGTTTTCAACATTAAAACTACACGAGAGTTTGACAATGGTTTTGTACTTACAGCAGGTATTGATAATATTGCCGACAAAACATACGCTACAACCAATACCTATAAAGATTTAATTTTAATGACAGATGGCACAGATACCATGCTTATTAATGAACCTGGGCGTTATATCTATTTGAATGCAAAGTATCGGTTTTAAGAGAGAAGAAATATCTCTCTATAAACATCTTCATTATAAGTTACATGAACCTTACCCTCCCCATACTCAATGACAGGACGTTTTAGCAAGTAGTTTTCTTTTGCCATCCATGCTATTTTACCTTCGTCATCAAGGTTCAACTCTTTGAGTTTCAAATCACGGTACTTTGTTCCACGACTGTTAAAAAGAACATTGATGTCTAATTGTTTTAGCCATTCACGAATCTTCTCTTCGCCTACGGACTCTACTTTGTAGTCCACAAACTTAAACTCTATGCCATTCTCTTTCATGAATTTTCGTGCTTTTCCTACTGTGGAGCAGGTTTTAATGCCGTATATTGTCATCTTTCTTCCTTTTACGCTTAAATATGCAGTGCTTTTTTTGTACGTTTTATACCTTTGTGGTATGCAGGATGCTCCTTGTTCTCTAAAGCTTTTTTATAACTATCAAGTGCTTTGTGATACTTTTTTTGAGACTCATAGATTTTTGCCATGTTGTAATATGAACTTGCACGAATCTCTTTTTTTCTAACACCAGAGGCTAATCCAATGGCTTTCTTGTTTGCCCATATCGCTTCAGCATTTCTTCTTAATCGTTGAAATACAAGCCCCAAGTTACTATATGCTTGTCCATATTTAGAGTTGATGTTAATGGCTTCTTGATATTTATACATTGCTTGTTCATATTTTTTATGATGATAAGCTTTCTCTCCAATTTCATTTAATGATTCTGCTTTGCTTTTTTGAGATTGAGAAAGAGTGTTTTGTGATGCAAAATCGCGTGATTCTAAAATATCTTTCATTATCTTTTTAACACCATCAGAACTCTTTGTTGTTCCTAAATAAGCATTAATATCATGAAAAACACCCTCTTCATCAATGGCAAATACTACCCAGATATTCCCTATTTTATGGGGATGTACCTTGTAGGTTCTCATGAGTGTTTGCCCAATATAGACACGTACTGTAGCACCTGAGTTTCCTAATGTTTTGGTACTGTTTTTATTTCCATTGGTATAGTCATGAACAGCATAGATATAGGCTTTGTTCTTTTGTCTCTTTACTATGGTAATTGTTTCAGGACCATAGCTATCTGTATCATCAACATCTAAATGAGCTTTATCTCCACGCTTACTATCAAAAAATACATGATTGTCTTTGTAGGCTAAATGTGAATCTAAATCTGATGGGTATTTCCCCCATGTCAAAACAGCTCTAAGTCCATCTAAGTTCTTCATATTTGGACTTAGGGCATAAGTTAATCCATCACACGGACACTGTGCTACGAGGGTTGAA
The DNA here is from genome assembly GCA_003978395.1 of Sulfurovum sp. Taxonomy (GTDB): domain Bacteria; phylum Campylobacterota; class Campylobacteria; order Campylobacterales; family Sulfurovaceae; genus UBA1140. Next base: position 305 of record QNZV01000041.1, on the reverse strand, counting down.
TAACCTGCTTTTTTAATAATCAACGTACTCTCTTGAGTATCACCAAAGCCTAAAAAAGTTGCTTTACCATTACTTTTTGAGTGTGTGACTTTAGAGCTTTTACCTGATTTTTGGAGTATAACTTCAGCATTATTGATGACTTTATCTTTTGTTACTGCTGAAAGTATCTGTATATTATCAGCAAAAAGTATTGTGGATACACTTAGATAGAGTAGCGATGTTAATATTTTTTTCATTTAAACCCTTTTAATTTTAAAAGTAAATAGAAGAGGAGTTAGATATATTAAAAAATAATATTAACTCCT
>QNZV01000166.1 GCA_003978395.1 Sulfurovum sp. | reverse complement strand
TATAAGGTTCGGTTTGAGCGATTATAGGAGAGGTCTCCTGATAAATAGGAGTCTCTATATAAGGTTCGGTTTGAGCGATTATAGGAGAGGTCTCCTGATAAATAGGAGTCTCTATATAAGGTTCAGTTTGAGCAATTATAGGAGAAGTCTTGTTATCTGATTTATTGATACCCATAATATTATAAATAGAAATTTTTGATTTTGTAGGGTTATCTTTAACTTTTGGTTGGCTCTGAGAACAGGCAGTAAAAAAAAATAGTGTTCCAATAATACTTATATTAATTAATTTAGTTCTTTTCATATTTTTAGTATAACAAGAAAAAGTATAAAATATCACATCATTCCTTAATGAGTTTTAAATATTAATATTTTTTTTTAAAAGCCATAATATAGACTGTTTAATACAGCTTCAGATTCAATAAAAGTTGTTTAATTGTATTTTTTTATTTTTAATCTTATTTTTTAAAACTAAATTAAAAAATTATTTTTTTTTTATAAAGTGATATTTTCTTGACAGAGGTTTAAAAATGAGATATTCTTTTGTACTCAAATATATTTTTTTATACTTGATACTATAAAAAAGGTAGTCCCATGAAAAAAAAACCTATGATTTTAACAGCTCTTATTTTAGCGTCAATTATATTGGCTATTAATTTTCTTCCAAGCTCTGTACCCGTACCTCATCTTGCAAGTCTTACGGATTCTCCTTATGTCACGTATTATAAAAAAGCGTGTAAACTAGAAGATAGTGAAGCGTGTAATGATTTGGGAGATGTTTATTTTAAAGATAAAGATTATTCTGATGCAGTTGAATTTTATAAGAAATCTTGTACTTTAGAGAACTCTGAAGGTTGTAATAACTTAGCCTATATGTTAGATAAAGGTTTAGGTATAGAGCGACATAATTGGCATGCATTAAAACTATATGAGCGTTCATGTAAAGCAGGGAATATGAAAGCTTGTTACAATGTAGGTGCAATGTATTTCAAAGGAGAAGGTGCTAAACGTAACCATTATAAAGCTGCTTACTATTTTAAAAAATCTTGTAATGCAGATATTGCTGCTGCTTGTAATGATTTAGCATATATGTATGCTAATGGAAAGTATTTTAAAAAGAATATTACAAAAGCTATCGGTTTATACTATGATGCATGTGATATGGGAGAAGCATCAGGGTGTAATAACTTGGGGTATATGTATGAAGTTGGAGATGGTGTTAATATAAACTCTCAAAAAGCTGAACGTTTTTATGAAAAAGCATGTTCTTTAGATGATTATCCAAGTTGTGATAGATTAGAGACTGTTCTTGGTAAAAAAATACGTAAGATTACTACCGAAGAGGATTTTAAAGCAGCTAAAAAAGCGTGTAAAAACTCTACCAAAGGTGGAACAATGTGTTACAAATTAGGACTCTATTTTGAAGAGAATGATGATACTGACTTAGCCTTAAAATATTTTGAAACAGCGTGTGACCGTGGTCAAAGTCAAAGTTGTAGACACTTAGGAGATATTGCTAAAAAGTAGGGTCGATTTTATCGACCATCTACTTTTACTCTGCATATAAAATAGCACCTGAACTAGCATTGGTTACCAATGCACGATACTGCTTTAACCATTTACTTGTAAGTGGTTTAACCAGTGGTTTAAAGTTTGCTCTTCTTTTTGCTACTTCCTCATCGGAAATATTTACTTGTAAAATATATTTATCCACATCAATATGAATCTCATCTCCATCTTTAAGTAATCCTATCATTCCACCTTCAGCAGCTTCAGGACTGACATGACCAATACTTGCACCTCGTGTTGCCCCCGAGAAACGACCATCTGTAATTAATGCTACAGAATCACCTAAACCCATACCCATAATAAGGCTAGTAGGAGCTAGCATCTCTTGCATCCCTGGTCCTCCTCTTGGTCCCTCATAACGGATAACAACAACATCTCCTGCTTTTACCTTTCCGTTGATAATTCCTTTGATAGATGCTTCTTGTGAATCAAAACAGACAGCAGTTCCTGTAAATACTCGCTCTCCTGTGATTCCTGCTGTTTTAATCACAGCACCTTGTTCTGCCAAGTTACCATATAAAATAGCCAATCCTCCAACTTTAGAATAAGGGTTATCAATGGTATGAATAATATTGCTATCAACAATTTTTGCATTAGCAATACGCTCTTTTAAACTCTCTCCTGTTACAGTTAAGTTATCAAAGAGTATTTCTCCTCGTTTATCCATCTCATGCATAACAGCAGATACTCCTCCTGCTTTATCTATATCTTGCATGTGTACAGTGGTTAAACTTGGGGATATTTTTGCAATATGAGAGACACGTTTTGAGATGGCATTAATATCACTTAAGTTAAATTCAACATCTGCCTCTTTTGCAATAGCTAACATATGTAAAACAGTATTTGAACTACCACCCATTGCCATATCTACAGCAAAAGCATTTCTAATTGCATTTTCATTTAGAACCTCTTTTATATTATAAAGGCAAGACTCTTCTTGTTTCATCAATGCTATTTCACAGATTCTTCTAGCTGCCTTTCGGTAAAGCTCTTCACGCTCTTTTGTAAGTGCCAAAATTGTACCATTTCCAGGAAGGGCAATTCCCATAGCTTCCATTAGGGTATTCATAGAGTTAGCTGTGAACATTCCAGAGCATGAACCACCACTTGGACAAGCATTACACTCAATATCGGTTAACTCTTCTTCTGTAATCTCTCCAGCTTCAAATTTACCTACAGCTTCAAAGGCAGTTGCCAAGTCAATAGGCTCTCCATCTTTGGTATATCCTTTTGCCATTGGTCCTCCCGATACAAAAACAGTAGGAACATTGACACGTAAAGCACCCATAATCATACCTGGAACTATTTTATCACAGTTAGGAATGGCTATCATGGCATCAAGTTTATGTGCATTCATAACTGTCTCTATTGAGTTAGCAATAATCTCACGGCTTGGTAATGAAAATAACATTCCATCATGCCCCATTGCAATTCCATCATCAACACCAATGGTATTGAACTCAAATGGTACACAACCTGACTTTTTAATTTCATCTTTTATAATTGCCGATACTTTATCCAAAAAGAAATGTCCCGGAATTATTTCAATATAGGAGTTGGCTACTCCAATAAATGGTTTGTTAAAATCTTCGTCTTTTAGTCCAGTTGCTCTAAGCAATGAACGATGAGGTGCTCGATTATGCCCTTTTTTTACTATATCACTACGCATTTTTATCCTTATTCGTCTATTTGTTTTAAATTTCAAAAAATTATACCCAAAAACCTTTACAAAGAAAAAAAAAGTTGCTATAATCGCACTCCAATTTAAATGGTAACCAAATGCGGGAATAGCTCAGCGGTAGAGCACGACCTTGCCAAGGTCGGGGTCGCGAGTTCGAACCTCGTTTCCCGCTCCATGAACAATTGTGATATATAAATTTATTTTTTTAGTTTTGGTACCAATTTATGCCCGGGTGGTGGAATGGTAGACACAGGGGACTTAAAATCCCCCGGTCATTGTGACCGTGCCGGTTCGAGTCCGGCTCCGGGTACCACCATAAATATTTTATGGATTATGGCATAATTGGCGACATCGCCAAGTGGTAAGGCCGCAGCCTGCAAAGCTGCTATCCCCAGTTCGAATCTGGGTGTCGCCTCCAAAATTTTAAAAAAAATGATTTTTTTATTTTATTCTAAGCTTTTTTAGATAAAATTCTATTCCAACTTAAGCACTTGTTTAAGCTAATGTCGGGAGATGTCAGAGTGGTCGAATGTGCCGGTCTTGAAAACCGGTGAGGGTAATACCTCCGGGAGTTCGAATCTCCCTCTCCCGGCCATATACTTCTTTTAATTTCAAAATCATTTTTTTACTAGAAAGATTAAATCTTATTAATATATTTATGTTTTATACTTCTCTATAATTTAAGCTTAATAAAAAAAATTTTATTTTATAAATTTTCCAATAAATAAATGAAAAGTTAATGAAACAAGCCAAAAACTGATTAATATCAAGGAATAATAAGCTTTCTACTGTTATCATGATGATGTACATTTATTAGATTGATGAGTTTTTCTCTTTGTAATAAGCTCAAAAATTTGATAAATATAACATAAAAGGAGAAAATATGAAAATTACAAACTTAAGCTTAGCTACAATTATTGCAATGACTCTTACAACAGGTGCTATGGCAGATGTAGATTTAAAAACTACAGGACAAGCAGTTGTTTATTATCAAACAGTTGAAAATGGTGGAGATACTGATTTCTTTAATAAAGGAAATTCAGCAGCAAATGTTGGTTTTCAATTAAATATAAATGGAGACCTTGGTAGTGGTTTTGGTCTTGGTTTACAAGGAACAGCATTAGGGACAGCAGGTTTAGAGAACAATCTTGTTAGTAATACAATGCAAAAAGCAGATGGAACACTGAGTGGTGCAGCATTAACTAAAGCATATTTAACAAAAAAAGTTGGTAATACAACATTAAAAGCTGGTCGTCAAGAACTTCCAAAATCTCTTTCTCCATTGGCATTCTCTGAAGGTTGGAATGTATATAAAAATACATTTGATGCAGTAGTAGCAATTAACTCAGATATTCAAGACACAACTCTAGTTGGTGCTTATGTTTCTAAATCAAATGGGCATGGGGACTTAGGTTCATTTGATAATCTTACAGCTGCAGGTGGCGTTGCAAGACCAGGACATGGTGCTTATATGTTAACAGTTCAAAACAAAAGTTTGAAAGATGTAGCAGTAACAGGTAGTTACTACTCTATTATTTCTGGTGGAGCAGATGGTTACACTTATACTGATAAAGATAGTGTACTACAGCCTTCAATTGCTCCTCATGTTGATGCACTTTGGTTAGATGTAAAAGCAGCTAATCTTGGTCCAGTAAATTTAGCTCTTCAAGCAGGACAACTAAGCCCAGATGGTGCTTCTTTTAAAGATACAACAGCTTATGGTGTAAAAGTAGGAGGAAAAGCAGGTTCTGCAAAACTTTCAGTGGCATATACATCAGTTGATGATGGTACATTATCTGTACAAAATGTTGGTACAGGTATAAAAACTCCACTATATACACAAATGGTTGCTAACCAAGGACATATTTCCTCTGATGCAGATACAGTAGTTCTTAAGGGAGTAATGCCTTTAGGTGCTGGTACATTAATTGCTCAATATGGTTTAACAACTGATAACAAGACTGATAATTCAGATTTTAATGAATTAGATGTAATTTATAAGTTTAAAGCACTTGGAACAAATATGTTAGCTGCTTATGTAAGAGCTGACCACGAAGCTGCTTCTGACCCAGCAAATATTATCCGTGTATGGACAAGATACAATTTTTAATCTCTAAAAGCATATTCACTTCTCTTCCCACCTCTTTTGAGGTGGAAATTTTTTCTTTTTAACCACATCTTCCACTACTACAACTTCCCCCATTTACATTAAATGAATTAACATATTGACACTCTTGACATTCAAATGTTAACAGTTTTGGTCCTCCACAACCTGTACTTCTTTGGTCGATAAGAATCATTGTTGGTTTATGACACTTTGGGCAAATACCTTGCTCTATGGCTTTTAAATTTTCTTTTTTTTCTCGCATAAAATAGATATAACTTACTACTGAACCGATGATAATAATAAGTAAGAAAAAGAGTAGATAGAAATTCATCTTTTGTATTCCTTTGAATTGATTTTTATTATTGTAGCAGATAGATTTAAATTAAAGAGTAATTAGATGGGGAAAGTTATGAAAAATATGATTATGGCTGAGAGGAAGGGATTATATTAATCCTATTTCCTCATACTTCTTAAACTTCTAGCATTTTACATCAAGTAGCCTTAAAATAGTTATTGGTAGAATGTTCTTATCATATCAAGTTACATCAATTAATCATAGGTTATGTATTTTCCATGTGATTCTCATGTGATTCTTGAAATATCATAAGGACTTTTAAAATGGCTACCAACACATTCATAAA
>QNZV01000084.1 GCA_003978395.1 Sulfurovum sp. | reverse complement strand
TCTATGATAACTCAGAATCAACTATGAAAACACTCTTATTTAATACTAAAACAGACTATCAAAATGTTTAAACCACCATTCACACTAAAAAATAGACATCTACAAACACTTTATGCACCCCTATTTCGTAAACAAAATACTCCAACAGTAGAAATTGAACGTTTTAATTTACTTGATGGTGATTTTGTTGAGGCATATTGGTATAAAAGTAAACCCATAGATACGCGACCTATTGTTACTCTTTTTCATGGATTAGCAGGTTCTTTTGCTTCTCCTTATATTCAAGGAGTTATGAAAGCTCTTGATAGAAAAGGTTTTGCTTCGGTACTGATGCATTTTCGTGGTTGTTCTGGAAAAGCAAACCTGATTCCTCGTTCTTATCATAGTGGTGATACTGCAGATGCTAAAGCGTGGATAGAGTATTTAAGTATGAATTATAAAAACTCTAAGTTACATGCAGTAGGCTACTCTATTGGGGGAAATATGCTATTGAAACTCCTTGGTGAAGAGAAAGGGAAAACCCCTTTGCTTTCAGCTGTTTCGGTCTCTGCTCCAATGGATTTAGATATTACAGCAAAACGAATCAATCAAGGCTTCTCAAAACGTTATCAAAAGCATCTTCTTGACCCATTAAAAGAGACTCTTTTAGAAAAATATAAAACTTTTGATATGGAAAAAATTCTCAATAAGAGTATAGACGATGTAAAAAATATTAAAACTATAGAGGAGTTTGATGAACTCTATACAGCACCTATTAATGGTTTTGGAACAGCAAAGAATTACTATAAAGAGTGTTCAGCAAAACAATTTTTAAAACATATTCAGATACCTACACTGATTATCCATGCCCTAGATGACCCATTTATGACTCCTGAAATTTTACCTACAAAAGAGGAACTTTCAGAGTATATTACAATGAGTATTTCAGAGCATGGAGGTCATGTTGGGTTTGTAAATGGTACTCTTTTGAAACCTAACTATTGGTTAGAAGAGCATATTGTTAAGTATCTATTAAAACAATCTTCCTAATATAAAGCTTTTTGGGTAAAATATCAATAATTAAAAAATAAGGGAGTCACATGTTCGGACTGGGCTTTATGGAAATACTTTTTATTGCAATTGTAGCAATACTCTTTTTGGGACCAGATAAACTACCTGGTGCTATGGTAGATATTGCTAAATTTATTAAAAACATGAAAACAGCAATAGGAGATGCAAAAAGAACCTTGGATGAAGAGGTTAATATAGAAGAGTTAAAACGAGAAGCGATGAGCTACAAAGAGAAGCTGGATGAAGCAACTCAAGAGTTACAAGGTTTTAAAAACTTAAATCCAATGAATGAAGTTAAAGCAGAATTTGGTTCAGTAAAAGAAAATTTTGCACGATTAACCCAACTTGAGCCTTCTGCATCGGAAACAAACCCACAACCCACAACCACACAAGTTGAACCAAAACAGAGTAAAGAAGTTACTTTTAAGAAAAAAACTGTGAAACAAGATGAAGGTATAGAAAAATAATGTTTGAAAGTATTAAACCCCATTTAGCTGCGTTACAAAAAACCATTGGATATTCATTTCTCTCTGTTATTGTTGCCTTTATTGTTGCCTTTAGCTTTCATAATCATATTTTAACATGGATTACTCAACCCCTAAATGATGCATTATCTGAAGTGGGACGGATTATAGATTCTCAAGAAAAAGCAACATGGCATATGAAAAGTACCAATGAGAAGAATCAAACTATAGAAGTTATCACAGCAGATAGTCCCTCTGTACTCTCTGCGAAAAAACTTCAAGACTCTTTAGAGAAAGCTGTAAGCGTTGCAAACAAAGAGTTAGTTGGCTTTCTACAAGATGCCGTAAATGCAACAAAAGAGTTAACATCAACCCTTAAAAATATAGAGCAAAACAGTACCCATAAAAAATCAAGCTTTGATGGACAAATTACCACACACCAAGTTGGTGGAGCATTCTTCGTAGCCTTAAAAGTCTCTTTCTTTGCTGGTCTTTTAGGTGCATTACCTTTTATACTCTATCAAATTTGGTTATTTGTTGCCCCAGGACTTTACGATAACGAGAAAAAGATGGTTCTCCCTTTTGTCTTTGGTGGTTCATTTATGTTCCTTGTGGGTGTGCTTTTTGCCTACTATGTGGTTACACCATTTGGATTTCAATTCTTAATTACTTTTGGTTCATTTCTCTATACCCCTCTAATTAATATCGAGGATTATGTAGGCTTCTTTAGCAAAATTATGATGGGCTTTGGATTAGCATTTGAGCTTCCTGTTTTTGCCTACTTCTTGGCAGTTTTAGGTATGATTACCGATAAAACGTTAAAAGACTTCTTTAAATATGCAATAATTATTATATTTATTATTGCTGCGTTACTAACTCCACCTGATGTATTAACACAGTTACTTATGGCTGGACCACTCATTATTCTTTACGGTGTTTCAATTCTAATTGTTCGTATGGTTAACCCTCATATTGAAGAGGACGATGAAGATGAAAAAGATGAAGAGTACATCAAACAAGATAAACAGATAGAAAATAAGAAATAGATGAATTTAGAACTACTAACCTCTAGCTATGATTATGAGCTTCCTGCTCATCTCATAGCTAAAACCCCCGTACAACCAAGAGACTCTGCTAAACTCTTGGTCTATAATAGAGCAACCGATACGATTACCCACACTACCTTTAAGCATCTATTAGAGTATCTTCCAAAAGAGTGTGATGTATTTTTAAACGATACAAAAGTGATAAAAGCACGAATATTTGGACATAAAAAATCCGATCCCAATGGACAAGGAGGAGGAAAAGTCGAACTACTCTTTAATAAACCTCTATCTGCTGATAAATATCTAGTAATGATACGTGGAAAAGTACAACTTGAAACTGAACTCTTTTTTGATAATAATTTAGTAGCCACTGTCATTAAATTAAATAGAGATGGTTCAAGAGTCGTCACTTTTAAACAACTTGAAATCGGAGGTGAACAAAAGATACGATTTGAAGAGCTTGTACAAATATTAGACTCCATAGGTCACATCCCCCTCCCCCCATACCTACAAAGAGAAGATAACAAAGAGGATGAAACCGACTACCAAACTCTATTTGCCAAAAATGCAGGAGCAGTAGCAGCACCAACAGCATCCCTACATTTTACTCCTGAACTCTTTAAAGCGCTAGAAGAACGGCATAAAACCCATAAAATAACCCTACATGTAGGAGCTGGAACATTTAAACCTGTAGATGCAAAATATATTCTTGACCACCCTATGCACTCGGAGTATTTTAATATTCCAAAAGAGAGTGCAGAGGTTTTAGAATCAAACAGAGATATTTTAGCCATAGGAACAACAGTAACAAGAACCGTAGAGTATTTTACAAGAACAAAAAAAATAGATGGAGATTGTGACCTCTTTTTGAACCCAAATAATAAGCCACAAAGAGTAACCCACCTACTAACCAATTTTCACTTACCAAAAAGTACACTTATTATGTTGGTTTCTGCTTTTATAGGAAGAGAGAAGAGTTTAGAACTTTATCATGAAGCGATAGAGAGGGAATATCGGTTTTTCTCTTATGGTGATGCCATGTTGATTTTGTAAAGTAGAATATTTAAATATAAATATTTAAATAAAATTAAAAACATTTTTTAACAAAATTGTTTTTAACTATTTACTATTTACTTCATTTAGGCTATAATTCCCAAAAATCAGAGGGGGATTAAGATGGAAGAATTAAAAAAACACTTAGAAGCACACAATCAAGAGGAGCTTCACTTCTCGGAAATCGTAAATATACTTAAACAATATGACGAAGAGAAATTTTCAGAAGCAATTAAACTTATACCAAAAGATATTTTGGGAGATGTTGCCCTAGAACTTCCTGATAGATACTTTGATGATATGGTAGAGTCTGTAAAGGTTCAAGACCTTGCCGAAGCTGTAAAAGAGCTAGAGAGTGATGACCAAGCTGACTTTATGCAAGAGCTTGAAGAGTATAATGAAGATATTGCTTCTGAAGTCTTTAAACGCTTAGATAAAGATGACCAAAAAGATATTACTAAACTGCAATCTTATGAAGAAGATGAAGCAGGTTCATACATGCAAGTTGAACTCTTTACAGCTACAGAAGATGAAATTGTACACGATACTATAAAACGCTTTTCTAAACTTAAAAAATCAAATGAGTTAGAGAATGTCCATAATCTATTTATTACTAAAAAAGATTCTACCCTACTCTACAGTATCGACCTTGATGACCTATTAACTTTTGATTTTGAAAAGAGTTTTCATGATAATATAAAAGAGTCTAACGATAACTACGAACCCATCACAGCATATGAAAAAGATGATATTAAAGAGATTGTAAACCTATTTAAAGAGTACGACCTTTTTGTGTTGCCAATCATTACAGTAGATAATAAACTATTGGGTCGAATCACTTCAGATGATATTCATGATGTAATATCTGAACATGCTACAGAACAGATGTATAACCTAGCAGGTCTAAAAGATGATATTGAAGAGGATGAAGAGGTACTAAAAGCAAGTAAACAGAGAGCCTCTTGGTTGGGATTAAATCTTATTACTGCTATTGCTGCATCATTAATTATTGGACTTTTTGCAGACACTCTATCCAATATCGTTGCACTTGCTATTCTTATGCCTATTGTTGCCTCAATGGGGGGTAACGCAGGAACACAAACCCTAACTGTTGTTGTTCGACAATTGACACTAAAAGATATATCTCATAGCGATGCTAAAAGAATTATTATAAAAGAGGTTAGTATTTCATTATTAAATGGTTTCTTATTTGCTATAATAATTGGAGTGATTGCAACCGTTTGGTTTGGTATCGAAAATCTAGGTTTCGTTATTGCTCTATCTATGATTATCAATCTTTTAATGGCTGGTTTTTTTGGAGCAACCATTCCTCTTCTGCTAGAGAAGATGAAAGTTGACCCTGCTATTGGTAGTACCGTTATATTAACAACTGTTACTGATGTGGTGGGTTTTTTCAGCTTTTTAGGTCTTGCAACTATTATTTTACTATAAAGGTTTATTAAATTAAATGAGTTATCTGATACTTTTCTTCCTTCTTTCTGTTGGAATTTCCTTCTTATGTTCTATTCTTGAATCTGTACTACTTTCAGTACAGATGTCCTATGTATCTGTTCTTGAAAAAGAGAAACCAATCATAGGAAAACTCCTTCGCTCACATAAAGAGAACATTAACAAATCTATAGCATCTATTCTTATATTAAATACCATTGCCAATACATTAGGTGCAGCTGTTGTAGGTGCTCAAGCATCCAAACTCTATGGAGATGGAGCAATGGTCTATGTATCAATAATATTAACATTTGCTATTCTATTCTTTTCAGAAATTATTCCTAAAACCATTGGAGCAATCTATTGGAAAACTCTAGCCCCTATATCAGCTAGAATTATTCAATTTTTTATACTCTTGACTTATCCTATTATATTAGTAACACTACTTGTAACCAACAAAATATCAAAAGGTCAAGAAGATGGAGCGACCACTACCAAAGATGAACTCTTGGAGAGTATGCTTATTAGTGAAGATGAAGGGGTTATTGATGAAAAAGAGTCAGACTTTATCGAGAATGTTCTAAGATTAGATGAGAAAAAAGTAAATGACATCTTGACTCCAAGGTCGGTTATCTTTGCTATAGAAGGCAATATGAGCATTAGAGAAGTAATGGATACCCAAGAGGAGATATTTAAATTTTCAAGAATTCCAATCTATAATGATACTATTGAAGATGTAACAGGAATTGTCCTAACCAAAAAGATTTTCAAACAATCTTTGGTTGATGATTCGGTAACCATTGCAAGTATTCAAGAGAAAATGCTCTCTATCTACGAAACATTTCCTGTATCTAAAGCCTTAGATATGTTTATCAAAAAGAAACAACATATGTTTTTGGTCAAAGATAATTATGACCAAACAGAGGGTATATTGACCCTAGAGGATTGTGTAGAGACACTTTTGGGTGTAGAGATTGTTGATGAGAGTGACACC
>QNZV01000012.1 GCA_003978395.1 Sulfurovum sp. | reverse complement strand
AAAATTTATAGCAAAATTTTTAACAATCAATATACCTATATCTCTAAAGAAGATGGCTACACAAAAAACTATTTAGATGCCATAGATTTAGTATTGGAGTACCATAGATTTGCAAATAAAATAGACAAAGAGATATTAGCCTCTGTTTCTGAAAGTAGAGCAGGGAACTATTTAGCCATTAACTATAGAGGCAAAAAGATAAGTGAACAGCTCTTACAGAACTTGGTGGTTGCCAATGATATTATTAAACATGTTCCTTTCTCTACAGAGAGACGAAATATTGTTTTAGATATTGGTGTAGGTTTTGGAGGAAGTAGCCGAATTTTGAGTTACTATACTCCCAATACTACACAAATACTTTTAGATTTACCAGAGACCCTATTTTTGACAGCTTATTATTTAAGATACAATTTTCCAAATAAAAAAATAGCCTTATTGGCAGATATTTACCCCTATTTAGATAATTTAGATGAGGTTATAGCAGAGTATGATTTTATTATTATTCCTCCATTTGTCTTGGATTATATCAAAGATAAAAGCATAGACTTAGTGATTAATGCCTCCTCTTTAGCCTTTATGTCTGAAGAGTATTTAACCTATTACTTAGAGCAAAATAGAAGAGTCTTAAAAGATGGTGGCTACTTCTATTCACTCAATACTACAGAAGATAGTGAATGGGGGATAGGTTCTTACAATTGGGATTATAAAGCTGAATATCTAACCATTATGTATAACTATGATAATAGATTCTCTTATCCTCAATGGTTAGGAAAAAAAATTCAATAACATATAAAAGTATGTTTATTCTTATTAGAGTTTAGCTATACTACTTTAAGAAAAAATTAATATATTATAGGAATAATCTTATGGGTCAATCTGGTGATAAAATTGATGCAAAAAATGCAAATTGGAAATTTAATGGCTCTATGGTCGAGCATTTTGAAGAACATGTTCGAAAGTCTGTTCCTCTTTATGAAGAGGGACATGAACTTATTACTAAACTTAGTGACTATTTTGTAAAAGATGATTCGGTCTGTTATGAGTTGGGTTCTTCTGCTGGAACACTAAGTTATAAACTGGCAAAACATAATGAATTTAGAGATGCTAAATTTATAGGTGTAGAGATAGAGAGAGATATGATTACTAAAGCAAATGAGCTTTATAAGAGTCCTAATCTATCATTTATTTGCGAAGATATGAATACCGTAACCTTAGAGAAATCAGATTTAATTGTATCGTACTATACCATTCAGTTTATTCATCCAAAATTACGACAACAACTTATTGATAAAATTTATGAATCTCTTAATTGGGGTGGGGCATTTATACTTTATGAAAAAGTTAGAGCAAATGATGCACGTTTTCAAGATATTATCTCTAACCTTTATATGGAGTACAAATTGGAGCAAGGCTACGATGCCAAAGAGATTATCTCTAAAGCAAAAAGTCTAAAAGGTGTACTCGAACCTTTCTCGACCGAAGGTAATATAGATATGCTCAAACGTGCAGGTTTTGTAGATATATTATCTGTGCAAAAATATATGAATTTTGAAGGTTTTTTGGTTATTAAATAATGGAAGTTAAAAATTACAATCACTATTGGATATGGGCATTTGTCTATGCGACTATTTATGTTTTTTTGATACCTTGGGTAGATATGTTAGGACGTGAGTTTGAAGATACAGCTAACTATATTTTTCGTATTATATATATTCAAGAAGGAGGAGAGGAGGGGACATTAACCTTTGTTCAATCACTATTCAATGAGCCTGTATGGAAAGGAGTTCTCTACTTACTCGGAATTACTTTTGATGATTATCGTTTTGCTCTCTATATTATCTCTTTTATATCTATTGTACTCTATGGCTCATTTTTCTTTAGAAGAGTAGAATGGTATATTGTTATGATTTTATTGCTTAATCCTATGTCGGTAAATCTATTTATAGAGCAAGTACGAATCTCTTTGGCATTTGGAATAATGCTTGTAGCATATGATGTCTCTTCCAAACCCAAACAACTTTTTCTTGCTTCTATTGCTTTTTTTATTCATGCTTCCATGCCTATATTTATAGGGGTTTATTATCTTTTACACTATTATAATAAGCGAGTAGAAGCACATAAATACTATTTTATAGCTTTAGGTATTGCCTTGGGTATGGCTCTTTTTATGAAGTTTGGAGTAGATATTATCTTAACAGCTATAGGTGATCGTCATGCAGGATATGGAGATATTGCAGCAGGAAGTTCTCTTGCTTACTCCATAAGTTGGTTTATTATTGCTCTTACTATTGCTATTTTTGCTGATTTTGAGAACAGTGAAGAGCGTATTTTTGCTGGATATGCCATTGTCTTTATGACTTTTTTCTTTTTTGGCTCTATTTTGGGTATTTTTGCTCAACGTTATGTGGCTGTTATTATGCCCATTATTATTATTGCTATTGGTTATCTACCTCGGCATATCAAAGAGGGAACATATCTATTTATGTTTGCTTACAATCTATTTATGTTTAAATACTGGTTTGAATTGGCACTTCTATGAAACAGACTAAAAAGGGAACAACATTACAACGACTCTTTGATAATTTTATCTCTCTAGTCGTTCTTCAATTTATCAATTATCTGCTTCCTCTTTTTTTAATTCCCTATCTTATTCGAATCTTAGGAATAGATGGCTTTGGAATTTATAGCTTTGTTTTGGCAATGATTATGTATGGTGTTCAAATGAGTGACTATGGATTTGAACTCTCTGCTACCTACCATATTTCATTGAATCGGAATAATCAACAAAAAATAGATGAAATTTTCTCCTCAGTTTTAACTATTAAATTTCTTATAGCATTTATCTATCTGATTCTTTTGACGCTTCTAAGCTTTTTTATAGAGAAACTTTTTCTCTATCAAGAGCTTATTTTTATTGCTTTTGGAACGCTGTTGGGGCATCTTCTTTTTCCTCTTTGGTTTTTTCAAGGAGTAGAAAAAATGCGATACATTATGTATCTAAATGGCTTCTCTAAACTTATTTTTGTACTCTCTATATTTCTCTTTGTCAAAGAGGAGTCAGACCTCTATCTATTGCTTTTATTAAACAGCATAACCACGATATTTATAGGGATTATTGCTCTCTATGTAGCGATTACAAAATTTAACATCAAATTCTCCTTTCAACCATGGGAAAAGCTTATTTACTATCTGAAAGATGGTTGGTATATTTTTACCTCTAAATTTGCAGTAGAGTTTTACACCACTGCCAATATTATTATCTTAGGCTTTTTTGCAACCCCTTTAGTCATCGGATATTATGCTGTCTCTATCAAAATTGTTCATGCCTTAGGAAGCCTCTTGGACCCATTAATTCGAACAGTTTACCCCTATTTAGTAAATCTATATCAAAGCTCAAATGAAAATTTTGTTACACGAAATAAACAGTTGGCTCTGGTTATTTTTATAATAATGCTTCCTGTCGCTCTTTTAGTTGGATACTATTCCGAACTTATTTTAGAAATTATTACAGGAAAAGAGGTAATGCCTCTAAATATTGAGATTTTACAAGTTTTCTCTATCTCTCTAAGCGTTTATCTTTATGGAAGTCAGTTTACAAACATGCTTGTAACCATTAAAGCAACTAAAATTTTAAATACCATTCTTTATATAACAGCAGGATTGAATCTCCTTTTTGCTCCTATACTTCTCTATCTCTTTGGAGTTATTGGAATGGTATGGTTCAGTGTCTTTCTTGCATTCTTTTTGATGATAAGTAAGGGATATTATCTTTTTGTTCATTTGAAAAGGAGCTAAAAAATTTGTTTTCTATGATTTTCTCTATTGAAAAAGATACTATTATAGTCTTGATAGAGAAAAATTAAGTTTTAAAGATATTAAATAGATATTTTCCAAAATCTTTTGGAAAATGGTAATACTCATAACCACTTTTTACAAGTTCTACATCTTTCAATAGAGGAGCATTGTCTTTCTCGTAACGAATCTTTTTCAATTTATAAACAAGATTTTCATAATCTTTGTAGAAACCTTCATAATCTTCTCTAACTCTTTGTATATAGGGGTAAAATTGATGAAATGTTTGAATAAAAAGTTTTCCTGCTAAATCATTAACCAAGAGGATATTAAAGACATCATGATTGATTCCCACTGCAAATTTATTGACAAAACCCAACATTTTTGCAACATCATCACGTAAAACCTCATCGTTCATAATCTGTTCTAAGTTCTCTTGGGTAAATTCTGAAAACATATCGGCAAGCCCTAAAGTAATACGAATACGTCTAATGGTATCTCGTAAATCTCCACGAACAGTATTATAGGCATTCAAGGTCATCTCATTTTGCCTTCGTTGATGGTCTCGTTCACTCTCTAAAAGAGCTAACTTTAATTGACGAACAATATAATAAATACCAATCATGGCAAGAGGAACGGCTATAATATCTGCATAATTTGCTAAAGTATCAAAGTCCATGTTTCTCCTCTATATATATTTTTTTGGATTATAATAATAATTCTAAAACTTGTCAAGAGTACAGCCTTGTTTAACTAAATTAACTGAAAAATGCGTAATTTTTTATTTTGGTTTTATCGTAACATCAGTTATTATAAGAAAATAAAGCCTTAATTATGCATTTTCTAGCAAGGCTATTTCAAATTCAATTTCATCACTAAAATCAAATTTCGTACAGAGTAGTACTCATCTACATTTTTCCAAGGGAGTCTTGAAATTTTATTCTCTAAGCTTGGAAACTCTTCATTATTTAAGAGTGCTTCCGTTACTTTTCGTCCATCGCCAACATTGGTATAGACCGAACGAATGGCATAAATATCTTGCTCTAACGGTAATGAATGAATCTCATCTTTGATGGTTTCAAACATCTCATCTAAAACAATCTCTTCAATAGGTAGATTACCTTTATATCCATAGTTCCCAACAACTGCCTGCCAACGATAACCATTAATCTCCCATTGTTCAAGACCTACACCATTTTCAATCTTTTTAGCATTCTCCCAAAAAGCAGAAATAAAAACATGAACAACATTAACCTCAAATTGTTCTAATGCCTCAGCTATCGCCTCTTCTACCGAAGAGGCATGTCCTATAAAAGATTCTATAATATTTTGATTAGGTAAAAGAATATGTACATCCAATTGAATAATAACCGAATCATCATATCTCTCCATCTCAAAAACTTGTCCTGTAATTCCAGGAAATTTTTCATCTACAAAATAGAAATCTTCTATTTTGTTAAATTTTAAATCAAATTTTCCTAAAATTTTTAATAATTGTTCATTTATATCTGTCTCTAATAGTTTACTCATTATTTTACCAATACCTTATAATTTTTTTTGTAAAAATTATACTCTGTTATATACTTTTTGACCAATCGCTTGATACTGTGCATAATACTCTTCAACAAAACTAGAAATAGTACTATCTTTTGGTAAATATACTCCATTGCTTTTTTTAGCATACTGCTCTAAATAGATATTAGCATCTTCTTTATCTATATAATGTTGTGCCAAATTTTTATACGCTTTTTGGTATCTTTTTTTCATTGTATCATACTTACTGTAGTCTATCTCTATTTTCTTATTGTATGTAATCACACCTGAACCAAATAGAATATCCAAATGAATCAACCCTTCACAATAATACGGTAATACCTCACCCACTTCACGCCATGCCATTAAACCGATTGCACGGGATACCAAATCATCTACAATATGTTTTTTCAAGGACTCTTGTTCATTCTCAAAAAATGCCATCAATCCACCTGCTGTTGCTTTGAACTCTTCTATATTTTTAAACTGTCCACTCTTATTCATAAGCATCTCTGTATCAGAATCTATCCACAAAATATGCCCAAACTCATGCCCTATAGTAGAAATATCATAAAGTTCTTGCCATAAAGTAGGATTATCTACAGCCAAAGCTTTCTGTTTTTCAACAAAATCAAGCCCCATAAAATCTACAGAGAGTTGCATTATTGGTTTCGCCTTTTTACTCTCCATCACAAAATCAGCATAGGCAAAAATCTTTTTTCCCATCTCTGCTGAAACTTGTTCATCATTTGGAACAACTTGTGCAGAGAACAAACCATTAAGTTCTGCTCCATAATACATCATTGGTTGACCAATATAGAGCTGTGTCTCATCAACTTGTTCACAGTTTTTTTCAATAGTAGGAAATACCTCTCCTTCTATTTCTGTTGCTAACTTGGAAGAGAAATCTTTAATATTTTGTCGTGTCATGGAAGCACTTTGTAATTTTGGGTTAATAATACGTAAATCCCACTCTAATGCTACTGCTTTTCTAAAGTGGTCTTCATAATACTCTAAAGGGTGTCCTACTTGTAATGGAGTGGTAATCTTCATCCATGCTCTATCTACATTTGCCCAAAGTCCAATCAATTTTTTTGGTTGATACCCTGCAAATGCTTTTTTAAGTGCTATAAAATAGTTAATCCACTCCTCTTTTTGATTAAATATATCATCCACTTCTACACTTAAAGCTTCTATTGCATCTTCTATAATAGAAACCAAGGATGAAACTTCATTAGGAAAAGCATCACAATAAGCGATAGAGCGATATTTATCATCTTGATTTTTAGCTAAAACAGAATAACATCTATCTCCTACTTCGCCATTAGAATCTAAATCTAATAACTCCTCTTCTTGAAGCATATGAAATATAGCTTGTTCATCACCATCGTATTCAGCTAAAAGGTCACGATTAACTCCATTAATAATATAAGAAGTCCACTCCGACTGCCATACCGATAAGGATTCACCAATATAGTGTACATTTTCAATGAGTGTTTGGTAAAAGGGAGTTAATAAATTTTCAGATTTAATCCAAGCAATCAAATACTCGTGTCGTGTCAAGTGCATCTCTTTTACAAAAAGATACGCCTCCTCTTTTTTGTTAATAATCTCTTCTTCTGAAAAACCCTCTTTTTGAAGTACTTGTTCCAAAGCATCTTCACGTAGATTAACCAAACGGGTCAACGATGCCATCATGGTATCACTATTTATGGGTAGATTCATCTTAGCTAAAAAATCTTCTATGAGACACTTAGCTACAGGATGATTCCCCTCTAAAACCTTATAATAATCATTAAGTGATTCTTGACGTGTTTGAAGTTCATCATATATTCTTTGTAAATCTTGCATAAATTGTTTTTTCATTCTTTGAATCCTTGATATACGCTATTGGCGTATATCATACTCAAAAGAATATTAATCTAAAACCCAATTTACTACAAAAAATAGGAAAAGATAAAATCAATATGTTTTTATGTTTTTCTTTAAATAGTTTTATTTCATGTTAATATAAAAGTTAATAGTTTTTCATTAAAATTAATTATTGAGTTGTTACTCTATTTTCTAAAATATGCTAAAATAGTAAATAAATTATGAAGATATTATTAAACAAAAAGGAGATGAGGATGAAAAAAATATTTTTAATTTTTAGTTTATTATTAATATCAACACTAATAGGAGAGGAGTTCGTAGAGCCTGTAGAAAATCAAGCTTCTGCTGTAGATAAAGTGATGGAGCGATTTTCCAAGCTTAGTACTATTGAATCAACACCTATAGAAGATAATCAAAAAGAGCAACCTGTAGATACAACAACGATTGTATCCGAGGAGTTAGATATGGCAGAAACGATTCAAACAGCAAAATTTGAGAGTAAAGAGATGCCTTATCCCGAAGATAAAAAAGCTCAAGCTACAAGGCAACCCATCCAAACAGATAATACAGAGGTATTGAAAAATAAATCTTTGAGAGAGCTTGAAGCAAATGCACGAAAAGTGATTGAAGAAGAGCTTCAAAAAGTAGAAGATGCTAAAGCAAATGCATTAGAGCGAATAAATAGCGTAATGGAGCAGGTGGAGAGAGCTAAATCGAACTAAGTAAGGCTACTACTTTGGATGTGGTTTCACAGGAACATAGTGTCCTGAAAATACCTCTCCTTTTTTAAAGTTAACAATTATTTTTATCATAAATAAAAATATAATATATTGTAAAGTATTTAATTCTATATAAAATTAAACACCAAAGAATTAATAATATATCTTAGTATTAAATATTAATAATTTCTAATGAAATTATAATGATTTAGGTTGTATTGTTTTAATCAAAAGGATATTTTATGATACTAATAGAAAGAACAATTTTAATAATTTTGTTATATACCTCAATGATTTTTGCTCTTGATGCTGGAGCAGACCAACAAATTAAACTTGGAGAAACGGCATATCTAAAAGCCAAAGCACCTGATAGTCTTGAATTAACTTGGAAAATCAACAATGAAACTTACGCTTATGGTAAAGAGTTTTATTTTTCTCCTAATAAAAAAGGTAGTTTTAGAATTGACCTATTTAGCTCAAATAACGAGCATGATAGTGTAACTATCACAGTTGAAAGAGATGAAAACTCAATAGAAAAACCTTCATCTCCTGATATAACTATTAATGCAGGTGCAGACCAAAAAATCAAACTTGGAGAAACAGCTTATTTAAAAGCAAAAGCATCTGATAGCCTTGACTTAACTTGGAAAATAAACAATGATACTTATGCTTATGGTAAAGAGTTTTATTTCTCTCCTAATAGTAAAGGTATTTTTACTATTGACCTATTTGCATCAAATAATGAACATGATACTCTTCAGGTTATTGTTGGGGATATTAATAGTACAACAGAAGTCGATGATACTAATTCAACAAATGGTACGGATGATTCTAATAAAACTGATGATGGAAATATAACAAATACTATTTTAGTAACAGCAAATGATGGTCAAGTAAAAGAATATACTTCTAAAAATAGAAATATTATTAGCAATGCATTAGAATATGCACATCTTCATGGAGGAGGAAAAGTTCACTTAAAAGGAGGAGTTTTTTTTATTGATGACCAATTAATTATTTTTAGTGATACAGTACTTGAAGGAGAAGTTAAAAACAGTCAACTTTTAACAACAATAAAATTAAAAGATTATGCGAAATGGTCTGGAATATATGATGGTGTCTCTTGGGCTGGGAATCCTCCTTTAATAATCAATCCTGCTAATAGAGAAAAGATGAAGGATAATACACATGTATTTAATGACAGCTCTAATTCAAATATAACTATTAAAAATTTAATTATTGATGGAAATAGAGAAAACCAAAGAGAATCAAATAGTGCTGGGAATGGATGTTATCCTTTAGTCTATTTTGAAAAAGTAAATAATACTCATGTTTCTAACATTAAGATGATTGATTCACTTAGTGATGGAATTACTATTATTGATGGAAATAATACAATTATAGAATCATCAACATTCCAAAACTTAGGACACTCTGCTGTTATGTTGGTTGAGTTAACCCATAGCGTTATTGATAATAATATTATTGATGTTCGGTCAAATAGTGGCATACGCTTTTTTGGTGGTAGCAATATTCATATTAAAAATAATTATATTTTTAGTTCAATTGATGAAGGAAATTATGGGATACAAGTTTCTCATGCATATTCTGGTGGTATTATTATGAATAATGTTCTTATTGAAAATAATATTATAAGACATGTTCCCTATGCAGGTATTGCATTATATAGCAACAGTGATAGAGATATTGCTCATGCAACAATTCGTAATAATATCATCTATGAGTGTGGTGCTAAACCAGAAAACTTAGCACTTTTTTCAAATACTAAACATCAAGAAGCAGGTGGTATTAATATTCAATCTTTCAAGAGTGTTAAAATATTAAACAATACATTTTTTAATAATAGAGGGAGTGCTATTTGGATAGATAATAGATATTATATTCCTGAAGATACACAAGATAACTGGGATAATCTTGATTCACTAGACAAACTAGAGAAGAGTGCTATTATCAAAAATAATATTATTGTAGGAAGTCTATCTGAAAAAAAAGAGGTCTATGGTATAGAAAAAAGATTGACAGACTATATAGGTACAAAAATAGTAGCAGAAAATAATCTTTTTTGGGGAAATAAAAGTGGTGCTGTTTCAGATAATATAAATATATCTAGTTCCAAAAATTATTTAGATAGCGACCCTGAATTTGAGAATGCTTCTATTTATTCAAATTTGAAAGATATTTTTTATTATCCTGAAGCATTAGATAAAGAGATAAATTTTAAGGTTAATAATAGTAAATATCAAAATATTGGTGCATCTAATACTCTTATTGAAAAGAACAATGCATTTGCAGAGCAATATACAGAGTTAATAAAGCATATGTTCCCATATAGGGGAATTTAGATTAAATACTAGTTTAAATAATTAAGTATTATTTAAACTAAATAGTGCTAGAATACCTACCGAAAGTATAAGAGAACCTTGCAATCAGTGTGGTGTATCGCCATATATGTATAGAGTCTAGCAAAGCTTTATTAGCCCATTCTTTACTATTACAAATAGGGTACTATCATACATATTCGTAGTAGTCTTGTAAAGTCAAATAGTGTATGATAGTACCCTATTTGTGTCGAGTTGAATGGACTAATATTAGAAAGAACGAAGTGAAACTCTTATGCTCTTCGCATACTATATAAAAAATAATCTTACAAAGCAACCCCTAGAAAACCTCCCACCAATAGTACATTATTAAATAGTAATATTATCTAAAAAAGATTTTCCAAATCTTTTTAAAAATAGTGAATTATGAAATAGTCGCGAGAAAAAAATTCAGAAAAAGTTTGAAGCAGATTTTATTTTTATTTAAGGTAAATTGTTATACGATGTTGGAAACGAAAGTCAAATAGAAGAAGTGAAGCACCCCAGACTCGCAATCCAACTGCTTCACTTCCAATAGGATTTTACAGAAAAAGCTGTTAAAATCTGCTGTTGTGATGCACAATTCTATCTGATTTTTATCAAGAGATGTTGGTAGTGGACTCTTGAGGATTAAAAAATTTAATTTTCAAGGATTCATCATGTCAGTAACACCCCAAAACCTCCCTAAACGCACCCGAATTTTAATCAAAGATGTTCTTTTTCAAGAGAAATACAGACTTAGCCACACCCAACTGGATGTCATGGCGTATATTGTCAATGCCCTTACATGGGCAACCAAAGTTGGCTCTTTCTTCCCTATTAGCAACAAAAAATTTCAACAAGATTTACCACAAGTCAGCGAAAAAACCCTTGAAGAGTCACTTCGAGTGCTAAAAGTGATGGGGCTTATTGAAGTTGAGATGATAACCGTACCAAAATGGAAAAATGCACGTGTTCGAGGAATTTCGGTGTTACCCAAGGGGTTAGAGTACAACTCCATCTACTACAAAGCCGATGAAAAAAAGGTTATCGAGAGTTTAGAATCCAAGATTACAGAACTAGAAGCCAAGTTAAAACAGCTTGAAAGTACAGAAACAGAGAACGAGCTATTAGAGGAAGCCAAAGAGAAAGAGGATAGTTCGA
>QNZV01000023.1 GCA_003978395.1 Sulfurovum sp. | reverse complement strand
CTGATGCATCTGGACCAAAACACCTTATTCAGAAGATTACAAGAGCAAAATTTGAGTCTTTGATTGATGATTTAGTAGCTTCAACGATTAAAACAATTAGAACAGTTCTTGCTGATGCAGATGTTACAACTTCTGATATTAATGAGATTGTAATGGTTGGTGGTTCTACAAGAGTTCCATTGGTTCAAGAAGAGGTTCAAAAATTCTTTGGAAAAGAGCTTAACAAATCGGTTAATCCAGATGAAGTTGTTGCACTTGGTGCTGCTATTCAAGGTGGAGTATTAAAAGGTGATGTTAAAGATGTGCTTCTACTTGATGTTACACCATTGAGTCTTGGAATCGAAACTTTAGGTGGAGTTACTACTAAAGTTATTGAAAAAGGTACTACAATTCCTGCTAAAAAGTCACAAGTATTTTCAACAGCAGAAGACAATCAACCAGCAGTAAGTATTCACGTACTTCAAGGTGAAAGAGAGTTTTCAAAAGATAATAAATCTTTAGGTATGTTTGAGCTTAGAGATATTCCAGCAGCTCCAAGAGGTGTACCACAAATTGAAGTAACCTTTGATATTGATGCGAATGGTATCTTAACTGTTTCAGCACAAGATAAAGGAACAGGAAAATCACAGGAAATCAAAATCACTGGTTCGTCAGGACTTTCAGATGATGAGATTGAAAAAATGGTTCAAGATGCAGAAGCAAATAAAGCAGAAGATGAAAAAAGAAAATCATTAGTTGAAGCTAGAAACCAAGCAGATGCTTTAGTACATCAAACTAGAAAATCATTAACGGATTTGGGAGAGAGTTTTGATGCTACAGAGAAAGCAGGAATTGAAAAATCAATTGCTGATGTAGAAGCTGTAATTAAAGATGACTCTGCAACCAAAGAGCAGATTGAAGAGAAAGTAAAAGTACTTACTGAAAAATCTCATAAACTTGCAGAGGCTGTCTATGCTAAAGAGCAAGGTGGTGGTAAAGATAAAGCTGCTAAAAAAGCAGAAGATGATGACATTATTGATGCAGAAGTAGAATAATCTACTTCTTCTTTTAGAGATAAGTTTTACGCTTATCTCTTTTTAACTACTTGCTTTTTACTTTTTAATCTCTTTGTGTACAATTGTTGTTAGACCAAGTAGTTTCCATCCTTGGAATCCTGAACGATAGTAGCTTATTTTAGAGGCAGGATAGTTGTGTTTGAGTATAGCTGATATAAAGTGCTTTGATTGTCCACACCATACACCATTACAAAATACTGCTAACTCTTTTGCATTCTCAAAATTCCAAGTTCCATCTTTTTCAACTTTCATTCCTAGAATCTTAAAAATTAATTCAGCTTTTTTTCTACTAGCACTCTGCATGACAGGAAAAGGAATATTTATTGCAGAGGGAATCGTCTCTAATTCAAACCAACTTTTAAGACGTGCATCAATAATAACCCCTAGATTATTTGCTACTTTATCTTTCATGAATTGAATAAGTTCAAGTTCAGAAATATTTTTAATATTGGGGTCTACTTTTGTTGGTTGAATACAAAATGGAGGACAGGGTCTTGATGTTTTTGTGTAGTCATCTGTTAATCTATTAGAGGTATCTTGAACTCTCTCAATTTTTATTCTTTTACCCGAGTCTATCGTGTAAGCATATGGAAGGGTATCTGTTAATTTTACTGTTACATGCTCGGTATCTCCACATACCAAAGATGTAAAAAGTGCTACTATTATTAGTTTTTTCATGGTGTAACCTTTGTTTTTTGAATATTTGAGTGAAACAGAGAAAAAATCTCTGTTTGAATAAAAGAGTTTATTATTTTGGAATACGAAGTTTTTGTCCAATATAAATACGGTCTGGACGTTTTAACATATCGGGGTTTGCTTTGTATATTTTTCGATACTCCATAACATTACCATAAGCTCTTTTAGCAATTTTTCCGAGTGTATCACCTTTTCTAACTACAATAATTCTCATCTCATTTTTGCGTGTCACAATCTCTTTTTTTAGTGATTGGGTATAGACCTCTTCTTTCTTTGAGTTATCTATCTGTTCACTAGCTGATTTATCAGAAATCAGAGTAGAAATTTGATTTGAAAGTTTACTTAGTTCATCGTCTCCTGTACTTTCAGATACATTGACTTTATTGTAAGTATCTATAATTTTATTATCACTTTTGATACTTGTATTTTTTGTTTTTTCATTGATATTGTTGAGGGCATTTTCTAATTGTTTATCTTCATTATTGATTGAATCAGTATCTGTATTTGATAATTCAGATATAAGTTCATTATTCAATATTGATGCACTCTCTTCTTGTTTTATTTCATTTTGATTTAACACTTCTATTTTTTTATTTTTTATTTGAGACATAACCATTTGAACAACTTTAGCAATCTCTTCAGGAGACATTTTTTCTTCATCTCCGATAGCTTTTTTTATGTTATCTGAAACTTCTGCTATTTCATTTTTTTTAGAAGAATTAATCTCTTCTGTAGATGTTTGAATTGTTTCTTTTACATCTTTATCTTCTTTTTTAATCTCTTCTGCACTTTCTTTTGTTTTTAGAGGTTCTTCTTCTACCTTTTTAACTGTTTTGACAGGTTTGTCAAGTTCTTTTTGAACCATAAGTGTTTCATTTATTGATGAGCTATTGATGGTTTTATAACTAAAATATCCAACGATTATTAAAATAATTAAACCTAAAAGTATTAAAATTACACCTTTTTTTGATGATTCTTCTTCTTTGAAACCACTAGTCTCTGCTCCTCGTATCTCTTGTTGATAGTAGTCATTGTACTCTTCTTGATTATACTGATCTTTGTTTAACATAGTTTCTCCTTTTTTATGTTATTTGGGAAGTGTAGTTGTTAAGCCCAAAATTTGCCAATACTGCATTCCCCCTCTATAATAGAGTATTTTTGATTTAGGATAACCTATTTTAACTAAATTTTGCATAGCACGTAGACCTTGTTGACACCATGGACCATTATCAAATATCAAAAGAGACTGTGCATCTTTAAAATCCCATTTATCATCTTTTTTCTTAGCACCGAGTAAACCAATAATTTTCCCATACGATACTTTTTTACTGGGTGTTAAAACAGAAAATGGAATATTCGTTGAACCTGGTATTGTTCCTGCCTTGTTCCATTTTGGCATTCTTGCATCTATTAATATCCCTTTATTTACAGGTAATTTATCTTTTATAAAATTTATTACATCCAGTTCAGAAACTGTTTCAACTCCTTTAATTGGTTGAAATGGTTGTATTCCAAAAGGGGGAGTTGGTCGAGAAGTTTTTGTATATGAATTTGTCAATTTATGATGTGTATTTTGAATTCTCTGAATTTTAATTGTCTTACCATTAATTTTAACAGATATAAAAGGTAAATCTTTTGTAATATTTACCTCAAGTGCATTTAATGCTGTAGTAAGTAATGAGATGGAAAGTAGACCTGCCACTAGAGATTTATTTTTTATCATGTTTCTAGCTCCTATGCTCTTATTAAATAAAAGTGTATTTAATCTTATTCTATCTTAACTTCTCTTAGTTAAATATGAAGATATAGTATTTATTTAAATTATACTTGATATTATTATGTAATTATATTTTTAGGAATTAGAATGAATTTGACAGAGACTATTGGATTGGGTGTAGCAGGAAATTTTGCACATCATTTAGAGCAGGCTGGAGAGCTTAAAGATTTTGAGAATGTTGTTACCAAAGAGGCAAATGCCCCAAAAGGTATTTTCCCTTTTTATCTTCCAAATTCACAGAGTTTTTTAGGGTTGTATCCTATTGGTAGAGAGAAGTTAGAACTCCCCAACTACGAATGTAATGCACAGGTTGAACCAGAGGTTGCGATTCTTTTTGATATTATCTATAATGAAAATATGGAAGTTACAAATTTAGTAGCAAAACAGTTTACAGCTTTTAATGATTGTACCATTAGAAAAGAGGGTGCAAAAAAGATTTCAGAAAAGAAATCATGGTGTGCCAACTCAAAAGGAATGGCAAAAGAGTGGATAGATATTGATAAATTTGAAGAGGGTGGAGTGATGGATAATTTTCACTTATGCTCATTTCTAAAACGTGATGGAGTTCTCTATCCTTATGGTATTGATGCTCCACTTTTGGGATACAGTTATTTTTACACTAAATTGCAAAATTGGTTAATCGAGAAGATGAACGAACAGAAAGATTTCGGACCACTCGAAGATATTGCAATGCATCTAAAAGATACCAACTATCCAAATCAAGCTATTATCACTATAGGTGCAACAGCTTATGCTGATTTTGGAGAGAAAAATTACTTACAAAGTAAAGATGAAATTTTTGTTGTTGTTTATGATGCACAAAAAGGTAAAGCTGATATTGAAGAGGCTGAAGATAAAATCATTTTACATCAACGAGTAGTATAGGTTTGGGCTTTTATTGCCCAAACCATAGTTATTTTCCAAAAAACCTATAAAAGAAATCTGGAATAAGTTTTAATGGACTTCTAGTCAATGCCAAAGAACCTTTTTTTACATCTTTGGTAAGTGTTGTTCCTGCACCTATCATAACATCATCTTCAATAGTTACAGGAGCTACCAATTGTGAATCACTTCCTACAAACACATTTTTACCAATGGTTGTTTTATACTTATTTTTTCCATCATAATTACACGTAATAACACCTGCCCCAATATTAGACCCTTCTTCTATAGTGGCATCTCCAATATACGCCAAATGCCCAGCTTTTACCCCTGTAAGTGTTGATTTTTTAACCTCTACAAAGTTTCCTACATGTGTATCTTTTAAGTATGAAAGTGGACGAATACGACCCATTGGTCCTACATCTGAATTTTCAATTGTGGAATCTTCTATTACAGAGTTTGTTTTTATATGAGAATTAATAATTTTAGATGCACCTAAAATAGTAACCCCATTTTCCAAAATAGATTCTCCTGTAAACGTAGCACGACAATCAATATAAATTGTATCAGGAAAACGCATGGTTACACCCTCTGCCATAAGTTGTTTTTTGATACGATTTTGCATAATAACTTCTGCCTCAGCCAAATCAAGTTTAGAGTTAACCCCTTTAAACTCCTCTTCTTCTACATAAATAGGGGTTACTGTTTTGTTCTCATCCACAGCCATTTTTACAATATCGGTCAAGTAGTACTCGGCTTGTACATTGTCATTTGAAAGTTGTGGAATATAACGGTTCAGAAGTTCACTATTTATACAGTAAATTCCTGCATTCACGGTTTTTGTCTCCAATTGAGATGCGTTACAATCTTTCTGTTCCACAATCTCTTGAACTTTTTCATTATTAATAAGTACACGACCATAACCCGTTGGATTCTCTAATCTAATAACAGACATATTAATATCAGCATTACCACCTGTAAGTGCTTCAAGAGAATTTTGAGTAATGAGAGGCATATCTCCATTTAAAATAAGAGTTTTTTCATATTTGGTTTCAATCCCTTTCATCGCTCCACCAGTTCCTGGAAATTTTTCTGCATCTTGCATATGAAAGTTAATATTTTGATATTCTGCTTCTATAGCCTCTTGAACACGAGTCGCTTGATGATAGAGTACAACTGTAATATCATCTGATATTTTCTGACCTGCATCAATGGCATGAAATAGCATTGACTTTCCTGAAATAGAGTGAAGAACTTTTGGAGTAGTAGATTTCATTCTACTCCCTTTACCTGCTGCTAAAATAACGATGCTTATAGACATATTATAGACCTTATAAAATATTTTTTTCTAATTATATCTAACTTATTCTAGTAGTTCTTTTAGTTAAAATATGTTCAATAGAAAATATAGCTATTCCACTTTCCAATATCCTCTTTTCAAACTACCAACTCTTGAAACTCTATCTAGTTCATTTTATAAAATTTATGATGTTCATCTAAAAATACTACATAAAAGGTATTGGTATCAAATCTAAATCCACTTTTGTTTTGTTCTTCATCTCTATATTCATCGGGTAATACAAACCCAATTATCCGAGAATCTCCTTCTAAACGAAATCGTGACCAAATGGCTTGATGAGGTATGGATTTTGGAACTTCAAAATCTGTATTGGTAGGAAATTGAGAATATTTTACAAAAAGAGGATGATTTCCTAACTTTTGTTTTTCCCAATGACTCAAAGAAAACTCTGAATA
>QNZV01000142.1 GCA_003978395.1 Sulfurovum sp. | reverse complement strand
TCATTTGATGACTCTTACAGAAAATTTAAAAGACAATGTGACAGAAACCTAATCGTTACTGAAGCGAGAGCTAGACAACATTACGAAACAAAAACTGAAGCAAAGAAAAAAGAGAAAATTGCAACACGCAAGAAAATTCTTAAAAAACTTTACATGCTCAGAAGATATGAGGCTAGACTGTAATCGTCTGACTTTTTATCTACTGCCAAGTACAGCTTTGTACTTGGTTTTACACTACTCCAAAACTTCCATATCTAAAGTAAGAAACACAATTTATTAGCTACAATTACAGCAAAATTTATATGAGGGTTTTACCAATGACATTTACCACACCACTACAAAACAACGCTATTAAGATAATGCTTTTAGGCTCTGGAGAACTTGGAAAAGAGGTTGCTATTGAAGCCCAAAGATTAGGCATTGAAGTTATTGCTGTTGACAAATATGAGAATGCTCCTGCACATTTAGTCTCTAACCGTTCGTATGCTATTGATATGCAAGATGAATCGGCAGTTCTTGAAGTTATAGAGAAAGAGAAACCAACATATATTTTACCAGAGGTTGAGGCAATCTCTATTTCGGCTCTTTTTGAGGCTGAAAAACGTGGCTTTCATGTGATTCCAAATGCAGAAGCTGTTAATAAAACGATGAATCGTAAAAATATTCGTGTTTTTGCATCAGAAACTTTGGGGCTTACAACATCGGGTTATAAATTTGTTAAAACACTTGATGAGTTAAAAGAGGCAGGTAAAGAGATAGGTTTTCCATGTGTGATTAAACCTGTTATGAGTAGTTCGGGGCATGGTCAAAGTATTGCAAAGACGGCTGATGATATTGAAAACTCTTGGGAGATTGCAAAAGAGGCTCGTGGAGATGCAAGTGAATTGATTGTTGAAGAGTTTATAACATTTGATTATGAGATTACACTATTAACCGTCAGAAATGAGACAGGAACAACTTTTTGTGATGCTATTGGTCATGTTCAAAAAGATGGAGATTTTATCTTGTCGTGGCAACCAATGCAGATGAGTGAAAAGGCTCTTCAAAAAGCAAAAGATATTGCAAAAGCCGTCACAGATGGTCTTGGTGGTCGTGGAATCTTTGGTGTAGAGTTCTTTGTAAAAGGAGAAGAGGTCTACTTCTCTGAACTTAGCCCTCGCCCACACGATACAGGAATGGTTACCCTTATCACACAGAGCCAAAGTCAATTTGCACTTCATGTTCGTGCTGTTTTAGGGTTACCACTAGATTACACTACCTATGGTGCAGGGGCTTGTGGAGCATACAAAGCTAAAAATGAGAGTAAAAACCCTATACTCGAAGTTCCTGATTCTGCATTTACTAATAAATCTTTTGTCCGAGTATTTGGAAAGCCTGAATCTCATGTAGGTCGGCGTATGGCTGTAAGTTTGGTACTTGACAATGATGTTGAAGTAGCAAAAAGTAAAGCTTTGGAAATTGCTTCATCTATCTTAGATAATTAAGGTTAACTTCATACCTCCTCTTAATTAAAGAGGGGTATACTTCTCCTCAATTTCAATATTCAGGATTCCACTTTGCGACCACTCTATTTTGTTCTTTTATTTCTCTTTCTCTCAAACAATTCGTTTGGCTCTTCTCGAATAGATTACTCTAAAAAATGGGAAGTAAAACGCTTTATCAATCACATACACAAGAAGTTTGGGCATAAAAAGAAATATCTAAAACTCATCTTCAAAAAAATACGAAAAGATACAAAAGTAACGGCTAAACTCTGTACTGTTCCAATTCCTAAAAAAAGAGCCAAAGAGGGGTCATGGGAGAAATACACACGTATTCATACAGGAAAGAATCATATCAATTTAGGAATCTCTTTTATGAAAAAACACTCTAAATATTTGAAACAAGCCTACAAAGAGTATGGTGTTCCTCCTGAATATATTACAGCAATTATAGGAATAGAGAGTTACTATGGAGACAACTGTGGACGATACTATGTATTTGACCGATTAAGCCATTTAGCTTTTGGAAAACATAGACGTAAAAAATTTTATAAAGCACAACTAGAAGAGTTCTTACGTATGTGTTTCAAAGAGAAAATAGACCCAAGAAGAGTAAAAGGTTCAAGCTCTGGGGCTATTGGATTAGCTCAATTTATGCCTAGTAATTACCCTATTTTTGGTGTAGATTTAAACAAAGATGGAAGAGTGCGTCTGAATACTCCTGCTGATGCTATTGGTTCTATTGCTAATTATTTTCAAAAAAATGGATGGAAAAAAGATGAACCTGTTGCTGTTAAAACCAATTTTAAGGGAGATAGATTTTATGGATTAAACACAGGTTTTAAATATAAATATAGACAGAGTAGCCTAGCACATATAAAACCAATAGGGTATTTTAAATACGATAGAGAGGTTATGTTGATTAAACTAACAAAAGCATCCAGTGATGAACTATGGTTTGGAACACATAATTTCTATGTGATTACCCGTTATAACCATAGTGCATATTATGCTATGGCTGTACACCAATTAGCTCAAAAGATAAAATGGCGTTCTATAAATAAGAAAAAAAATAAAATCCCAAATCATTTTTAGTACATATTTATCTACAAAAGAGTATTATATTAATAATTTATTAAATATAAATATTAATTAAAAAAATAAAGGTATTGCTTGTGTACTTGGTCGTTTTTTTTGTCGAAGTGATTGTAATATTTTTTTATTTAGAGTGGCAAAAAGTAGATTATCTCATAGAACCATCGAATGAGCAATACAGTAGCTACTACAGTAGAGATATTATTGGAAATGATATATTACTCTTTAATGATTTAATGAAAGAGAAGGAAAAAATTTCTGTACTAAAAGAGTCTGAACTGATGAGGGAAGTTATAAAATATGTACCTAGAATAGAAATAATGTCTGAAATTTTTAGAAATGGGGTCAATGATGAAAGTGGTTTTAAAGAAGATTTTGTAACCTACATGGAATATCTACACTTTCAATATCTTGGCGAAGAGATTACGATAGAACTGTTTCGAGAACGCCTATCTAATCCTAATGATATTCACTCTGTTTATTAGAGCAAATTAAAGTAGGGTTACTATTTCAAAAAAAGTAAAACTATTAATAGTAAACCTAAAAAAAATGTTATGTTCCGTAGATAAATAATAACCTCTTCAAGTAGTGATATATTATTGATTTGATAATTTTCTATAAAATCAATGAGTCTTGGAGTAAGTTTAAACCACTCTCCACGAATATGATATTTTTTAAATTTTTGATGCAATGTACTTTCAAGTTTAAATGCCAAATCCCTATTTGCAACTTTAATAACGCGTAAAATAATTAACTCTTCGTGATTGGCTGTTTGAAAAGTTTTGAGTCTCTTATTGGGATTATTCGCTACCCCTATTTTAACTACCTTTTTACGTTTTGTTGAAATAAAATATACATATGTCATTTTAAACTATAACATCCCTTACTTATAATTCTGCTAGTTTATCTCCTTTAGCTTGAAAAACTACTTTTTTAACACCGATTGGTGGGAGGTTTTCTAGGGGTAAGGGTTTTGTAATTGATGATAGATAAGATACAATAATAGAGAAAACATTAAAGGAATACAATGAATATACTAAGACCACTAGCAAAAGAAGAATTAGACAACTTTTTTTCAAAACACTCATTAAAAGTAATTCAATACTTTATGAATACATCACTGTTTGCCCAACCAGAAGTTTATACAGATAAAACAAGTTTACCAATTCAAATTCCAAAAGAACATTTAGAACAATGGTTTGTTCAAGCCCTACAAGTTGAAGCAGTTGGTGCTGGTAGTTATCCTATAGATATATTAAAAGCAAATGAATGGGGTGCTGATGTAAAAATGTTATCTTGTAAAGTTGATAAAAATGACACTCTTACAAATGGAGATAGTGGAGAAACTTCATTAGCTCAAAAATTTATTGGTACAGGAATTAGTTTAGATGATATGTTTAAACAAGAACAGTATCAAGAAATAATTGAAGGGTGGAGTTCAATTTGGAAAGAGAAATTAGTAAATGTTAAAACTGATAAAAATATAGATAATGTCTATTTTTTCTTCTTTTTAAGAGGTAGTAAAAAAGAGAGTTATATTTGTGCTTTTGAAGTAGATATTGATAATATTAATATAGCTACAATAACTCAAAGAGATGAGAATAGTGAAATCAAACAGTCAGTATTTTTAAATGGCGTGATTGATGCAAGGTATGGAAATTCTAAAATTTATAAAGCTAAAAAAAGATTAGAATTGAGATTAAAACCTAAGAACTTATTAGATGATGGTTTTTTAATTACCATACCTACCGAGATACCAACAAAAGAAAATATGTATCAACTTGTTCAAGATAAAGAGAAGTTTGATGAATATATGAAAAATAAATTAACTAAATTTTTAGATTATTCTAAAATCTAGTATTTTCTAAAATCCTCTCAATCTCTTTAGCAAAAGGATAAACCCCAACAGCAGGAACAGCATTACCTATTTGTCTTCTAACTTCTGTATTACTTCCTATAAATATTAAATCATCTGGAAATGTTTGAAGTCTTGCTCTTTCTCTATTGGTTAATGCTCTTGGCTCTTGATAGTGGTATGTCCAAGTTCCACCACCACCACTAGCCAAGACAGTATAAGCAGGTTTTTTTCTATCTAATTTTCTATATATATTTGACATTAACCCTTTTATCGCTAATTCAGGTGGTAAGTCTCTAAAATTTCCACCCTCTGGAATGGCTTCTAGCTTGGCAGTGGTGGTAGGTAATTGTTTCATTAAATTGTTATTGACACACTTCTTATTTATTTTTTTAAAAGCTTCTTCTACTGTTACATGGTTCTTTTCATGTGTTGGTTTTGGAATAGAAAATTCATCATTAATATCTTTTCGTATTCCTATAAATAGAACTCTTTGTCTAAGTTGTGGCACTCCATAATCAGCAAAATTTACTAACTGAACTTTTAATTTATATCCTGTATCTTCAAATCGTTTGGTTATTATTTTAATAGCTTCGCCTTTATTTGCCGATAAAATACCTTTTACATTTTCAGCCAAAAATATTTTTGGTTGTAGTGCTTCAACAAATCCAACAAAACTTTCATACAGTTTTCCATTTATATCATCTTTTAAACCAACTTGTTTACCAACAACTGAAAAGGTAACGCAAGGAAAACCTCCTAAAAGAACATCGTATTTCTCATTTTGAAATTTTTTAGGGTCTATTTTGGTTATATCTCCTTCAATTATAGCAGTATCTTTAAAGTATTTATTATCATTTTTTAAAGTTTCACATGCTTGTTTATTTATCTCTAATGCTTTTAAGGTTTTGAAGTTTAGCTTTGGATATTTTTTATTTAAATAGGTAAAATCTCCATGAAATCCAATATCTAATCCACCTGCACCTGTAAATGTTGAAAAAATTTTAAAACTCATAAGAAACCCTTAAATCAATATTTAATTTTTTAAAAGTGTATCATATTTGCAGCATTTTGTCAAATAACTATTTAGATATGATATAATAATCATATGAGAAATGAAGCAAAACAGTTTATTAAAAATGAATTAAAAAAGAGAAAAATAACCTATTCTATGTTATCACTATTAATGAAAAAAAAAGGATATGAGTATAGTGACAATACTATTAGAAGTAAAATTAATAGAGGTTCTTACTCTTTTACTTTTTTATTAGAGGTTTGTGATACTTTAAAGCTCATTCTAAAATTTGAAGAGATACCGAAGAAGTAAACATTTCAAGGGGGTCAGACGTTGAAAAACTACTTTTATCATCTACTGACCCCCTAGAAAATCTCCCACCAATAGTATATTATGCTATAGTAATATTATCTAAAAAAGATTTTCCAAATCTTTTTAAAAATAGTAAATTATGAAATAGTCGCGAGAAAAAATCAAAAAAAGTTTCAGTGAATTTTATTTTTATTTAAGAGTAATTGTTGTAGGATGTTGAAAACGAAAGTCAGATAGAAGAAGTAAAGCCACCGCGTCGTCGAAAACCAACAGCTTCACTTCCAATAGGATTTTACAGAAATAGCTGTTAAATTCTGCTGTTGTGATGCACAATTCTATCTGATTTTTATCAAGAGATGTTGGTAGTGGACTCTTGAGGATTAAAAAATTTAATTTTCAAGGATTCATTATG
>QNZV01000047.1 GCA_003978395.1 Sulfurovum sp. | reverse complement strand
GATAAAAATTTTATCTTTTCTCTTGAAATTACAGCATAAATAAGCTATAATTTCAACCTTTCAATATATGTGCGCTCATAGCTCAGCTGGATAGAGCATCGGTTTGCGGTACCGAAGGTCTCAGGTTCGAATCCTGATGGGCGTACCATTATCTCTTTTTCAAAATAACCAAATAAATAAAATCTTTTATAATAAGCCCTAATGAGTAGAACCATAATATGTTCATAGTTAGATTTGAAGAGTACTCAAGCCCAAAATAGAGAATAGGCAATCCTATAAAAATTAACCATTTCATATAATAGAAAAAGAGTATACCTACTCCATAGATTGTTTTGAAAAATTCTTTCATTTTACTACTCCTGATGCTTTTTACTGTTTCTATTGTTTATTCTACTACAAAAGATAGCAAAAGTACTAAATTCAGAAAATTCAATAGAGGTAAACTATAGGGAATTGGTTTTGTTGGTTTGATTTTTGTAGGTGTGACGAAATTGAAGTTTCGTCACGAGATAAGGTCAATGCCATTAAGGCTTTTCAGATTACCACTTACCTTTTGCAGTATCTTTAATTGCTTCTACAATATCGTTATTTGTTGGTAAGTCAACAATTCCAATATCTCTTTTGTAGAAAGAGCTAAGTTTAGGAGATACCGATACTTCTGGACTTGAAGGACGGAATCCGTACTTAGCAGCTATCTTTTGAGAATCTTTTTCTAAGAAAAAGTTAATCAAAACTTGTGCAATTTTTTTCTCATTTTCATCTTTAGCCATAATCCATGCTGGATGGTCATTTAGCACAGCATAAGATGGATAACTTACAGTTAATTTCTTACCATGTTTCTCTAATAGAGCAGGAACCATATTCTCATAGGTAAATATAGTTGTGTATCTAAGCGTTGAAACCAAGAAAGATTTTGTTAATTTTCCTGTTGAAACTTTAGAGTGTTCAGTGTTATCCCAAAAGCTTTTCATTTCACTTTGAAATTTTTCATCATTAAGTTGTTTTAATGTAATTGGTTCATATGCATCAAAAAAAGCATAAGCTTTTGACATAATTGCTACAAGACCAGAGTTTGATTTATCAGGATTGGTAAATGCAACTCTATTTTTTCCCCAACTTTTATGTTCAGCAGAAATTTCTGACCATTTTTTTCCTGCATAAGTATTTATATTAGATAGGCTAAGTTCTCCTCCTAATGTTTTTTCTAAAACTTTAAGTTTTTCTGTATTACTAACCATTACAAGTGGGCTATAAAAAAGTTCTACTGAATTATCTGCTTTGTATCCTGTGTAGCTAAGTGCTGAAACAGAAGATGCAGGAGAGACAACTGAACATTTGTTTGAGTTCCCATCGTTGAGTTTATCCATTAAAGTTCCTGAACCTTCATAGATAACTTTCAAAGATACTTTAGGATATTTTTTCTCAAATAGAGATATGGTTTCAGCTCCCCACTCTTTTTTTTCGGATGCCAAACAGATAACTGCTTCACCTTTTAATGTATTTTTGTTTAGTTTAATAGATTTTGCCCAAGTAACAGCTTCTGCACTTTTGGCTTTTAACATCTCTGACCAATCAGAAAAACTTGCATGAGCAATATTTGTACCAAGGGTTAACCCAAGAATCATTGATGTTGTTAACGTTTTGTTCATTTTATTTTTACCTTATTTATTAATCTAAATATTAATGACATAAAAAGAGTAAATTTTTAAACTTAATCTTTTTAATCTCCGATATTTAGGATTATAGTATATAGTTTTTTAACAAAAAAGTCAATTTAATTTAAATTAAATAATTAATTTAAATTATATGATATTTTTAAAAAAATTCAACAGTTTTTTCTATTTTTAATCTATAATTCCTATAAAAATAGGGGTAGTATAAAATAATGAAAAAAATAGTATGGCTTCTTTTTGTCTTAATTATTGAAAATGCTTATAGTCACTCTGCTAACTTTTATATACCTCAATTTAAATATACAAAAAGCCTTTTGTTAAGTAAAGATGAGAAATATCTTTTTGCTAGTAATTCTACGGATATTATCATGTGGGACATAGAGAAAAAAAAGTTGAAAAAATATTTTAAAGGAGATACTCATATTATCAAAAACATGCTCTTAACTCATGATGGTAACTACATACTTACTTTATCAGGAAAAAGTATAAAGATATGGAGTATTGAAAAAGGGAGAGTTATTAAAACTTTTTTTAGAGGCAAAGAGAGTATCGTTTTTATGGCATTGAGTCAAGATGGTAAAAAAGTTATCTCTGCATCTTTAGATGGAGTCGTAAAGGTTTTTAATTTTGCTACTAAAAAAATAATAAAGAAGTTTTCTACAGACAGTAAGGGACGTGCTTTTGCTTTAAGCCATGATGAAAAATATATGTTGGCTCTCTCAAATAGAGAGGGAATAGCGTTATGGAGTATGGAAAATGCTAAAAAACTGGATGTTTTTAAAATAAAAAGTAGATATATTTATTCGGTAGCTTTTAGTTCAGACGATAAATATTTATTGGCTTCTTTACAAGAAGAGAAATCGTATAAAGACGTTATTCTTGTATGGGAAAGAGCAACAAAAAAAATAATTCAACGTATCGTTTTAGATAATTTGCATATGAAGACCGTTGTAACTAAAGATAATAAATATGTTGTTGTCGCAGAAACCAATGGTTGGGTTGAATTTTTTAGTCTTATATCAGGAGAGAAAGTTAAATCATTTCAAGGAGAGGGAGGTAATATTTTATCTCTTCTTTTTAATAAAAATGAGTCAAAAATTTTTTTTGCTTCACGAGAAGGAGTTGTTAATATATGGGAGATGCAAAAAAATAGAAAGATAGCTCTTCTAAAGGGAGACTCTATTATGAATATTGAAAATTTATTGTTGACGCATGATGAGAAAACGATGCTATTGCTATATGCTAATGGTAGTATTGTTTTTTTGAATTATGAAAAAGGAGAGCCTTTTAAGATAATACAAGATGCCAATGCTGTTTATGGTTCAGTTCATGTGGGAAACAATGAAAAATACATGTTGACTCAATCTTATGCAGATACACATATGTGGAATCTTAGTCAAGAAAAGCAGTTAAAAATTTTTCAAGGAAAAAGTGTTACTTCCGATAAGTCAATCACTTTTTGCGATAATGGAGATTCGCTAGCTGTTGGAGCAAGTAATGGCGTTGTAACGATTTGGAATCTTGAACATCAAGAGAAAACAAAAACGTTTAAAGGGGACAATAGTACTATTTTATCCATTCAGTTTAGTGATGATGAACATTATATGTTGTCAGCAACAAAAGATATGGCAAAAGTTTGGAATGTTGAAACTCAAAAAGAGATTCGAACTTTTCAAATAACAGATGCAAGAACATTAAGACTAAGTGCCAGTGGGAAAAAAGTAGTATGGGGTATGTATGGTAATTTAATCGCTGTTTATGATGTAAAAAAAGGAAAAATAGTACATCGACTTAAAGGGCATCATTATCCTATTCGTAATTTAAAAATCAGTGAAGATGATAGATATTTAGTTTCAAACTCTAGCGAGGGCTATATTAAATTATGGAACTTAGAAATAGGAAAAGAGAGCCAAGCTTTTAGAAAACAGTATGGACGGTTAACTCAATTTGCTATTGGTAAAAATGCAAAGTACGTTGTATTGGGGATGATTTCTGGAAATATTAGGGTTTGGGATATTGCTAAAAAGAGAGAGAAGAGAGTTTTCAAAGGGAAAGACGGTATTGGTAAGGTCTTACTTAGCAAAGATGAACGTTATATCTTCTCAGCTACACGTTTTACAGGTATTGCTAAAGTATGGGACATACTTAAAGGAAAAGAGCTTAAAGAGTTTATACGAGCAAAAAGTGGAGCTTGGATTACTTTTGATAAGGTAAAAAACAGTTTGAAACAAGGAAACAAAGGAGAGTTTGTTTTCAAAAAAAAGTCTGCTGGCTCATTAAATACATTTTAGAGAAAAGATAATTATGATGAAGTAGCTACTTAATAGCTAACCTCATCACAGTTAACATCATGTTTATCAATAGTATCATCACGAGAGGAGACATTTAAACGATTAGAGTAGTAAAAACACTGTTTATAACCCTTGTTATCATTAGAAAGAACCTTGTAAAAACCACGGGAAACAGCCATTTTATTGTCTCCAATACGTTTATGATTTTTTGAGTATTTTACAACATTAATTACATTTAACTTCCCAAGTTCCACAGCTTTATCACGGGAAAACTTCTCTACTTTTGACCACATATTACGATTTACTTGTGGAGCTTGGGGGATAATATTTGCCAGAGTATAGACAGCATTCAAACTCTCTTGCGACCAATCAAACGCAGCGTCTGGTGCTAAATGTCCTCGGTCATAGCCTGAGTTTGTATAGTCCGTTGTTGAGATTCTATATTGTTTATCTAAACTCTTTTCAGAATAAAAGCTTGGTCGTTTATCAATATTGGATTCATTCATTAAATCCCCCTCTAATATATACGATACAGCCTTTGCTGCTTTTAATTTATAGTCATAGCATATGGTTATAAACTCATTATCAATAATTTGGTCACAGTTTGTATTCGAAATAAATTCATTTTTATCCTTGGTCTCTACATCTTGTACTTGATTTACTGCCCCACAACCCATAAATGTGAGTAACAAAACCAGTGTCATAGCACCTTGTACATTTCTCATTTTAAAATCCTTCTATTTTTTCTTTGTTTTTATAATCTTATCAAAAAAAACTATTATAATTCAAAGATGAAACTAATAAAAAAATTTATACTCTATTTACTTCTACTTATCTCTCTCTTTTTTTTATTAAACTATCTCTACCCTTTAAATACTGCTCGGCTTTCAAAACCAAAATCAACTCTGATTTATGATAAAGATTATCATCTATTGAGTCTAAAACTAAGTTCTGATGGATTTTTACGAATTCCACTTAAAGCAAAGGAGTTAAATCAAGATATACGGCAAATCGTATTGGGCTATGAAGACCAATATTTTGAAAATCATTTTGGAGTAAACCCTTTGGCGATTATTCGTGTCTTATGGTTTAACTTGACCAATCAACGTAAAATTGGTGCTTCAACAATTACTATGCAAGTCGCTCGAATGATGCACAATAAGCCTCGAACCATTTCTCAAAAGCTTATAGAGATGTTCAATGCTTTTCAACTGGAGTTCAACTACTCAAAAGAGGAGATTCTAAGATTTTATCTGAACAATGCTCCCTATGGGGGAAATGTAGAGGGGTTTGCATCAGCTTCATTTAGATATTTCAATATTCCCCCCTCTTCTCTGTCACTTTCCCAAATAGCCTATCTGAGTGCTATTCCAAAAAATCCCAATGCAAACAGACCTAAAAAGTTACGAGATATTAATAGCATAAAAAATAAATTACTAAAACGACTATTTGAGCTAAAACTTTTAACTCAAATAGAGTTTCAAGAAGCCTTAGAAGAAAAAATCAGTGTAGATATTAAACCTCTACCTCACAAGATTCCTCATCTTTCAGCTCAAATAACACAAGAGGGGGAAGTTCACACAACAATTGATAGCGTTCTACAATACAAGATAGAGCAAATTTTACAATCAGATATAAAAAATGTTAAAAAGTTTAAAGTTTATAATGCGTCAGCTATTGTTATAGAGAACAAAAGCATGGAGATTTTAGCTTATGTAGGTTCAAATGATTTTTATGATAATCTTCATGGTGGTCAAAACAATGGATTAGTAGCCTTACACTCTCCTGGTTCAACCCTCAAACCTCTGATTTATGCCAAAGCTATGGAAGAGGGGTTAATTACCCCTCTAAAAAAACTTTATGATGTTCCACTTTTTATAGAAGGCTACAAACCAAGAAACTATTCAAAAGAGTATTTAGGAGAGATAACAGCTACAGAAGCGTTACAATTTTCATTAAATATCCCTGCTGTTGAGTTGGATAGAGTATTAAAAAATAAAAGCCTCTATTCTATTTTAAAACAGGCAAATATCTCTTCACTTATTTATAAAAAATCCTATTATGGCTCATCCTTAACACTTGGTGGATTTGGACTTTCACTTATAGAAAATGCTCAACTCTTTGCAATGTTGGCAAACAGAGGAGTCTATCAAGAAGCCTCTTTTATAAAAGAGCATCATTATAACAAATTTTAACTCCAGAATCAACCTATCTTATCTCTAATATCTTAGCCAATGCCCCTAGACTTTCATTCTCTTCATCATGGGAACAGATGAAAAATGCAAAAAAGATAGCATTCAAAACAGGAACTTCTGCTCATGCAAAAGATATGCTAACCATCGGTTATACTCCCAAATATACTGTTGCTGTTTGGTATGGAAATTTTTCAGGAAAAGCATCAAAAGCTTATCACAGAGTCTACCCCACAGGATTAAGAGTTGCCTCTCCTACCATGTTTAAAATATTCAAAGAGCTAAAAAGAGGCTCTTGGTTTTCTAAACCAAAAGGGATTATAAATAAAAGAATATGCCAAGATGCAATAGAGATAAACAAGTGTAAAAACACAATTCAAGATGAATTAATCGAGAATGTAAAACCACAAAACAGCTGTTCTTCCATGCGTGCAGAAGTTCTATCTTATCTGTTAAAACAACAAACCATTAGCTCTATCAAAGAACTCTCTAAACATAAATGTTATCAAGAGTGGAAAAACTACAAACCTCTTATTACCAATCCCATTCATAATAAAACCTATATTCACAATAAATTACTACCCAACGAGATGAAAAAAACCATGTTAAACTGCTACTCTTTTGAACAAAACAGTACAATTTATTGGCTAATAGACAACCAAACTCCAATTATAGGAACATCAGGTACACCTATCTATAAATATCTATCGCCCAAAAAACATCAAATATCGTGCTTGGATGAAGGGGCAAAAGTAAAAAGTATTGTGATTTTTAATGAGGAGTTGTAAAGAGCAATACTTTAAATATATCTTAAAAAAATATTTTATTTAGATATAATATGTTTATTTTAATAAAATAATATATTATAAGGAATACCATGCCACTTATCCCAATACCTAAAAAAATAGAATCAATGAATAAATCAGAAAAATATATTTTCAATAAATTAAAACGCTTATATATGGAAGAATCATCTATATCTTATCTATATCTTGAACCAAAGATTAAAAATTTAACACCAGATTTCATACTTATAGACCCTATACGAGGGGTCTTGATTATAGAGGTAAAAGCTTGGGGATTAGATTATATTGATACTATAAATGAGAAAGAGGTTAAGACTATTGATGGCAATACTTTAGAAAATCCAGCCTATAAAGCAAGACGATATTTTAATAAAATGCAAGGATTGTTATATTTTTATGATGAACTGGTAGATAAAGGTAAGTTAAATTTTAAACTACACTCTATTGTTACTATGACCGAATTAACAAAACAAGAGACTATAGATAAGAGTATTGATAACTTTTTTGACCACTATCCTGCACGAGTAGTATATAAAAATGAGTTATCAAATTTGGAACTCTCTTCTCTTTTTAATAATGATATTAAAGTGATAGATAGCTCTATTATAGATACTATTCGAGTAGCTATTTTTCCAGAGATTAAGATAATACATAGAGCATCAAATAATACCTCATTATCTGAATTGGATAAAAAGATTTCAGCTTTGGATTTTGAACAAGAACGATTTATAAAAAGCTTATCTTTAGGACACTATATGATTACAGGAATTCCAGGTAGTGGAAAAACAGTGGCTCTTTTATCTCGTGCTTTATATTTAGCTAGACTTCATAAAGATTGGAAGATACTAATTGTAACCTATAATAAATCACTCAAATCACAACTAAAACTTAGAATAGATACTATAAAAGAGGAGTTAGATTATATAGATGTCTCTTTGGATAATATTGAAGTTACTAATTTTCATCAATTAGCGATGAGGTATAGTAGTTTATCTCCTAGAGATTTTAATGATAGAAGTGATGAGTTTTGGAGAGATATACTCCCCAATGATGCTATTGCACATGTTACTCCAGAATATAATGCAATACTTATAGATGA
Source organism: Sulfurovum sp. (assembly GCA_003978395.1). GTDB lineage: Bacteria > Campylobacterota > Campylobacteria > Campylobacterales > Sulfurovaceae > UBA1140. Next base: position 1,053 of record QNZV01000047.1, on the reverse strand, counting down.
GTATCAAGATTTTTATAAAAATTGGTTTCAGTTGATTTTAAAATTGATGATAAAATATAAAGAGGAGGACAAAGAGTATTTAAACCTCTTTTTGGCAGGTGATAGATTACAAAGTATCTATAATCCTCGTGAAATAAATTGGAAAAAAGATATTGGTTTAGATATGAGAGGACGAGCCAAATTACTAAAAACAAGTTATAGGATTACAAAAGAGCATATAGAGTTAGGGTTGTTACTGCTTCAAAATGATGCTAAATATAAAAAAGAGGTAGAAGAGTTCTATGAACAAGGCAAGGATATATTTTTAAAGAATATGACAGAAGACTCTATTGAGATTATCCAATCAAATTATAAAAATTTAAGTACTATAATTGAAAACTTATTAGAAAAATACAATTATAATGATATTTTACTTTTAGCTCCTACATGGAGTAGTATTAATAATATCAAGGTACTTTTACCATATGAAATCCAAAAAAATATTATATCTAGCAAAGATATAAATGAAAATAAAATGATATTCTCTACTTATCATTCATCTAAAGGAATAGAGGCAAAAGTAGCTTTGGTTGTAGATATTGATAAAGTCCAAGAGAGAAAACTTATATATGTTGCGTTAACAAGAGCTTCTCATAAGGTAATACTACATAGTCAAAATTTTGATAGAAGTTATATCTCTAAAGAGATATATAATCTTATAGATGATAGGAATTTAGCTATTTCGTAGAGAATTTTTTAAAATAATCTATGAAGATTAGGCATACTTTTTTATTAAATGGTTGATTTTTATAGGATTGCTTATTCTCTGTTTTGGTTGAATACTCTTTAAATCTAACCATGAAATATACTATGATTACCTCTAAAACATTAAATTCTAAATCTTCTTAAAACATTTTCCCAAAAGGTTTTTAACTTTGTCAGAGATTGGAGCTAGTTTTTCAATATATTTATAATTTTCAAATAAAACCTCAGGCTTCATTTCATTTTTTAGAGTAATATTTTTAAAAACATAGATAAACTTTTTCTCTTTATATTGTATATCTATTAGAGTAT
>QNZV01000045.1 GCA_003978395.1 Sulfurovum sp. | reverse complement strand
AAAATATTTTCATTTATTATAACAGTCTGTTTATGTTATCAATATTAATATTATGAATTAGTAGCTCATATTTTATTTATGTATCTTAAAGAGTTATGATTTAAGGTTTTTTTGAGCAGTTCTCTCTTTGCGACTTGAATTTGAAAAACGAAGTAGTTCATCTGTAGTCTTGACATACTCTGGCAAATTTTCAAAAGTAAGTTCCAAGAGTTTAGTCGTTACTAACGCATCAGAAAAAGCACGATGATGGTCATGTTCACCTAATTCTAATGATTCGCTTAGATATGCTAATCCATAACGTTCACTATCTATAGTTCGTCGTGATAAGTCAATGGAACATAGTTTTTGGTTTCCAATAGTTCCTAGACCAAAACGGTCAAAAGAGTAGTTTAAAAAACCATAATCAAAGTTTGCATTATGTGCTACAAATACAGCATCTTCCATAAAAACTCTAAGCTTTTGTAAAACAGATAATTGAGTTGATGCACCTATTAAATCATTGGTAGTAATCCCTGTAATTTTTGAAATATATTCAGGCAAAAAAGTACACTCTACAAAACTCTCAAAACGGTCAATAATTCTCCCATTTTGAAACATAACAGCTCCAACTTCTATTACCTGTGCCGATTCAGGTTTACTACCATTGGTCTCAATATCAATGACACAATATTTTTGATTTGCATATGAAGTGAAAAAACTCTCTAAACGGTATTTTCCTTCATCTTCAACAATGGGGTATCCTGCTGATTGCAATAGCACAAGCAGAGTATCTGGTTCTTCAAACAGTGTTGTATGTTTTTTTACAATACGTTCATACGCTGGAATAGACAGATAACCTTCATTACGTCGAAATGCTGAGGTTAACTCTTCATAAACTTTTTGCATTTTTTATAAATTTACTAACCTTTGCATAATCTTTTCGACCTTTAATCTTTTCTACTCCAGAGCTGACATCAACACCGTAGAAATTATATTTTTTTAACTCATGCAGATTTTCAGGAGTCAATCCACCTGCTAAAATTATTTTAGAGCAATCAATACCATTAAACCACTCTAAATTAAGCCGTTTTCCTGAACCACCATACTCTTGACAATAAACATCAACCAATCGGTATCTATTTTCGTACTGCAAAATATCTTTTGCCTCTTTTGCACGAATAACAGGTATTGCCTTTGAACCAATCATATCCAAAGCCTCTTCATCGACATCAAAATGAATTTGACAAAGTGTTAAATCACAATATTTTGAGATGGTATCAATTGTATCAATACCTTCATTAACAAAGAGTCCTACTCTACCTATAAAAGGAGGCAATTTATCAATGATTTTTTTTGCATCACTAGGTCTAATATAACGTGGAGACTCTTTATAAAAAACAAAACCTAAAGCATCTGCTCCAGACTCTATTGCTTGCATTGCGTCTTGAAAATTGGTAATACCGCATATTTTTACTCTCATGTATATCTCCTCTTTACTTCCCTCAAAGTAATTATTAAAGAAAAATTATACCTTTAAAGAGTCAATAGCCTGCTTATAACCATCTCTATTTCCAAAAACATAAGAGCCTGCGACTACTATATCTACACCTGCCTCTTTTAAATCATGAATATTTTCACTATTCACACCACCATCTACCTCAATTAAACAATCAGGATTATGCTGTTTTATTAAAGTTTTTAACCGTTTTGCTCTCTCTAGCACAGAAGATATAAATTTTTGCCCACCAAAACCAGGATTAACTGACATCAATAACACCATATCAATATCTGCCAATAGAAACTCTATACTCTCTGGTGCTGTATGAGGATTTAGGACTATAGCAGGTTTAATTCCTAGTGAACGAATATATTGTACCAAACGATGAGGATGTTTCTCCTCTTCTATATGAAATGAGATATATTTTGGCTTTAAAGGTGCAAATAAATCAACAAAAAAAGTATTATTTTCAACCATCAAGTGAATATCCATTGGTTTTGTAGTTGCTTTTGCTACTGCTGAAACAACTACAGGTCCAATGGTTAAATTAGGGACAAAATGACCATCCATTACATCCACATGAACCAAGTCACATCCTGCTTTACAAATCTCTTCTATATCACGAGCCAAATTTCCAAAATCAGCTGAAAGTATACTTGGTGCTACCAACATTTTTAAATCCTAAAGTTAATTTTTCGTATTATATCGAAAATAATTACTCTTCACTACTCCCTGCTTCTAACTCTTGCTCTCCTAGTTCTATCAAGACTTTGTTAAGATGTGTAGGCATATTGTTTTGAAAAGCATCCCAATCTTTCATCCATGGTAGTTTTTTCATGACTTCATCTTTTATCTCATACGCCTCTAAATCCTCTTTGTAGGCTATTTTTCCTTCTTTTAGCAATACTTTTAAATAGTTTAAAAAAGGGTCAATTGTCTCATCTAATTTACCTGAAATTCCATGCCCTGGAACATAAAGCTTAAAATTTGTCTCCTTTTTAATATTTTCTAAAAGTGCAATATTTCCAATAATACTCGAAGAGTCATCAAAGCTACCTAGACGACCTTTCATTAAGTTATCGCCCAAAAAGAGTGTCATAGAGTTCATGTGTGCAATAAGTAAATCGGTATCAGTATGTGCCGTATGTGGGTGTTGAACCATAAATTTTTGACCATCTATTTCAATCTCTTGACCATCTTCTAAAGCTTTTGTTGGAAAAGCAAACTCTTTTGTTCCCTCAAGATTTTCTGTAGTTCGGTTCAAAATTCCATACCAAACCTCTGCTTCTCCCTCTTTAGAGACTTTTATCATATTTGAATGAGCATAAATCTCTACATTTGGATACTTCTCAACAATGGCTTTATTTGCAAACCAATGGTCTCCATGTTTATGGGTATTAAAAACAGCAATAATAGGCTTTTTACTAACTTTTTCTATCTCAGCCAGTATCTTTTTACCTACATTATAATTCCCTCCTGGGTCAACAACAATCAATCCATTTTGAGATTCAACAATAGCAGGATTATTCATAAATCCTTGATTCTCTTTATTTGGTCCAACCACTGGTCCATGCATAATATAAACATTATCATTAGCTTTTTCAAATTTAAATGTTCCATACTTTCCAAGTCTGAATGCTGTATTATTTACCTCTTGGCTACTCTCTTTAACTTTAATAGGCTTTTTAGCTACAAGTGCTTCCATCTGAGCCAAAGCCTCTTGCATAATCTGAGCTGAACTTTTATGTTCTTCTCCATAAAGATTTGTAATTAATGAAAGAGTTACAAGTGAAGTTAATAGTTTGTGTCGCATTTTATTCTCCATTTTTTTCTATATATTATAATCTAATTAACTAATAATTATATATTTTTTTTGAAAATTTCAATGGAAAATAACCAGATTCATTATAAGATTGAATATTTATTATAATAAATATATTCTGTTATCTAACCATTAAATAATTTCTGTTAGTATTTTTAAAACAGAACCAAGGCTAAAAAGTGATTATAAAAACAAAACATAGCATGCAAAAAATGTCCCAACGTGGAATTCATAAAAACTTACTTGATATTGTTCTAATTCATGGTATTGTTAAAAAAGATAAAATAATTTTAAATAGAAAAATTTGTGACCGATTTATAAAAAAGTTAGATAAGCAGATTCCAAAAATAAAGCGTCTAGGAAATACATTACATATTACTAGACTCAATACCTATAGAACAACTCTTTTAAAAATTCGAGATAAAGGTGGAGTAACTCTTGTTGTTATGGGTAATACACTGATTACAATTTATAATACGGATATAAAATTAAAAAGAAGAAGACGACCCAAAGGTCGAAAATAGATATAAGTAAAATAGTAGTTTATTGCATTCTCAACGAAGATAATGCACTCTCTAAGCCTAAATCTACTTGAACTTTTGGAAAAAATGAAGGCTCTTTTTCTAAATTTACATCGATAAACTCAATTTTTGTACCATTAAAGTCTGCTCTAATATCTTTTTTAACACGATAAAGTGAAGATATTTCATCAACTAAGATACCTTGAATACTTGGGACATTGGCAATATATATTTTACCCTCTGCAAAAGGAAGAATATCCTCTTTTTTAAGTCCACGGTTAAGAGCAACAGACTCTACAAAGTTGTCATAAGTTGGTTTTAAAAGATGTTCTGTCATATATTTTTTATTCTCTTCATCTATTTTAGCAAACATAGTAATAGGCTTTTTAAACTTTCCTGCTGCCATAAAATCCTCTTCTACTCCCACTTTTTTTGCCAATTCTCCAAAATTATAATGAGGCATAATAACCCCAATAGAACCAACAATAGCGTTTTTATTGGCAATAAGTGGTTTAATAGCAGAAGCAATATAGTATCCACCACTAGCAGCGATAGAGTCTACATACATAGTTATAGGCATCTCTTTTTGATACTCTTTTAAATATTCACTAAGCTCTTCACTAGCCGTTGGAGAACCACCAGGAGAACCCATAATAAAAAGTACTGATTTATAGGATTTATCTTCTTTTATCTTATCCATCTTTTCCATAACCGTAGTTGTAAAATCTTCAGTTACAGGTTTATTATAACGGATAATAGCTACTTTGTTTTCTACACTACTTACATCTCCAAACAGACCTGACTTAGAAAAAAAGGAGACCACAAAAATAATCTCTGCAATCAAAATAATCCCAATCATCCATGCTTTTAAATTAGATATAAATATCTGTTTTTCTAAAGCTCTTATCTCTTTTTTGTGTACTTTCTCTTTTTCACGAAAAAGTCTGTATTCATAATTGGGTTCATTCTCTTGATACTCTTGCAATAAAAATCCTTTTAGTTTCTCCAATTATATTAACTTATAGTTAAAAATAGAAGAAAAAGTAGAAAATTAAAAAAAAGCAACTAAAAAAATTGCTTTTATCTCTAACTATTCATTACAAATTGATTCGGTTTGAAAACGTTTTTCAAGTTCACTTTGCAATATTGTCTCTGTTGAAGAACCTACATTTATAGTTACATCAGGATTATTAAATGTATAGGTTGCACCATTAAGTTTTAGAATTCCAGACTCAACATTATCACTTCCATCTGTAGCATCAACTAATTTTTCAACCGTTTCAAATGTATATGTTCCTGTAAAACATTTTGACTCAATACTTAGATAAATTCTTTAGCACAAATTTTATAAAGACAATTTTGATTAAAATAATCTTTATGTGAATTAATCATCACTATTTACTCTTCATTTGGTAGAGACAAAGGGGGACTCTCTTGAATAAATATTCATTATTTTCTCTTTTTATTCTAAAATCATTGTCTTATCTAGTAGCTCTTTTGTCTATTTTATTCTAGCCAAAAAATCAAGATAATTTTTGACATATTATTTTATTAAAAAAACTTTAAATTTATGATATAATTTTATAAATAATATTATATAAGGTATTTCTTTTGAAAAATAAATCTGCATTTACTATGATTGAACTTGTTTTTGTTATTGTTATTTTGGGTATTCTTGCCTCTTTAGCAATGGGACGTATGGACAGAGACTTGAAACAAGAGGCAGCTACAACTATTTTATCACATATTCGATTGGCTCAACAATTGGCTTTGAGGGATAATAAGCATCGGAGTGATAATGATGTTAAGTGGCAGACAGCATATTGGAGATTCGAATATGAAAAATGTAATAATATAGATAGATATACTTATAGGGTTGGTTCAGATATAGATTTAAGTGGTGGTATAAATAAAGTTGAAGCAGCGATTGACCCAACTAATGGGAAATATATTTGGGCAAATGGTAATTGTAATAATTTTGATGATTTAGCTTCTGATGAGAGTCCTGATGTTTATCTTTATGGTAGATTTGGAGTTGAGGAGATTAGCCATTCCACAACAACTGGGAGTTGTACAACACAAAATATAGGATTTGATTATTTAGGTCGTCCTCATAGCGGATTAAAAGATTACTACACTAATAAGAATTCTAATTTTCAAAAATTAATGATAAAAGATTGTATTTTAACTTTTACTATGTCCGATGGAGATACTTTTCAAATAAAAATAGAAGCAGAAACAGGTCATAGTTTTATAGTAGGGCAGGAAAATAGTTAGTATATATAGTAAGTAAAATTACAAAATTACAAAAAAAGGTAAAAAAATTAATTTTTTTTCAAAAACCCTTGACAATAAAGAAAAAACCCCCTATAATACGCCTCACAAACACAGAGGACATCTAAAGTTTAGAAGTTTGAATTAAAAAGTTTGTCGAAAGTGATCTTTAACAACCGAATATAAGTAAACAAAAAATCAACGTCTATTTG
>QNZV01000011.1 GCA_003978395.1 Sulfurovum sp. | reverse complement strand
AAAAAAGAGAATAAAGCGATAGAGATTTTTCAAAATTCACTCACTGAAAGTTTGGAGCTTTATAACCAGATTCGTGTACAAAATCGTGAAGCTTATTTTTTAAATGATATTGACAATAAAGCAAAAGAGATACGAGATAGAGGCTATCAGTTTGGATTAAAAAGTGAGATGGCACTCGAATTTTCACGTATGTTAATTATGTATTCACACGACATTTTTAGGTCTATGGGTATTTTGATGGTACTTTTAGGTCTTTTGACTATTGGTAAGATGTTGGCTATTTTTGCTTATGCTTGGATTATTATGCGTCCTGTAGATAAACTTATGAACTTTATGCATCTCTATTTCAATGCTAAAACCTCTATAGAACGACTAAATGAGATATTTACACTAAATGCTGAACCACAATATAGAGCCAAAGTAGACCCATTTAAAGATAAAAAAACAGCTTCTATTCATTTAGAGAATCTCTCTTTCTCTTATGATGGAAAGATTGATGTTCTAAAAAATATAAACTTAGAGATAAAAGCAGGGGAGAAGGTAGCTATTGTTGGACAAACAGGGAGTGGAAAGAGTACATTGGCTCAGATACTTATTGGCTTATATCCTATCTCTTTGGGAAATATTTATTATAATAATCATGAAATTCGAGAGATAGGCTATGATAAAGTTCGTGAAAATGTTGGTTTTGTTTTGCAATCTCCATTGATGTTTAATAATAGCCTTCGCTTTAATTTAACACTTGGAAAACTCTATGATGATGAAAAAATATACCAAGTTTTAAAAGTAGCTCAACTTTATGATTTTGTCAATGGATTAGAGAACCGATTAAATACGGTTATCGGTAAAAACGGAACTAAATTATCAGGTGGTCAAAAACAACGACTCTCTATTGCACGGGTCTTATTGGATAATCCAAAGATAATCATTTTTGATGAATCGACCTCATCTTTAGATAACGAGACTGAAGATAAATTATTAAAGGCATTAGAGAGTTATATCAAAGATAAAACGGTTATTACTATAGCACATAGACGAACAAGTATTGAAAAAGCTGACAGAGTTATTAATTTAACTTTGTTAAGTAATACTGTGGTATAATGTTTTTATAAGTTAAAGGAGTATATATGTATAAAAGAATAATTTTTGTAGGAGTGATAGCTTTTGCAATTGTCTCTTTGGTAACAATCATTGTTAATGAACTTACTCGTAAAGTTGATGTAAGTTATGGTTTTCATGAAAAAGAGCTAATGAGAGGAGATAATAATTATATAATAGATGTTAATGGTAAAGAAGTTTTACAATTTCAGACTCTTTCCATGCAAGAAAAAAAGAATTTATGGAATAATTCTACTTTAAAAGATGATATGTTAACACTGTTTCCTAATTTTTCAGAGATTAAGTATCTTATAAAGAATCAAATTGAAGATGATGGTCTCTTTAAGCAAGAGTTACTTAATTATATAGATAGTGTAAGAGAAGAGTATATCAGTGGTAGATTATCATCAAAACAAGCAAAAGCAAGTTTATTAAAATCTTAATCTAAAAAATAGAAGGATGCATATGAATGGTACAAAAAGAGCAGATATAAAATCGGGAAAAACAGTAAATATTGTTTTAAAAGAAGACCAAGATACAGGTTATTTAACATGGGGTGTGGTTAGAGATATACTAACGAAGTCTTCAAGACATCCTCATGGTATTAAAGTGCGATTGATGTCTGGAGAGGTTGGACGAGTTAAAGAGATTTTAGAGTAAAATAGTTTAGCAACTTATTGATTAAGAATTTATAAGATAAGGATAATATATATGGGACTAAGTTCTAACTTAGTCCTAACATAGAGTTTATAAAGGGAGGAAGAATAATGAATTCAGGGAGATTTCATTGACAATACAAAGCTACACTACAAGCTGTCTAGCAATATGTTATTTTTTTTTCTATGTTAGGCTTGAACGTATTATAACTAAAATTTGTGTACTCTATGTGTAGAAAAGATTCACATTTAAGAAAAGAGAATAGCTATTAAACTACTCTCTTAGATATTATTTTATACAAGGGTCAATGACAGATGCTTGATTAGGGTAAAGATATATTTCTACTCTTCTATTTAAAGCCATGTTTGCACTAGAAGTATTTGGTACTACTGGTTTAGAGAATGAACACCCTTTTGAGAACATTGAGTTTGTAACACCACCACTTTGAATAGTACTTCCCACTGATGAAGCTCTTGCCTCAGATAAAGCTTGATTATGTTGAAAACTTCCTCTACTATCAGTGTGTCCTACAGTTTGAATAATCATATTGGCATAAGCTGGTTTTTGTAATGCAGGAATCATTCTTCTAATCTCTGCTTGTGCTGATGGAGTTGGTGTACTCTCATTGGTTCTAAACATCATTGGGTCACGAAACATAATTTTCACAAATTTATTGGTATTTGAAACAATAAGTTGATTGTTTGAATTTTGTTCAGCAGTTGGATTATTATTTACATTGGTATTGAGTGTTTGTGCTACCTCTTGGGCTTGTTGGTCAAGACTATAACCAATGGCTGCACCAACAGCTGCACCGACTACACCTCCAATAGCAACACGTTTTCCTGAGTGGTTTACAGTTGAACCCCCTACAACTGCACCTAGTAGTCCACCAAGTAAAGCTCCCGTTCCTGCACGATTTGATGTTCCATCAGCATTTTTAATCGTTGGCATTCCATTTTGAACACAACCTCCTAATATAAGAGCAATAATGCTTGATACTAAGATAGGTTTTAATAGTATTTTTTTCATAATTTTAGAATCCTTTAAATTTAATTATAAAGTATAGTAGTATTTTGTAAATTAACTGTGGATGAATATCTAAAAAAGAGAAAAATGAGAGCATTACTTTAATGCTCTTTTTACTTTAGTTGTTACGGCTACCAGGTTTAATAGCTATTGAACCTTCTTTACACATAGGACACTCTTGAGGTGTGTACATTTCAAATGTAAAATCATCTAAGGCAAAAAATGGTGTATCGCAAGGTAGTTTACATTCAGGTTTGGATTGACTTGTTGAACCATCGCGTTTGCAGAAACCTCTATTAGCAAGTGAAGCAAAAGCAACAACATTAGCCCCTAGCTCTTCTATAATCTTTGATGCTTCCATTGCTGAACCACCTGTGGTAATAATATCTTCACAAATAAGGATTTTTTCGTCTTTCTTTACTTGAAAACCACGGCGAAGCTCCATTCCTCCCTCTTTTCGTTCTACAAAAATAGAACGTACACCAAGTGAACGAGCCAACTCATAACCTGCTAATATACCACCAAGAGCAGGAGCACAGATAGTCTCTACTTCTATTCCACTCTCTTGAATCATTTTAGCCAATGCATCTGCTAAAAGTTTTGCTCTTTTAGGGTCTTCCAAAACTTTTGCACTTTGTAAATAACGGTTTGAATGATTTCCACTTGATAAAATGAAATGACCCTCTAGTAGTGCTTCTGCCTCTTTGTATATATTCTCTACATCCATACAGCTATACCTTTAGAATATCAGCTTCTTTAGCTGTTAATACCGATTCAATCTTCTTTACACTTGCATCAGTTATTTTTTGAATCTCTGTTTGTCCTCTTTTTGATTCATCTTCACTAATATCTTTATCTTTTTCAAGCATTTTAATCTGGTCATTTCCATCTTTACGAATATTTCTAACTGCAATTTTTGCTTTTTCTGACATTACTTTAGCTTGTTTTACAATCTCTTGACGTTGTTCTGATGTCATAGGAGGAAAAAAGAGTTTAATAAAGTCTCCATCATTATTTGGGTTTACACCAATGTTTGCTTCTTGAATTGCTTTTTCAATAGCCTGTAACATTGGTTTTTCCCAAGGAGTAATAGAGATTGTTGTTGCATCAGTTGCGATTACACTTCCTACTTGGTTTAATGGTGTTGGTGTACCATAATAATCAACTCTAATCTGGTCTACAATATTAGTGGTAACTTTACCTGTTCTAAGTGTGGAAAAATCTCTTTTAAGAGAGTCTATACTCTTTTCCATTTGCTCTTTGGTATGGTCATAAATTTCATTTAACATGCTGTTAATCCTTATGTTTTTAATAATGAAATTTTACCCTTTTTTTACTTGTAAAAGCGTTGGTTTTTATTAACAGTAAAATGGATGTTTTGAGTTTTTAAAAAAGAGCAATGAGGAAGAACCTCATTACTGGAGATTATTTAGAAGTATTATCTTCTTTTGTTATTGTTGGAGTAGCAGTAGCTGTTTCAACTTTTTTTATTGCAGGAACAGAGCTTGATGCATCAATGGTATCTGCTACAGAGTGTGTTTTCTCTTTGTTGTATAAATAACCCATAGTTAAGGTATTTAATATAAAAAGAAGTGCTAATGTAAATGTAGCTTTTGACAAGAAACCTGCAGGTCCTTTAGCTCCAAACATAGATTCGTTACTTCCACTGTAGGCACCCAGTCCCATGCTTGAACTTTTTTGTAATAAAATGGCAATAACTATAGCAATAGTTAATGCAATTTGAACAACTAATAGTGTTGAAATCATTCTTTTCCTCTTTGAATATTGAAGTTGTTTGTTAAATTTAAACTTCAAATTGGGTATAATTTGGGGGATTATACCCTAAATTAATTGAAACTGAGATAAATGAAAATAGTAAAAGAGTTTTCCCGATTTGCAGAGGATTATAAAAAACATAATATGATTCAACTAGAAGTTGCATCACGATTAACTTTAATGTTAGAGCAAAAGAGATATGTAAAAGTTTTAGATTTGGGTTGTGGCTCTGGAGCTGTATATGATAATTTCACTAAAAAAAATATCTCTACAGATAAATTTATCGCTTTTGATTTTTCTAAAGAGATGTTAGCTCTGCACCCCTCTTCATCAAATATAGAAAAAGTCTGTTCTGATTTTAATAATAAAGAGTCCTTTTTAGCTTATAAAAAGAGTGAATTTGATATTCTTATTTCTGCTTCTGCTCTACAGTGGAGTAATGATTTATCCACTGTTTTAAAGACAATTTCTTTGCTGGCTGATAAATATTATTTTGCTTTTTTTACCTCTAAAACATTTGCAACCTTGCATCAAACAGCAGGTATACAATCTCCTATCTATTCCAAAGAGTTTATTATTGAAAAGTTAAATAAATATTATAAGTATGAATTGGAAGTAGTAGAGTATCAATTAAGTTTTTCATCGGTACGAGAGATGTTTCAATATATTAAACGTTCAGGAGTGAGTGGTGGTTCAGGACAATTAAGCTATGGTGGTATGAAACGTTTAATGCGAGAGTATCCATTGGATTATTTAGAGTTTGAAGTACTTTTTGTAAAAGCAGTAAAATCTTAGAAGAGTACTCTTCTAAGATTATTTTAGTTAATCATCACCTATAAAACCTAAAAGTTGTAAAATTGCTGTAAACATGTTAAAGAAGTCTAAAAACAATGATACAGCAGCATCTACAGGAGAGTCATATGCACCATTTGCAATGTTTTGTGTATCATAGATAGTAAACAGTGAAAATAGCAACAGAATACCTGCTGTAACAATAACATGAAGCATTGGACTTTTTAAGATAAAGATATTTACTAATGATGCTATAAAAATTACAATCATAACAACCATTAATGGTTTTCCCCAACTTGAAAAATCACTTTTTGAGTTGATAGCAAAAAGACTTAATGCACCAAAAAGTACAGAAGTCATAAGAAAAGCATTCCCAATAAGCATACCGTTACCTTGACCAATAACCATAGCTAAAAGAGGTACAATCATTACACCCATTGCAAATGTAAATATAAAGAGTGCAATCATATGTAAAGTAGGATTTTTTCTTGTAGCATTAAAACCAAAGAAAACCATTAGCATTACAAAACCAAAAATAAACCACTTAAATTGTTGAATAGTTGCTGCATAAGGCATAGTTAAATATGCACCCATTGCAGATGAAATCATACTTGCACCTAATAGTTGATAGGTTTTTTTCATAAATGCAACAGAAGCACCTTCTGCTTGATGAGCATAACCACTGTCTATAGTATTGTTACTATAATCTCTATCATAAAGAGCCATATATATCCTTTGTCTAGAATTTTTTAAATTCTTAATAAATTAATTATATCAATGAAATATTGATATTTTCAGAGCTAGTATATTGAGTTGAAGTTTAAAAGAAGTTGAATAGAGGTTAAAAAAAGGTTCAGAAGAGATAAAAATTCTCTTCTGATAAAATTTAGAAACTATTAATAAAGACCTAAAGACTCCATAGTAGCTACAGAAAGACCAGCAACTGGTAAACCTTTAGCTTTTTGGTAATTTCTAGTAGCAGTTCTAGAAGATGAACCCCAAATACCATCAATTGCTCCATGGTAGTAACCAGC
>QNZV01000017.1 GCA_003978395.1 Sulfurovum sp. | reverse complement strand
TTTACTTTTAAAGTAGTTCTGTATAAATTTTTTTTATATTTTCTGTTGTTTGGGTTAGTTTGAAATGAGTCAGATAACGTTCTCTTGCAAACTCTCCAATTTTATCACATAAAAGAGTATTATTTAACAATTTTAGTATATTCCTGCTTAATGCTTCAATATCTCCTGCATTAATCAAAAGTCCAGAAATATTATTCTCAATTGCTTCGGGAATACCTCCTACAAAAGTAGAGATAATAGGTAGTCGTGTACTCATTGCTTCTAAAATTGTTAAAGGAAAAGCTTCCTGATGTGAAGGTAAAACAAATATTTTACTACTATTAAGCAGTTCTCTCTTTTTTTCCAAACCTATCCAACCTAAAAACTCAACAGAGTTATCCATCTGTAAGGATTTGACTAGTTTTTGACACTCATCTACTTCTCCATCTCCTGCAAGGGTTAATTTAGCATCAGAATAATTCTCTAAAACTTTTTTAAACGCTTTAATCAAATCATATGTACCTTTTCTATGACCCAGTTGACCCAAAAATAATACAGTGTTTCTCCGTTCTGATACTTTATCACTAGAACTTATTAAATCATTCATTCCATTATAAACCACAAGAGGTGGTCGTTTCTCAATGTTATCAAGATACCACTCTTTCTCTCTTTTGGAGAGAACAATAACCTTATCAGCAAGTTTAAAAACCTTACGAATATTCTCTTGTTGTTTCTCTGATTTCTTTTTAAAAGATAGAGCAAAAGAGGGAGAGTGAAGATGTAAAATAACAGGAGTTTTGAAAATTTTACACAACCTAACAAAAATAGATTTTCTAAAAAAGCTAGAATCATGGGCTGTATGAATATGAGCTATTTTTCTCTTTTTTCTATTTAAAAGATAAAAAACTTTCACGATTGAAAGAAATAATACCCTCACTCTATTCACAACAGCACGTTCTTTTAATGTAACAACTCTTTCGACTTCAAAATCTAAACTCAATTCTTTTGCCAATATTTGCGTATAAATAGCAATTCCACCACCTCCCTCTTTACTAAGTTCAGGTGTTATTATAATAATATTAATTTCATTTTTCATCTTAACAGTGTAGCCAATCAAGATTTGTTTTTTCGTTAAAGTTTTAAGTAGTCTTCAAAATTTAAGCAGACACGGAGGTCGCCCCTACAGTTGCATAGGTTGAAAAAATTTGATTTTGTGATGATTTTTTTAATTTAATATTGAGATAGATAAATGTTGTTTAACCCAAACAGCTGTAGGGGCGACCTCTGTGTCTGCCCCTTATTTAATGTCTCAAATAACGTATCGTTCGTTTGTATAATCAGCATAATTAAACTATAATACTTTATGTACAAAAATAAAAAAGAACGGCTCTATATTTCAGAGTTATTAGAAGACCCATCGGTTACATATCCTTCTTATTACGCTTTAAGTTCTAAAATGATGAAAAATGAGATGTTGCATTATGCAATTATTGTTTTGCACTCTTTGGACTTTGAACATTATGAACATCCAACCTCTTATGAGGATATTTTTGCCATGTTTTCAGGTGGGATGTACCCTATTTATAAGGAGATGTATGTGGTAGGATATTTTGGAGGTAAGATGATGTATCTTGATGCTAGTGGATGGAAAGGGATGCCTTGCACTCAAGATGTGTTTACAATGGAGAACTGGATGGTATGTTAAGTAGAGTATTCCCTATTTTATAGCTTTTTAAAGTAATTTTTGATTAATATACCTTGATAGCTCAAGTATATTACTTTTCAAAGGTCACCAGTGAATAAAATTAAATTTTTTCTCTTAACACTACTCTTTACGATTCAGCTTTTTTCAGGAACTCTTCCTTATGATTTACAAGAAGAAATAGATACTATTCCTTTAAATAAAAATAACTACAGTATTTTTATTCAATCAACTTCCAGCCCCATACCTTTGGCCTCTTGGAATGCACATAAAAAACGTTCTCCTGCTTCTGTCATTAAACTTTTAACCATCTATTCTGCATTAATGGAGTTGGGGTATGATTATCGTTGGGAGACGAAATTTTATTACACAGGAACCATTAGAAGAGGGGTTCTTCGTGGAGATTTAGTCATCAAAGCAGGAGGTGACCCAACATTAAAAACAAGAGATGTTGATTCAATTGTTTCAGAGATAAGAAATCGTGGTATCAAAAAGATTACAGGAAATATTATTTTAGATAAAAGTATCTTTAGAATAAGTAGTCGAAACAACTCGGGTTTTGATAAAAATCGGTACAGTCCTTATAATGCTATGCCTGATGCTTTGATGTTTAACCAACGAAAAAGTACGGTCTGTGTCTCCCCTCATGGACGAAAAATTTATATTAACAAAGATATTCCTGATTTAAGTTACCGAGTAATCAATAAAATGAAAGCAGTTAATGGCTCCTGTCGTGGTAGTCGTTCTTGGCCAAGAGTTAGTATTAAAAATAGAACAATGATTTTTTCAGGAAAACTTTCTAAAAATTGTTCTGATAGAAAAATTTGTAAGGTAGTAACAAAACCACACTTATCGTTTTACTATACATTAAAAAATAAACTTAAAAAGAGTGGTATTAAGTATACAGGAAAAATGAAATTACGACGAACTCCTCGGACAGCCAAATACCTTTTTTCTCACTTCTCTAAATCGTTAGAAGAGATTATCTCTGTAACAGCTAAAAAGAGTAACAATCTTTTTGCACGACAAATTATGTTGACGATGGGTGTAACACAATATGGAAAACCTGGAACATTACAAAAAGGGCGTAATGGTGTAGAGAGAATATTAAATAGACATCATATTTTGGAAAGAGGGAAAACCTTTATTGAAAATGGTTCGGGTCTTTCAAGAATTGCAAAGATTACAGCTCAATCTTTGGGAAATCTACTTCTTGACGGCTATAAAAACTATGGAGATAGATGGATGCAAACACTCTCTATAGCAGGTATTGATGGTACAATTAGACGACGTTTTCAATACTCTTCAGTATTTGGTCGAGCATGGATGAAAACAGGTACGATTAGAGGTGTAGCTAATATTGCAGGTTATGTAGAAGGGGCTTCAGGAGAACGTTATGTTGTGGTTGTATTGGTCAATGATAGATACTCTCGAAAATATGGACGAAAACTAGCAAATAAAGTTATAGAGTGGGTTGCTGATACTCAATAGGATTGGATATGAATAACTTACCATTAATTATTATTGCAGGGGGTAAAAGCTCTCGTATGAAAAGAGATAAAGCACTTCTTCCATTTGAAGGATATAACTCTTTGGCTGAGTATCAATATAGAAGATTTCAACCATTTTTTAAAAAAGTCTATATCTCTGCAAAAAATAATAAGTTTGATTTTCCTATGGAGTTAATAGAAGATTGCTATAGTGACTCCTCTCCTTTGGTTGCACTTATTTCAATTTTTGATACTTTAAAAGAGGTTGATGAAGTTTTTATATTGAGTGTTGACTCTCCTTTTGTGGAGATAGAGATATTCAAAAAATTATCAGATGAAGCAGAAGAGAGTAGTGATATTGTTGTGGCTCACTCTCCCAATGGAGTAGAGCCTCTGTGTGCTATATATAGACGGAGTATGCTTGATATAGCTAAAGATATGATAGGTAAAAATAGTCATAAATTACAGATACTTTTAGAGCAAGTGAATACCCAAAAGGTCTATTTTAAAAGTAAAAAATCATTTATGAATTTAAACTATCCCTCTGATTATGAGTTAGCAAAAGATTTATTTTCTAACATCTGAATCATCATACTTTTTGTAAAATAGATAAATTTGTTAAAGAGTTCACTTCTATATTTATCTTTATGATAAATCATGAAAAAGTGACGTTTACACTCAAAATTCTTTAAAGGAATTTGTATAAGCTTATTCTCTTCTATCTCTTTTCTAACGGCAATTTTTGAAATACAGGTTAAACATTGATGGTTCATCAGCAGAGATTTAATAGATTCGGTATGTCCTAATTCTAAGAAAATATTAATATGGTCTACTTTATCTTTCACATAGTCCAAAAAGACTTCACGTGTTCCAGAACCCTCTTCTCGTAGTACCCATTTTTTAGATTGTAGAGAATCAATAAAACACTCTTTGGTTAATTCTGAATCGGTGGTTACAACAACCAACTCATCAACACCAACGATTTCTTTGATAATGTCAGAATCATTAACCATTCCTTCAATAAAACCAACATCAAGTTTACCCTCTTTGATAAGTTCAACAATATTTTTGGTATTTCCCTCTTTTAGACCAACTTTTACATCGGGATAGTTATTCATATAAGAGCATATAATAGGAGGCATCATATAATCTACAACGGTAGTACTCGCACCTACTCGTACCATACCTTTATTTACAGTATTTTTAAATTCATATTCAATATCATTGATTTTTTTGATAATAGGAGCAATCTCTTTTTCAAAAGAACGCCCCATCTCATTTAAAATAAGTTTCTTGTTAATTCTGTCAAAGAGTGGATTACCTAAAATTTTTTCTAGTTCTTTAATCGCCATAGAAATTGCAGATTGACTAAGACCCATGCCTTTTGCCACATTGGTAAGGTGTCCCTCTTTAACAACATTTAAAAATATCTCCATTTGACGGAGCGTTAATTTATCTTTTTTATCTTTCATAAAGATATTATATCAGAAAAATAGTTTATTTTTTGTTTAATCATCAAAAAAATTGAATATCTTTTGAGTTAGTAGAGAATAGTTATTGACTAAACTAAATCTACACCCTTCTCTCCTTTAATCATTGTTCCAATAACATAAGCATCACTATTGGCACAAACAGCTTCTACATCATTACTATCAACAACAAGTACCATTCCTACACCCATATTAAAGGTTCTAAACATCTCTTCTTCTTCTACATATTGACTCATAAACTCAAAAATAGGGAGTATTTTTAAAGACTCTTTCAAAATTTTAGCTCTCATGCCTTCTGGTAGTACTCTTGGTAAGTTCTCTACAATTCCACCACCTGTAATGTGTGCTAAAGCTTTAATTTTGTCTCTATTTGCTTTGAACTCTTTGACATAAATTCTAGTTGGTTCTAAAAGCGTTTCAATCAATGGTTTTCCATTAAATTCAGAATCCAAACTCATTCCCAATTTATCAAAGAAGAGTTTTCTAACGAGTGAATAACCGTTTGAGTGAACACCTGAACTTGGAAGGGCTAAAATAACTTGTCCCTCTTTTACATTTGCAAGGGTATCCATTTGGGAACGCTCTGCAATACCTACAGCAAACCCTGCAAGGTCAAAATCTGTATCTGAGTACATTCCTGGCATTTCAGCAGTCTCTCCACCTACAAGTGAACATTCGCTTCGTCTACAACCCTCTGCAATTCCTGCTACAACATCTTTTGCATTTTGTGGAATAAGATGACCCGTTGCATAGTAATCCAAAAAGAACATTGGTGTTCCAAAGTTACAGATAAGGTCATTGACACACATTGCAACCAAATCAATTCCTACAGTATCGAACTTATTGCTATCAATAGCAAGTTTTAGTTTTGTTCCAACTCCATCTGTTGCCGATAAAATTACAGGTTCTTTATATCCTGTAGGGAGTGCATAAGCACCTGCAAATGAACCAATACCTCCAATTACATTTGAATCAAAAGTTGATTTCACATCGGCTTTAATCGCTTCTACGAAATTATTTCCTGCATCAATATCTACACCTGCGTCTTTGTATGAGACTTTTTCCATTATTTTTTGTCCTTATTTATATCATTACAGAGTGGAAATGCTGAGTTTAGTACTTTACTAAGGTAGCAAGAACCAGTTAGTCCACTAACTACCAATATTATCATAACACTTACTTGCAACATAAAAGCAAGTTTTAATGAACCCATTCCTGTCAACATCAAAACAATACCCAACAGTGAAGCTAAAATAATTTTTAGTAACTCCTGTAATTTTTTTGTAAGTATAGCTAAAATTAACTGTTTAATTTGTGACCTAATTGAGAAGGTATAGATTGGGTTTCCCTCTTTTAGGCACCAATTAGCATAGTTTTTAAGAATTTAAATAAGAGAATGATTTTTTGGATAAGAAAGAATTATGTTATAAGCAAGCATTAGGCTATTCTAACTATAATTCCTTTTTATTTTTATATGCTAAGGATAGACTTTTGTTTATTAAAAAAATTTTTATACTTACTTTTTTTACACCTATTATACTTTCTTCTTTTTCTCTTTTTGAAAAAAAATTATCTTCTGAAGTAGTTTTATCCAAACCTATTATTATTGAACCTATTGTTATTCCTAAGTCAGTAAAAGAAGAGAGTAATAATGAGATTTTAGAAAAATTAAAGTTAGCTACAAAAGAGGTTTTTAAAAATGCTGAACCTTCAGAAGATGAAGTAGCCAAAGAGGTTTTAGGTACTTTAAAATCATTAGCAAAAGTTATAGAAGATAGAAAAGAGAGAACTCTTTTAGAAAAAAGAAAACAGCTAAAAAGAAAAAAAGTTGTAAAAAGAAAAAAGCTTATAAAAAGAAAAAAGCTTGCAAGAAGAAAAAAGCTTGCAAGAAAAAAGAAACTAGAAGATATACGTCTTAAAAGAAAAATAGAATTAAATAAAAAGAAAAAAATATACATAGCACCTATCGTAAAAACTCTAAAAAAGAGAGTTTTATTAGGAAAACAGCAGAATATATATACTTTATCTAAAGAGCAAAATTCTCATCAACTCGAAGTAGTTTCTAAATCAGAAATATTTACTTTAGAAGAAATAGATAAAATGAAAAATTTAAAACAGACTCACAATATTCAAAAAGAAATTAAGCTTGAAGACTTACCATTGGTGGAGACTTTAGGTATTATTAATGTCTCAAAACCTTTTCTGAGGCAAGAAAAACCATAATTAATAGAGAGTTAGTCCTAAACGATTCCATCCTTCTATACCTGCTCTATAATAATAGATTTTTTTATTAGGATAGGAGAGTTTTAATAGCGTATTAATAGCATTATATGTCTTTTCATCTTCATCACTAGTTCCAAAAATAAGTAGTGTAGGAACAAATTTAAATAACCATTTTTTTCCTATTTTTTCTCCTCCTAAAAGAATAAGTATTTGTTTTTGATATTTACTATTTATTTTTAACATACTGTAGGGAATATTAATGGCACCAGGAATGGTATATTGCTTAAACTCTTTGTTCTCCCTTATATCAATAAGTAGTTTAGCTTCTTTTCCTTTTAGCTCTTTTATAAAATCTAAAACTTCCAACTCTCCTACGGTTTTAACACCTCTTATATTCATAGGTTGAATACAAAAAGGAGGACAAGTATGTTCGTCATTTTTGGGAGTACGTTTTATTTGTATAGTTTGATTTTCATAAATAATTTTAATAGAAGTTAATTTTTTGGTAATTTTCAATTCTATATTTTTATTTTTTCTCTCTTTCTTTATTTTTTCTTCTCGTATTTTAAACGTTGGATTTGACTCTTCTCTTTCTCTACTCTTTTCTATAAAAGATGAGATATTGCATCCTTGATTTGCATTTAAATAAGAGCTAACGAAAAGGGGATAGATTAAAATGTGTATATATTTTTTTTCTATCATGAAACTACTTCTTTAAGAGAGAAGCTTTAAGGAGTTCTGATAAAGAGTAAGATTTAGAACCCTCTTCAAAGGCTAATACTTTTCCATCTCTTGACAAAACAATAGTTAAGGGTATGACACCCTCCCATCCATACTGTTTTTGCAAATACATATAAAAATCTTGATGATTATTACCTGAAACAATATTGTAGTTGATTCCATATTTTTTAATAAACTCTTTAGATTTTTTATCGGTATGATTTTGTGCTTCAATTGCAATAACATCAAAAGTATCTGATAAAGATTTTTTTAATTTAATAAGTTCAGGAATCTCTTTTTGACAAAAATCACAGTCCCAACCAAAGATTTTCAAAAAAACAATTTTACCTTCCATTCCTGTAATTTTAAATTTCCTATTTTTTGCATCTATAGTAAATATATTCCCATTTAATGCTTGTAGCTGAAAATTACTTTTCATTACTGCTGAACTATTTGTCTGTTTTATCTCTAAAACTTTTGTATAGAATAGTACGCCTATTCCTAAAATTAATGCACCTAAAATACTAAGTAGTATAGTGATTTTTTTTGTCATTTAAATTCCTTTTTTATCGAAAGGATAGCTAAAAAGCTATTTAAACTATCTTGATATCTATAAAATTAATTATATATAATATAATACAATATATTATAATATAATTAATTTTTATTAAAAATATTCCTAGAATTTCACTTTTACTACCAACTTTTATATTATTATTATATTATCACGAAAAAAGGAAATGTAAATGAACATATTTAGAAAAAATAATGATACAAGTAATGACTACTACAATGCATATAAAGCAGAACTTGGAGTAGTAGAAAAGAAGAAAAGTTTTTTGTCATTAAGCATTATTATTAAAGTGGAAACAGCGATAATTACAGCAGGTTTATTATTTATGGGATACAATAACTTTTTCGCTGATTTTTCTAAAAACTTCTCATTTGAATTTAATAAAAATGCTTTTTTTAGTAAATCAACACTTCCTGTAAGCTATCAAGTAGAGAATAAAGATTCAGATTTAATAATTCAATTAGAAGAGAGTGAAGCAGATACTATTTTGCCTGTAAATATTAAAGAAGAGGAAAAAAACATTAATAATGATTTACAAATGTTGACTAAAAACTTAAATATAGACTTTGATGATCTCTCCTTAATTATTGAAGTTATTAAGTCTAAAATGAATTCAAAGGTTAGCTATAAAAAAGAGGATAAAATTCTTATCGGTCAACTTTAAAATTTATTTTAAACCAATCATGCTCATAAATCTTCCTGAACAACCTTTTTCTTTTCTATATGAAAAGTACTTTTCAACTTCACAAGCAGTACATATATTCGATAGTTCAATATGATGTTCATCTAAGCCTACTTGGAGAAGTTGAACTTTATTAATATATGGCAAATCTAACATTTGCTTTTCGTCTCTATTATCATATGCATTTTCAATATTTTTAAAATATTTAGCAACATTCCAATCTACTTCATAACAACATCTTCCAATAGCAGGTGCAATAGATGCTAAAATATCTTTAGGATTAGAGTCAAAAACTTCCCTCATCTTCTCTACTGTTTTAGAGACTATTCTTTTTTCTGTTCCTTTCCATCCTGCATGTACAACGGCAATAACATTCTGTTTTTTATCAAAAAGTAAAATAGGAACACAGTCGGCTGTTAAAATAGTGAGCATAATATTTTTTTGATTGGTAATGAGTGCATCACAGTTTTTTATGGCACTTTCTACATCTGCCCAGCCTTGTGCTTCTTCTTGTTTTGTAATAATTTCAACATTGGCACTGTGTGTTTGATTGGCAACGATAAAGTGCATATTAGGAAACTTTTGATTAATAAAATTTCTATTTTTAATAATCTGCAAAGGGTCTTCTTGGGTATGTAAAGCAAGAGAGAATGAATATGGTTGTATCGAATCTTTTTGTGTAACAAGGTGTACACATTTTTTCTCTTTTGATAAATTTGTGAAGGTGTAGATGTTTTTCATTTTAATTCTTTATCTTTTTTGTGGGCTAAAAAGCCCACTTAATATTAGCTATTAATATGAGAATCTTCATGATTATCTACATAAATCATTTGACGTAAGTTCTCTTGGTAGTTTTTCAAATCACATGCTTTTAAATTGGTTACTCCATCTTCAAAAGCAGCTTCAGCTACAGCAGATGCAACCCAAACAAGTACCTCTTTTGAAAATGGTGTAGGAATAATATGTTTTTTCCCATAAGTTAAGTCAGGGTCATTATAGATAGCTTTTACATAATAAGGAACTGGCTCTTTTGCTAAATTTGCCAATGCTTTTGCTGCAGCCATTTTCATATTTTCTGTGATTTTTTTAGCACCAGAATCCAAAGCACCCCTAAAGATAAAAGGAAATCCTAAAACGTTATTTACTTGGTTAGGATAATCACTTCTTCCTGTTCCTACAATAATATCAGGTCGAACCTCTTCTACTAAGTCAGGAGTAATTTCAGGTGTGGGGTTAGCACATGCAAAGATAATCGCATCTTGTGCCATTGTTTTTACCATATCTTGTGAAACAATTCCAGGACCTGAAAGACCTAACATCATATCTGCACCATTAAGTGCATCAGCTAATGTTCTATCTTCGGTTTCAAATGCAAACTCTTGTTTATACTTATTTAAATCATCTCTTTTTGAGTGAATAACACCTTTTGAGTCTATCATGACAATATGTTTAACACCAAGATTCTTATACATTTTTGCACAAGCGATACCTGCTGCACCTGCACCTATAATAACAACTTTTATCTCTTCTATATTCTTTTCAGCCAATTCTATTGCATTAAGAAGTCCTGCTGATGTGATAATAGCTGTTCCATGTTGGTCATCATGAAATACAGGAATATCAAGTCTCTCTTGGAGTTTTCTCTCTATCTCAAAACATTTTGGAGCACCTATATCTTCTAAATTAATTCCACCATAAGTATCAGAGATAGCAGCACAAACATCTACAATTTCATCAACCTCATGAACATTTAAAATAACATCAACAGCATCTACATTGGCAAATGATTTAAAAAGAACAGCTTTTCCTTCCATAACAGGTTTTCCTGCTAGTCCACCAATATTTCCAAGCCCAAGAACAGCTGTTCCATCAGAGATAACAGCAACAGTATTTCCTTTATTTGTATATTTATATGCTAAAGATGGATTCTCTGCAATTTCTAAACAAGGGAAAGCAACTCCTGGAGTATATGCCATTGACAACTCTTTTTGTGTTTTACACGGTTTGGTAATTTCAGTAGCAGTTTTTCCATTAATATGATACTCTAAGCACTCTTTTTTAAACTTATCCACGTTTTTTTCCTTAAAATTTTTCAAATGGAATTCTATCACAATAAAACATAATTTTAGCCATAACTAATAATTATGAAAATATAATATGATTTCAGATGCACGAAGAAATAGACTAGTGCCTAGTTACGACATAACCTTTTCTTATCCAAAACACCATTCCACCATTTAAATTAATAACTGTAAAACCATATTTAGAGAGTAGTCTTGATGCTTTAACACTTCTTTTAGCTCGTTCTGAATAGACCAATATTTTTGTTGACTTTATGGAATTTAGTTCTTCTAAACTTTGCTTTAATTGTATAAAAGGAATATTAATAGCATTACCAATATAATCTCTTTGATATTCAGATACAGAACGTACATCAAGTAGTGTTAAATTTCTATCATTCTCAATTAAATATTTAGCTTCATCAGTAGAAATATTTTCAAAATCATTAAAAATCCAACCTTTACTAAATAGAAAATAGCTAAACATTCCCAACATCATTAACCACATAAAATAGTTGATTATTTTATCATTCATAGTTATCCTTTAGATTATGGAAGTATATCTATTTTGATTAAGTTTTAGCAAAATATAGAGAAGAAGAATTTTTAGTAAATATAGGAGTTATTAACAATAGAGCATAAATTATGCCCTAAAGCCAAGAGAAGTGAGTTAGAAACTCATCAAATATTACTCTTTTTCAGAGTCATTTTTCTTATTTGTAAGCTTTTTTTCTGTTTTTTCTTTTTCAGATTTTTGAACTTTAGGCTGTTTTTCCATTTTTTTTGTTTCTATTTTATCTTTTTTAGATTTTTTGACAGAAGAAGTCTCTTTCTTAGAAGTTGTTTTCTTTTTTGTATCTTTTTTTATTACTTTTTTAGATTTACTCTTTTTAGCAGTTTTTTTACTACCACAAGCAACAGATTTTTT
Source organism: Sulfurovum sp. (assembly GCA_003978395.1). Lineage (GTDB taxonomy): Bacteria > Campylobacterota > Campylobacteria > Campylobacterales > Sulfurovaceae > UBA1140. The sequence goes on along the minus strand of QNZV01000017.1, from coordinate 496 downwards.
ACCAGCTTTTACATTAGCTATAATCCCTTTTCCAAAACCCTTAATATTAATAAGGTCATCAGCAGATTTTATTTTATTTGATTTTCTATAATTTAAAATAGCTGTAGCTTTTTTATCTCCAATACCCTTAATACACATTAACTCATCTTTCGATGCTGTCTGAATATTTATAGCTGAAAATAGAAATGAAACACTAAGAGCCATAAAAAATAAAATTTTTTTCATCAAATTCCTTTAGATTATAATTTAATTGGATTCAAACTCCAATCCATTATTTTAACAAAAACAAGTGTAATAATAGTGTAATTAAGAAGTAAAATATGAAAATAATAAGATTATAGGAAAAAAAGTAATAAAAGAGAAGAAATTCAAAGAGGCAGCGACCTACATTCCCAATCCAGACAGGATAAGTATTATCGGCGATGGGAGGCTTGACTTCTGGGTTCGGAATGGAGCCAGGTATAACCCTCCCTCTAAACCCACCTCTAAGAAATCT
>QNZV01000006.1 GCA_003978395.1 Sulfurovum sp. | reverse complement strand
TTACCTGCTAAAACTTTTCCCATCATTCGTTTTGGGGTTAAGAGTTGGATAATGGTATTTAAAGGAACAATAAAAAGCCCTGCAAAAGTACCATAAAGAAAAAATACAAATCCTATGGTATAGAGTGACTCTAACGTGGGTAGAAGAAATAATGAGAGTGAAATACCAATAGCTCCAAAAGGGATAAGCCCTACTTCTATAAAATGCTTAGAAAAGTTGGAAACCAAGAGTGAACCCACCACCATACCCAAACCAGAAAGGGCTAAAAGTCCGTTAATAATAATGGTATTGTCAATGCCTAAACTCTCTTTGACATAAGCTCCAAAAATTGCCATGACCAACTGAGAAATTCCCCAAAAAATAGCCAAACCTATGATTGAGAGCCATACAGTAGGAGACTTATGAAGGAGTTTCATATTTCCTTTTAAGTAAGTAAAATTAACATATTTTTTAAAATGGAAACTCATACTCTTTTGCCCCTTAACACTTTTTTTAAGTTTTAAGGCAAACAGGAACTCAACAACAGAAGCCAAAATAAGAGCAAATCCTAGAGGATAAACGGCTTGTAAAATCTCTGAAGGATTTGTTACACCATTGGGTAGAAGTTGCTCAAAGAAGATTGAATAGACAATTCCCCCAGCCAATATCGCCACAATGGTTACCGACTGAACCACAGAGTTTGCCGATGTAAGTTGCCCTTTTGACACCATCTCTTTGATGAGTCCATATTTGGCAGGACTATAAATAGCCGATTGACCAGCCAACAAAAAAGTTAAAAAGAATGCCAACCAAAACCACCCCATAATGTAGGAGAAGAGAATCAATGTTGTAATCACAACGGCAAACAGACTGGCTACTCGGATGATTTGCACTTTGGGGTATTTGTCACTCAAAAAACCTGATGGAGAAAAAAGTAGAATAAAGGGTAAAAGTATTAACGCATTTATAATAGCTGTTAACACAATGAGTTCTGAACCATCATAGGCTTTTAAAATGGTATTTTGTAGGATAATTTTATGTCCTAAATCAGTCATGGCATTTAAAAAAATGATAAATACATAGGGGGTAAAGCCTGTTATTTTGAATAGCTGTTTCATTTCTTCATCTCCATCTGTTTTTGATGCTCTTGCATGGTGTGCATGTTAAATATATAGGGTTTAAGTGTTAAAATAGAGTCAAACAACAGCTCATAATGTTCATTATTTCGTGATTTATCACTCTCTAAAAGTTCCGAACCCAAGGCATACTCTATCTTTGCCATTTTAATAGCTGATGTCACATAAGTATTGAATAGTTTTTGATTTAACTTTAATTTTTTTGCTCGTTTAAAGAGTTCTACCAACTTTAACTCTTGCGTAGAAAAGCCTCTGTCTTGTCTAAAAAGCCAACCTTTAGCCAAATATTTATTTAACTCATCTTCTCGTAAATTAGTAAGCTCTAAAAAATCTTCATCGTTATACCATTTAGCATTGGGACTACCTGCCATAAGCTCCAAAGAACGAAGCATCATCGAAAAATCATCAGAAAATGTAAACTTATTTTCAGAAAAAACAGCTTTAATTTGGGCGATACTATAAGAGAATTGATTTTGAAGATATTTTATAAATTTTATAATATTAATACAAGACTCATCATAAAGGTGTAAATTTGGTTTTGGCTTTTCAGGTTCAGGGAGTAACCCCTCTTTTACATAAAAAAGAATAGTAGATTTACTCTCCCCTGTAGCTTCCATAAGATGTTTCATTTTTAGTGACATAATATATTCCTTATAAATAATTATAATATTATAGGGGAAAAATATATTTGTGTCAAGTGATACTTTACGCTTTAAAGGCTAATTTGTTTTATAAAGCTATTTCGATATAATCATTTTATTAAAAATAAATGGATAAGCCTATGAAAAAACTTTTACCTTTTCTTCTTTTTTCTCTTATTAGTTTACAAGCTCAAGTGATTGATGCTGTAGCAATAGATGTAGAAGGCGAAGCGATTACAACGTTAGAGATTCAAGCTGTTCAACAAAAAATGAACATGAGTAAACAAGCAGCTGTTGAAGCACTTATTCGAGATAGACTTGAGAAATCTGCTTTAAAAAAGGCAAATATTCAAATCAGCCATGAAGAGATTCAAGCAAAAGTACAACAGATTGCATCCTTAAAAGGAATGAGCCAAGCACAAATGAGAGATATTTTGGCAAAAAAAGGTCTTACATGGGAAAACTACATTAGGCAACTAACTACCGAAATAGAGAAAGAACACTTCTTTCGGGAATATATTGTAGCCTCTGTAACACCCCCAACAGATAGTGAATTAAAAAGCTATTATAATACTCATCAAGAGCTATTTTCATCAGCACCGAGACAGATGAGTTTAGTTGTTTATCTTGCTCCAACAGTTGAAAAAATCAAAGAAGCAATAGCCAATCCAATGCGACCGATTCAAGGAGTTAAAAAGAAAAATATTTTAGCCTCTTCAAATGAGATGACTCCTCAACTATTGGAACTTATTAATAAAACACCTACAAATTCATTTACCTCTCCTATCCAAACAGGAAAAGGTGTTATTGCCTATTTTGTAAAATCAAAGGGGCAACAACAGAGTGGATTTGAAGCAGTAAGAAATAGTGTAACCAATAGATGGATGCAAGAGCAACGCATTCAAGCAGGACAAGACTTCTTTAACAAACTTAAAAGTAATGCGAATATTCGTGTTATACGATTATAAAACAAGAAAAGGAAATAGATGGGATTAAAAGCAGATAGTTGGATACGAGAGAAAGCACTTAATGAAGCGATGATAACGCCATTTTGTGAAGCGTTAGTAGGCGAAGGTGTAGTATCTTATGGTTTAAGCTCATACGGTTATGATATTCGCGTAAGCAATGAATTTAAAATTTTTACAAATATTAATGCCGAAGTGGTTGACCCAAAAGATTTTAATGAAAATAATGTAGTAGATTTTAAAGGCGATGTCTGTATTGTACCACCAAACTCATTTGCTTTGGCACGTACCATTGAGTATTTCAAAATGCCTTCTGATACATTAGCAATTTGTCTAGGAAAATCAACCTATGCACGTTGTGGAATAATAGTAAATGTAACCCCTTTTGAACCAGGATTTGAAGGACATATTACTATTGAAATTTCAAATACAACCCCACTTCCTGCAAAAATTTATGCCAATGAAGGAATAGCACAAGTTCTTTTTTTACAGGGAGATGAGGCTTGTGAAACAACATACAGAGACAGAAAAGGAAAATATCAGAGCCAAACAGGTATTACCTTGCCAAGAATTCTGAAAGAGTCTTAAGAGTAGTTAGAATATAGTAATCTAGAATAAAAAAGGAGAAAAGATGAGTTTTTTTGATTTTGAATCAAATGTAGGCAAGAGTTTATTGGGAAAAGGTGATGACTCGGCTACAATAAAAGAAGAGATAGAGAGTAGTTTTTCGGAGTTACCAGTAGAGGGTCTTGTAGTTGAAGTACAAGGAGAACTTGTTACACTTGCAGGAGTTGCAAAAAATTATCCTATACGTGAAAAAGTTATTTTGATTGCAGGAAATATAAAGGGTATTGCACAAGTAGATGCAGAACAGCTTATTACTATGGAGCAAATTTCGGAAGAGAATGTACGAGAAATCCCTGAAGAAATCTTTTATACCATTGAAAAAGGTGATACATTATGGGCAATTGCAAATAAGTATTATGATGATGGGTCTAAATATACCCATATTGTTGATGCAAATATCGAGGTAATTAAAAATCCTGACCTAATCTATGCAGGTCAAGTGATTAGAATTCCCGAAGTTCTTGGTTAAGTAAGAATTATCTATAGGTTAAGTTATATTATTTGTAGCTTAATCTATTTATCAAGCATAACATCAATAGAGAGTGCTTCAAAATCTCCATCAAACTCTTTTTTAATTTCAATTCCTCGCACACCTATATATTTTTTGACTACTTCTATAATTTCCTCTTTCATCTGATCCATAAAAGGATAATTTGTAGAGTCCTTTCTATCAGACATAATAGCAATCGTTAACCTATCTTTAGCGATAGAAGCACTTTTTTTCTTTCTAAAAAAATTAAATATAGAAATCATCTAAACATCCCAACTATTTTTTTAAAAATTCCAGAGTCACACATTTCAATATCTTTCATATCAATTTGCTTACCACAAAGCCGTCCTGCAATTCTCATATAAGCTTGACCTGCTATTGATTTTTTATCTAAAATAACTGGTTTTCCTTGGTTAGATGCGTCAATTACACCCTTATCCTCGGGGATTTTTCCTAAAAGTTTAATATCTAAAATATCTAAAATATCCTCACTCTTTAACATCTCTCCACTCTCAACCATATCAGCCACAATACGATTAATAATCAGATATTTTGCAACCTCTTCGCCCTGTTTAACTTTATGTGACTTTGAATCTAAAATACCAATAGCTCTATCTGCATCACGAATAGAAGATACCTCTGGATTAACCACAACAATCGCTGCATCTGCAAACTCAATGGTATGTTCAAATCCACTCTCAATTCCAGCAGGAGAGTCTAAAATAATAAAATCAAAATCCTCTTTTAATTCAACTACTAATTTTTCAACTTTACTAGACTCAAGTACTGATTTATCTTTACTTTGTGAAGCAGCTAAAAAGAAAAGATTTTCACTCGCTTTACTTTTGATAAGTGCTTGTTTCAAATTTGCCTCACCATCCATAACTTGAACCATATCATAGACTACTCGATTTTCTAAACCTAGAATCATATCAAGATTACGTTGACCAATATCGAAATCAACAACAACACATTTTTTATTATTTAAACCAATTCCTAAACCAAGGTTCGCTGTAGCTGTGGTTTTACCGACACCACCTTTTCCACTAATTACTGCAATTACTATGCCCAAACTATCTCCTTTTTTAACACAGGGGTTATGATTATTTCATTATTTTTCAATTCAACTCTATTTAGTTTATTTTTTAAAAGATCGTTATCTACTTCAACACCATGAAATATTATATTTGCTTTTGGAGAAGCTGTTAACATCATAAAATTTCCAGAACAACGTACTGCACCCTCAACAACATTTGGAATGATTAGATTGCCTGTTATATTAAGCGTTGCACCACTATTGACACGGTTCAATAGTAACAAATCCCCTTCAATATTTATCTCTCGTCCACTACGAATCATTGTATCCAAGACAGTTAAATTATTTTGTAACCTAGAGGAGAGTCTTTTTAGCTTTGCTTCTGCAATTTGAACCGATACTGCACTTGCACTACGTTCTATTTCAAGCTCTTCTTCCAAAGCCTTACGACTTCTACCTTTAGGTAAATCAATATTATGCAGATAACTCAATGATTTTGAATTAAGATACTCTTTAATTTTTTGACTTAAATTACCTTTAATCAAAATAAGGTGGTCTTTAAAGAGCATATAATTTGTTTCAAAAAACAGTATAAATTCCTCTTCATCCTCAATGGTAGTCTCATAAACCTTTACAGAATATTGATTACTTCTCACAAAAACTCCAATAATTGTTATTATTTATTAGTAGAGATTATTTTATCTCTTTTTTGATTAATAAAGGATTTAAACTTTAGAATATAGGCATTTTTAGAATTTTATAATAAATAAAAGGTCATAATCTACCATGAAAAACTTATTAACATTAATTCCTTTTTTATTTTTATTTACAAATTGCACACTTAGTGATTCTATGGCTCACACTGATGGAATACCTATTAAATCATCCATTACTATTTTAGATGAACGTAGTTTAATATATCCTTCTAAAAACAATATATCTTTCTCTGAAATTTCAGATTTAAGTTATGATAAACAAAACCATAAACTCTATATGATTGGAGATAAAGGAAATTTTTATACTTTTTCTGCAAAATTCAAAGAAAAGATAGAAACTCTAAAGTATCTATCTGCATATCGAGTAGATGAAAAAAAAAGACATCATAGATATGATATAGAAGGCTTAACACATGACAACAGAGGAAATCTTTATGTTTCATTTGAAGGTTATCCAAGGATTGCTTCTATTTCTAAGAAAGGCTATTTAAAAAAGAATCAGAGATTAACAAAAGAGCTAAAAAATAGAAAAAACTATCAACATAGAAATAAGATTTTTGAAGCACTAGCATGGCATAAAAAATATGGTTTATTAACAGTAGCTGAATATCCATTACATAAAAAGAAAACAACTCAACAGACACTCTACTCTCTCAAAGGAAAAAAATGGCACTTTAAAACTGAAAAACATAAACATTCAGCTGTCACAGCCATAGAGGTAATGGATGATAATAATCTACTTATCTTAGAACGTGCCTTTACAGGTATCTTTGACCCTTTGCACATTACTCTTAAAAAACTTTATTTAAATAGATGTGATAAAAATCATCTTTGTAAAACAGAGGTTTTAGGTAC
>QNZV01000094.1 GCA_003978395.1 Sulfurovum sp. | reverse complement strand
AAAAACTTGAAAAAAACACAATTAGAACACAGAATTCTTGTTATACTATTCTTATCAACATAAGGTTATCAAATATAAAACATAAAAAAAGGAGAATAATACTTATGAAAAAAAATACTTTGGTTAACTTATTACTTTTGACTTCTGTGGCATTTTTTACTGCTTGTTCAAATAAAACACCTGAAGTGGTTAAACCTAAAGTTAAAGTAACAGCTTTAAATATTATGGGTATTGATGTTAGTACAGGTTTAAAATGTACTCCTTCTATTGATAAAACTCCTTTAACACAAACATATCCTGTATTGGAGGAGGGTATTCCTTTGGCACAAACCTATCCTGTATTGGAGGAGAGTGTTCCTTTGGCACAAACTTATCCTGTATTGGAGGAGAGTGTTCCTTTGGCACAAACCTATCCTATATTAGAGAGTAATACTCCTATTGAAGTTGGAGAACGTCAAGCTAGAGGTGGTTGTGTTATAGATATAAGGCGACCAAGAGAGAGTAGTAATGTAAATAATATTGTAAATACTGTAGAGTGGCGTGCAAAAGAGCTTCTTGGTCGTAAATATGTTTGGGGTGCGACAGGACCTCGTACTTATGACTGTTCTGGATTTACTCAAAAGATATATCGTGATGCAGGAATTAAGATTCCTAGAGTTTCTCGTGACCAAGCAAAGGTTGGTCAATATGTCTCTTATAATAATCTAAAAAAAGGAGACATGGTCTTTTTTGATACAAAAAAACACCCATCAGGAAAAGTAACACATGTGGGTATCTATTTAGGAAATGGCAATTTTATTCATGCCAGTTCAGGTGCAAAAAAGATAGTGATTTTTAACTTTAACCAAAAAACCTTTTATAAAAAACGTTTTTTATGGGGAAGAAGAGTTATTCAAGATACAACGCGTTTAGCGTCATTATAGAAGATGTGGTAAGAAGTGAAAATATATAAAATAACAATAATTGTAGTTCTCTTTTCTATTTCTCTTTTTGCAGAGGCTATCTTGGATACAGGGCATAGATATAGAAGTGCTTTAGACTCTATGCCTAAACAAAGTGTACGTGATACAAGAGAGCTAAAACAAGACCCAACTTGTTTTAGTACTCAAATTAAGCCCATGAGTCGAAAAGAACAAAAACAATATGACAAGCAATACAATAAAAAATTTTTTAAACCTTGGTTTAGAAAAAAAATGGGTCTATCATCAAAACAGAGAAATTGGCAATTTACATTTGCAAAGCAGAAAATTTATACACGATATGGTAAACGAATCTCTAAAAAATGGTTTAAATATCAAATTAAAAACTCTAATTTTAAACGTTACCAATCTGTTCTGAAACCTGCTATTACTTTGAGACATACAGATTTGAAAGTTTACCCAACAAAACGAGATTTTTATTACAATCCAAAACGTACGGGTGAAGGGTTTCCATTTGATTACAATCAAAACTCTTCTATCAATATTAATACCCCTCTGTTAGTTTCACACTACTCTAAAGACAAAAGATGGGTCTATATTCGCTGTTCTTATGCTTATGGTTGGTTGCCTGTATCTGATATAGCCTTTGTAAACTATAAATTTAGAAAAAGATTTATGAATAATAATTATGCGATAACTATTCGAGATAATTTATTTATAAAAGATAAAAAGTTTAAAACTATTGTCAAGCTAGGAACTATCTTTCCTATAGATTCAAAAACTAAAAAATATATGATAGCTTCAAAAAATAAAAAAGGCTATGCTAAAATTAAATTATTAAAAACAGCAAAAAAATGGATAATAGCAAAAAAACCGATAGCATTTACTCCTGCTAATGTAGCATTGATTTCAAAACAGTTGGTTGGAGAACCTTATGGTTGGGGTGGAAAAATGCAGGCACGAGATTGTTCAAGTTTGACCAAAGATTTTTTTGCACCTTTTGGTATTTTTTTGAGACGAAATTCAAAACAGCAAAGTCACGATGGTAAACGAGTGACTAAGATTAGATGGCTTTCAGCCAAAAAGAAAAAAGATGCTATTTTGAAAAATGCGAAACCTTTTCGTTCATTATTGTATGTAGGTGGGCATGTGACACTCTATTTAGGGCAGAAAAAAGGCGAACCTATTATTATGCATAACTATTGGGGCTCACGACTAAAAAATAGAAAAAAACGTATTTTTGGAAGAGCGATTATTAGTACAACCGAGATAGGAAAAGAGAGATGGGATATTAAAAAAAGAGCCATGTTGTTAAATACTTTCTCTAAAATTATAAGCTTCTAATTTTAATTAATATTTTATAATAAAATTAAATTAATATAAAATCTTTACTGTTAAATTATGATTATTCTATTAAAATAATATTAAATATTATTTTTCAAGAAAAAGGGGAATTATCATGATAAAAAAGAGAAAAGTAGCTTATCAAGGAGTTTCTGGGGCATATTCCCACTTAGCATGTTTAAATCATTTTGGTTCGAATACTCTTTGTATCGAAAATAAAACCTTTGAAGATGCAATGGAGCTTGTAGAGAATAATGAGGCAGATTTTGCTTTAATTCCAATAGAGAATAAGACAGCAGGTAGGGTCGATGAGTTTTATGGATTGATTCCAAATATGAAACTTCAAATTGTAGGAGAACATTATCAAAAAATAGAGCATTGCCTTCTAAGTATCAAAGGAAGTTCTGTAAAAAATATAGTCTCTGCCTATTCACATCCACAGGGTTTGGCACAATGTAGAAATACTTTACATGAATTAAATATTAATCCTATTGCCAAGTTTGATACAGCAGGTTCGGCTAAAGAGATTGCAAAGATAGGCGATAGAAGTCTATCGGCTATTGCTTCTTCATTGGCAGGAGAGATTTATGGTTTGGATATTATCAAGCCCAATATTCAAGACCAAAAGGACAACTTTACACGTTTTATTGTTCTCTCTAAAGAGAGAAGTTTTAAAGTAAGCAAAAATAAGCCTTGTGTAACCTCTATGATTTTTCAAGTCTCTAACATCTCCTCTGCACTCTATAAAGCGTTAGGAGGTTTTGCCAAAAATCATATTAATATTTTGAAAATAGAGAGCTATATTCCTCTACAAACACTAAAAGAGAGCCGTTTCCATGTTGAAGTTGATGCTTCTATTGAATCTGAAGCTCTAAAAGATGCACTCTTTGAATTAAAAAAATTTACTAAAGAGTTAACAATAATAGGCTCGTTTGAAAAGAGTCCTATGCGTATTTTTTAGATATGTTATAATTTCAGCCTAATAAATCGGTGTGATAGTAATCGCACCCTACAAGGCTACACGATATGAAGACTCAAAAATTTATTGTAAAACTATTTCCTGAGATTATGGTCAAAGGCTCATCAGCAAAACGGCAAATGGTAGGGCAACTCTATAATAACTTACTTAAACTTCTAGGCGATATTCATCAAGATATAACAGTTAGAAAATTTTCAGATAAAATAGAAGTACTTACCCCTATTGAGGTAGTAGACAAAGTTCGAGTACGGTTATTGAATACCTCTGGAATAGAGCTTGTATTAGAGGCTTTACAGTTTGATAACATGATGACACTCGATGAGATAAAAGTAAAAGTTTGTGAAATATCTTTGGCTGAAATAGAGGGAAAAACCTTTGTTGTCCGAGCAAAGAGAACAGGAACACACCCTTTTAACTCTTCTGAAATGGAACGAGTTATTGGTGGCTATACCCTAGCTCACTCCAATGCAAAAGGGGTTGATTTACACCATCCTGAAATTACGGTTAGAATAGAGCTTATCAATAATCAACTCAATATTATTAGCGATAAACATAAAGGTTTAGGTGGTTATCCTATTGGAACACAAGGCGATATTTTATCATTGATGTCTGGTGGATTTGACTCTACTGTTGCTTCATATCTTACTATGAAACGTGGGCTAAAAACACATTTTATTTTCTTTAATTTGGGTGGAATTGCCCATGAAATTGGCGTAAAACAGGTCTCTTATTATCTATGGAATAAGTTTGGAGCATCTCATCGTGTCAAAATTATCTCTGTCCCTTTTGATGATGTATTAACTGAAATATTCCGTTCTACGCCCGAAACTTATATGGGTGTGACCTTAAAACGTTTAATGTTAATGGCATCGGAAAAAGTAGCCAAAGAGATGGGCATAGATGCTTTGGTTACAGGCGAGTCGATTGCACAAGTCTCTAGCCAAACACTTCGTAATTTGGCACTTATTGACCAAGCCTCAAATATGCTAATTATCCGTCCATTAGCTACCATGAATAAGCCTGAAATTATTGATATTTCAACGCAAATAGGTACACGACGCTTTGCCGAGAATATGCCAGAGTATTGTGGTGTTATCTCTAAAAACCCTATTACTCACGGTTCATTTAAGCGTATGGAACGTGAAGCAAAACGTTTTGATTATAGTGTGTTAGATAAGGCTGTAGAGGATGCAAAAAGTATCTATGTAGATGAGGTCATAGATGATGTAACCAATAATGCTCCTATAGAAGTAATTGATAAGATAGAGAATTCATCATACGTTATTATTGATATTCGAGGTGGAGAAGAGACCTTGGAGAGTTCGTGTGAAACATTGAATATCCCTTTCTATAAATTAAAAACAGAGTTCAAAAAGCTTCCACAAGAGAGAGAGTATCTCCTCTATTGTGAAAAAGGAGTCATGAGTCAACTTCACGCACAATACTTGCGAGATTCAGAAAATAGAGAGAATGTAAAGGTTTATCGACCGTAAGATTAGTAATAATTAAGCTTTAATATGTAATATAGATTTATGAAATTAAAAAATATTAAACTAACTAACCCTTATTTAGAACTGCCTTCACTCTGTTATGACCGAGTTAAACCGACACCATTGAAGAAGCCTTTTTTGATTCATGCCAATCAAGAGGTGGCTGATATGTTGGGGATAGATATATCAGAGAGAGAGGCTTTGACTCAGTTTGTTAATGGAGAATTAAAGCTTGAAGGAAGTGATAATTTTGCTATGTGTTATGCAGGGCATCAGTTTGGTCATTTTGTGCCACGGCTTGGTGATGGACGAGCGATTAACATAGGTACATTGAATGGTTTGCATATGCAACTCAAAGGGGCAGGGCAGACGCTCTATTCTCGTTCAGGGGATGGTCGTGCTGTGCTTCGTTCTAGTATTCGTGAGTATCTTATGAGTGAAGCGATGCACGGTTTGGGGATTGAGACTACACGAGCATTGGCAATTATTGGCTCTGAACACTCTGTCTATCGTCAAAGATGGGAAAAAGGTTCAATCGTGCTTCGTGTCTCGCCTTCTTGGGTGCGTTTTGGTACGTTTGAGTATTTTGCACACTCCCAAAACCATAAAGAGTTAGAAGCGTTGGCTGATTATGCTATTAACGAATGTTATCCTCATCTAAATAATGAAAATGATAAATATCTTCATTTCTTTACAGAGATAATGGGTAAAACAGCAAGACTCATGGCAGAGTGGCAAGCAGTTGGGTTTAATCATGGAGTCATGAATACCGATAACATGTCGGTGCTTGGGATTACGATAGATTATGGTCCATATGCCTTTTTGGACGATTATGATAGCAATTTTATCTGTAATCATACCGACCAAAATGGTAGATACTCGTTTGGAAATCAACCTCGTATTGGCGAGTGGAACTTACGAGCATTGGCATTGGCACTTGAACCTTTGGTACGCAAAGAGCGTTTAGAGAAAATTTTGGAACACTATGGACGACTCTATAGCCGACACTTTTTATATTTGATGGGTAGAAAACTGGGGTTGGATGAGGTTTCAGATGAAGATTTTGATTTTATAAGACAGATGCTGGGTATGTTGCAGTCACTTCATGTTGATTATACGCTATTTTTTAGAACCTTGAGTCATTATGATGGTGATAGAAAAGCGTTGTTAAAATTAGGGCTGTTGCATACACCTATGAACGAATGGCTTGATGAGTACGATGAGTATTTAAGCGATAATAAAACGAATCAAACAAAACGGCAGGAAAACATGCTTGAAGTGAATCCTAAATATGTTTTAAAAAATTACATGCTTCAAGAGGCGATAGAACAAGCAGAAAGTGGAGAGTTCTCTTTGCTCCATGATTTATTTACTATTGCTCAAAATCCTTATGCTGAACATAAAGGGCTTGAACGTTGGGCAAAAGCAACTCCTGATGAATTTAAAAATCAGAAGTTGTCATGTTCATCATGATTTTTTATTAAATACAGGTAATGACACTCTCTATAGATTCAGATATTCGTTTAACTCTATCTTGCCACAACTCTCCGAACTCTTTTTTCTCTTCGGGAGTTGCTTTTCCTTGCATGATTTTTCCCATTAGCTCTTGTTGCTTTGGGCTTCCACCTACTGAACTTGGGTCGTAGTTTACCTCTACCGATTGCTTGTTGTCTACTCTTGTAAATTTAATAGCAGAGTTGATATTGGCATTAAATTCCATAAGGTTATT
>QNZV01000096.1 GCA_003978395.1 Sulfurovum sp. | reverse complement strand
TGGTTGTTTTACCTGTTCCCTGTTGCCCAGAGAACATAATGTTGAAAATATCTTCTATACCATATTTGGAATACAATGCCACATTTTTGAGCATATCTACAAGATGTTGAATCTCCTCTTTTATATCTTCATACCCAATAATATCATCCATACTACCCTTAATCTCTTTGGGTTTATAGACTCTAAACTTATCTCCATTGAGCATCATTCCTGTACTTTGAAGCATGAAAATAATCAGACCAATAAGCAAAATATCCAACATATGTTCGCCCATAAACTCCATAATTACAAATTTAGGGGTATTGTCCTCTTTTTTAAGCCATTCATAGGGGATATTTGCTTTAATCAACTCTTTTTCAATAGTTCGAGTAATACTATAAATGGGTAAGTTTTTAATCTCTTTGGTTAAATTTCCATCTTGAAATAAAACATCTACATTCAGTACATCATCAACAATAAAATAGACTTTATCGGCTTTTAATAGCTCAATTAATGATGAACTATTCGTATCATAATAGTTTATCTCTTCTATATTTTTAGAAATCTTCTGAAGTTCACTCTCTTCGGCATTATATGCACGAATAGAAGAAGATAGATAGATGGTCAAGTCAATACTTAATACCAAAATAGTTACCATTAAAATCTTTTGCTTTAAAGGAACAGGCTTTGCAGACTCCTCTTCTAGTTTTTTCTCTATTTTTTTTGAAGTTTTTTTGAGGGTTACAATAAGTTTTCTAAGCCAACGAGGCATTACTTTCCTTTGATATTTTTTAAATTATTTTTAAGAATACAATTATATCAAGGAAAGGTTAAGGCTACTTATTTAAACGTCGAACCTCACGTTTTAGTAACAGATAAGGCTCTTAAAAATATTATTCAAGTTTATATAAATTGTAGCATAAAATTAAAAGAGAGTATATTCCTCTTTAATTTTTGGAAGCATGGTTTTGTCTAACGCATAGACAAAGGCGTAGTTGAAATAGGCATTTTTTAATAAATCTCGTGCTTCATCTACATCTACATACCAATTTGGTCGATCAACACCATCTACTTTTGTTTTTGGTGGGGTTAGAACAATGGTTTTTACCCATGCACCGTTGTATCGTACATACTCTCGAGCTTTATAAATATCTTGCAAATTGTCAGTAAAGATAGCTACTTTATCACTTTTACTAGGATTCATAACATTTAAAAAACCATCAATAAATACAGGTACAAAATGTTTTGTGTATCGAACTCTATCCAAGTCGTAAGGGAAATGGTGTAAATCACAAAACTCTACTACTCGTTGTAAAATATCTACATGAAAAGGGGTAATATCTTTTTCTTGATAGATATAACTGTTAATTTTAAAGGTCACTTTAAAGAGAGTATCTGTAATAATCTCACAACTTGCCTCTTTATTTAAAATAGCCACATCAGGCTTAATCATCTTCATCAATATATCATCTGTACCAATAAACATTTTTGAGTCAGAGTTTAAAATCTTCTCGAACATCTTTCGCCAATCATTTGGCAAAATATCAAGATTTGACTTTTTAGTGACTATCATCTTCATAAATGAGAGTTCATGCTCACTAAAGAGATAGAAACTAGCCTCTCGTGAGATTAAAACATAACGAATAATCTTAAATGCAGCATATTCTATCTTTTTTACTTGAATCCAAGCTATTTCGTTGTCTGTAACCTCTATATCTTTATCTGAAAAAACAATAGCATAAGCACCATTAGCTATTGCAGATTCAATCTCTTCTTTATCGTTGGAGATAAATAAATCTCCTTGCTCAACTTTTGAGGGATAAACTGTTACAGAGTTTATCGCTGTGATGGTTGGCTCTGTAAACATTGTACCTGCAGTGAGGTTTAATAAATCTTCTATTTTCATCTACGTTTTTAACCTTCGTATTATTTAGCTTATTGGCGTACCATTTGTTTTTGGTTTTTCAGGACGAATCAAACATAAACCATCTGCATCTTTAGCAGCAAGAAGCATACCTTCGGATTTCATTCCCATGAGTTTAGCAGGTTTTAAGTTAGCAACCACACAAACTTGTGTATTTAAAATATCTTCAGCCGAGTACCACTCTTTGATTCCTGCTACGACTTGTCTATTATACTCTTCGCCAATATCTACTTGAAGCAAGAGCAATTTTTTACTCTTTACTACCTCTTCGGCTTGAACAACAGTTCCTATTTTCAAAGAAGTTTGGAAGAATTGGTCGATTCCAATCAATGCTACACCCTCAGTGGTTGTACCATTTTTCTTTGCCTCTTTGAGTTTTGCTTTTTTTGCTTCGGCTTCTTCTTTCTCTTTTTTTATAGCTTCTAAACGAGCGTCCACCAAAAGCTCCTCTTCTATTCTTGGGAAAAGAGGGTCTCGTTTTGTAATAGTAAATGGAGATAATATTTCATTGTTACGAATATATTTTTCAAAATTCTCGGTAGTAACTTCAAAACCAAGTGCTTCTATGATAATCGTTGTTGTCTTTGGCATTACAGCATGAAGCATCAAAGAAACTTTTGCTAAAATCGTAGCAATTAGTCCATTCAGAGCCATTGTCTCTTCAGTTTTACCCTCTTTTATCATTGTCCATGGCTGATACTTATCAATCGCTCGATTGGCTACTGTTAACGGTCTCCAAAGCTCTTCTAAAAATCTATGAAGTTGTAGTTCAAAGATAAAAGGTTCAAGTTTATCCATGTACGTTTGAACCTCATCTAACTCTGCTTGATAATATTTAGATACCAACTCTGACTCTACCCTACCCTCAAAATATTTTCCACTCATTCCAATAAGACGATTAAGTAAATTTCCAAGGTCATTACCTAAATCAGAGTTAATTCTATCCATCAATGCACGTTGAGAGAAATCTCCATCTCCACCAAATGGAACTTCACGAAGCATAAAATAACGGAAATTCTCTAAACCATACGCATCTGCAACCTCTTTTGGGTTAACCACATTACCTTTTGATTTAGACATTTTTTCGCCATTACGTGTCCACCAACCATGAGCACCAATATGTTTTGGAAGTGGTAAATCTAAACTCATTAAAAATGCTGGCCAGTAGATAGCGTGAAAACGTAAAATATCTTTACCAATAAGGTGAACTCTAGCAGGCCAATAATCCATATTTTTATCGTCTGTTCCATAACCAAGTGCTGTAATATAGTTCATCAACGCATCAAGCCAAACATACATAACATGTTTTGGCTCATTAAATTCTGATGGAAGCTTTACACCCCAATCAAAAGAGGTTCGTGTAATAGATAGGTCATTTAAGCCACCCTCTACAAAACGTATAACTTCATTTCTTTTACTCTTTGGCAAGATACAGTTTGGATTCTCTTCATACCATTTTAATAATCTATCTTCGTAAGCAGAGAGTTTAAAGAAGTAACTCTCCTCTTCTACTACTGAAGTTGATTTACCACAATCAGGACAAAATTCGCCATCAACAAGTTGAAGTTCAGGGAAAAAAGTCTCACAAGAGATACAGTAGTGACCTTGGTAAGTATCTTTATAGACATCGCCATTTTTATGCATTACAGAGAAGGCTTTTTGAACCCCTTTTTTATGGTCGACATCGGTTGTTCGGATAAATTTATCATAAGATATGTCAAACTCATCCCAAAGGTCTCTAAATTTTCCAGAAATTTCATCTGCATACTCTTGTGGCTCACGCCCTCTGATTTTTGCTGACTCTTCAATTTTCTGACCGTGTTCATCTGTTCCAGTCAAAAAATAAGTATCTTCGCCAATTAAACGAGCATAACGAGCCAAAGTATCGGCAATAATAGTAGTATACGCATGACCAATATGGGCAACATCGTTAACATAATAGATAGGTGTGGTTATATATGATTTTTTACAAGACATTTAGAAGTATTCCCTTAAACAAATGAGTTTAAATTACGATAAAGTAATATTTTTTGAATATTCTAGCTAAACTTTGCTGTTACCTCAATTTATTACGAACATCATAGAGTTCCCAATAGCTGTTAATTGCTTTATCTAGCTCTTTATCTGTCAAAATCGTCTTCTCTTTAACTGAAAAGTTCTCAATCCACTCATCAGGCATAACCGAGGTCTCTTCCATTGGGCTTTTCAGAAATGCTTTCAAAGAAGCTTTAAAGGTTAACTCTCCTGAAAATGTTTTCAAATAGAGCATATATATCTTCTCTAGTGAATAAGGTAAATGTTCATGACAAGGTATACAATGTTTTTTGTATACCTCGTGAGTGTTACTTATCTCTTTACCTGTTAAACTCAAAGTTAACAGGAGTAGTACTATTATTTTATCCATCATCTACTGTTCCTTTTAAAAAATCTACACGAATAGTTGTACCTTCTTGTAATATGGAGCTAACAGATATTTTTAGAGAATACTCTTCTATAATACTTTTTACAATATTTAGACCAATACCAAATCCACCCTCAGAACTATTAAAACGTGTATAGCGTTCAAAAATATCATTGACCTTTTCAGCTTCTATTCCAATACCTGAATCTTTAATAGAAAAATAATCTTTTCGTAGAGTAATCTCTATTTTTCCTCCACGTTTATTATATTTAATGGCATTTGAGATTAGATTGTCTATAACCCTTGCTATTTTAATACCATCTATAAAAATAGTAGAGTAGTTTAAGTTCAACTCAAAAGTAAGCTTTTTTGAACCTGCTAAAATAGCAAAGTACTCTACTCTATCTTCAATAAGTTTTTTCAAATCAATCCACTCATCTTTAGATTTTCGATTATGGTCAAGAGTTAAGTAAGTCAAATCTTGATAGAGATGAGAAACCGTTTTAGCAGCAATATTAATACGTGCTAATTTCTTTTTGTTTTTTTCAGACATTACCTCTAAATCCATCATCTCAACATTGGCTAAAATAGCTGAAATCGGCGTATTTAGTTCATGTGTGGTATCTTTTATAAAGTCATCTAAAAGCATAATTGAATTTTTCATAGGACGTAAAAAAAGATTTACAAAGAAAAGACCAAAAATACCAAGAACAATCAATATAATTGTACCCAATATAAATATATCTCTCATAACACTACTGTACCACTCTTTATCTTCATCTATTTCAATAAAAAGATATTTTGCACCAAGATAGTAATCATCTAAATACATCATAAAACGGATAACTCCATTTTTTCGATAAAACACCTTGTTAAAATAGATATTTTTACTCTTAAGTGTTGAAAAAATTTTAGAACGCTCTATGTCATAAATAGCTGAACGAAACTCTGAACTTCTTGGGTAAACAGTATTTGCAGGAAACTCTTGATGAAGTTGTCTCAACTGTTGAATCTGCTCATGAGCATAATTTGAAAGTAGAGTTCGCTGATTGGAATACATTAATTTCTCTTTACTTTGGTAGTAAAATGTCCCTAAAAGAGACAATATCATAACCACTAAAATAAAGTATAGGACTAAAAATCTTCTTAACGAGCTCTTTTCGCTACTTCGAAGTAAATTTGTAGCCTTGTTTTTTGATACTGACAATTCTATCCTTACCTATAATTTTACGAATATTTTTAATATATGTTCGTAAAGCTGTATCACTTGGGTCTTCATCGTAATCCCACAACTCTTTATAAATTCTATCATGAGAGAGTACCTCATTAGGATGCTTCATGAAAAGCTTAAAAAGAGATGACTCTTTGTTTCCTAATGTCTCTGCCACATCATTAACTAAAAGTTCATTTGATTTGGTATTGTATTTAATCCCATCTCCCAAAGAGATTAAGTCTGTAGATTCATGAAAGAATCCTCGTCTCAAAAGCGTCTCTACTCGTATAAGAAGCTCTTTCAAGACAAAAGGTTTACGAATGTAATCATCACATCCACTCTTGAATCCTTTTTCCAAATCATCCACACCATCCAATGAAGTAATAAAAATAGCAGGAGCAACCACATCATTCTCTCGTGCCTCTTTAAGTAACGTAAATCCATCAATCCCTGGAGTATTTACATCTAAAAGCAGTAAATCAAATTTACTCTCATACATTTTATCTTGTGCTTCATACCCATCATAAGAGCTAGATATGGTATAACCCTCATCCTCTAAAAATTCTGTAATTGTCTCATTTAGATTTGCATCATCCTCTAGTAATAGTATTTTCCCTTTTGCCACTGTAACTTCCTTTATACGAACTGTTTTGTCCAATTAACCAAACGACCAGCACTCATACCACCAGAGATGCGTTCAACTTCTTTTGTACCTTTAAAAATAATCATTGTAGGAATACTCTCTATTCCATACATAGCCCCTAAAGCTTGTTGCTCTTCTGTATTTACTTTTAAAAACTGTACTTGTAAAGACATCATTTTGGATGCCTCTTCATAAGCAGGTGCCATCTGAACACATGGTCCACACCAAGGAGCCCAAAAATCAACAACAATAGGAATATCACTGTTTACTAAAATATGTAACAAATCCTCTTTATCTACATCTAAAGGTTTACGATTTAACATACTCTCTTTACAGTGACCACAATTTGCTTTGGCATAGCTCTCTTTTTTAGGTATTTTATTTACTTTTCCACAACTCGGACATACAACTTTAACACTCATTTTTATTTTTCCTTCTTACCTATTTATTTTTCCTGTATGAGAGTATTATATCCCTTTTAGTTTAACAAATTATTACTATTTTAGAATAAATTAATATTTTTATATTATTATAGCAATAAAACTTAACAGAAGATTTCTAATGATTTTTATTAAAACCATCAAATTTATTTTAAAATTTTTACTATTCATCACATTCATAATTATTCTTTATTTTTCAACAGCCTATCTACTAACTTTTTTACCAAACAAACAGGAAAAAAATATTAAAACAGAGGATATTTATATTCTCTACAATACAATGCACTCCGATATTTTACTACATACAAGAGGATTAAATAAAGAGCTTAAAAGAGAGCTAAATTCTCTTATTAAAAAAAGAGAGGGATATTTAGCCTTTGGTTGGGGAGATAAAGAGACCTATCTTAATACACCTACATGGAACGATATTAAAATTTTGACTTCGATTAAAGCACTCTTTATAAATACTCCTTCTTTAATGCATGTCTCTTTTTATAAACATATAAATAGATTTAAATACATCAAAAATATAAAGCTCTCAAAAGAGGAAAAAGAGAAGCTTGAATTAAGTATTTTAAAAAGTTTTAATTTAGAAACAGATGAACACTATCAAGGATATGGAAGAGATGATTTATTCTACCCTTCTATTTATAAATATAATCTATTTAACACTTGCAATACATGGACAGGAGACCAATTACGAGAAGCCAATGTATCTATAAGTTATTGGACTCCCTTAAGCTCCAATATTATTGA
>QNZV01000120.1 GCA_003978395.1 Sulfurovum sp. | reverse complement strand
AGCAGGAAAAGCAACAGCCGTAAATACCTCTGGTCCGAAACTTGATGTATCATCGACATCTAAGGCTGCTAAATATATAGGAGAATTTAAATCACCTTTATTGCTATAGTAAATATGATATCCACCTTCTTGAACAACATGAGTATCTAAATCTCGTGGATCACTTCCCCAAGTTAATTTGGCTACTAATCCTTGTGTTTGAACACTATTCCCAAAAACTAGACATTCATTTAATGTAATATCAGAAGAAGGTGTAATTGTTTTAGAAGAAGAAGTATTTACTCCTTTTTGTGCAACGAGAATAGCATTCCCATCTCTTTTAGCAATAATATCAAATTGACCATTTAGATTAGAATATGCATAAGTTTGACCATTATAATTAACCCCTTCTAAACGAATTGATGCATTAGATATTAAGTTTCCATCTGTATCTTCAACACAACCATTAATGGTAACATTATCAAAAAGATAATCAGCATTCCATATAGTAAAGCGTGTTACTGTGCCTTCATAATAATCACCGTTTCTTGTTGCTTGACCATCTTCAATCCAAAGTCCAGAAGTAGTATCGAAATAGTAAAGTGGTATGCTATTTGGTATTGAACCTCCTCTACTAAAAATAGGAATTCTAAGAGTTGCACTCTCTCCTTCTCTTAAATTTATTGGGTTATTATCAGCATCAAACATCTCGATATTAACTGCACCATAACTCTCTATTGGTACAAGTTGATTAGCCCCATTACGTGTTAACATATCTCCTGCCATTATATCAATATCTTGTGTGGGGTCAATAGGTGTAATTAAAATTCTAATACTACCTATAGGTAAACTACCATCTTCTTGAACTAAAGAATTAGCTGATAACTGTAATCGAGCAGGAGAATTTGGCACTTCTATAGTTGCCTCTTGTGTAGGGTCTACTAACTCATATGTAAATGCTATAGGAAGTAAAGCAATATTGAAATCTTGTACCGTTTGATTCGTATTAGAGAGTGATGCAATTTCACTATTTGTTGCATAACCATCTTTAGATACGGATACTACTATACGATTACTAACAGCCATATTGGTTAAATTATATTCTCCTTGTGCATTAGTTGTCGTCTCTTGACCATTTACTGATACTGTTGCATTTGATAATTTAGTACCTGTAGTAAAATTAGTAATAACACCACTAATACTAGTAGGAAGCGTATTTTCTATAACTCTAACCGTTCTAACAACTTCTGTAGCTATATTCCCTGCACTGTCTTTTACATTATATCGTACTTCATATGTTCCAATTACTGAAGTATCAACATTTGAAGTAGTATTAATATCTGATGTAATATCTCCATCTTCATCATCTATAGCTGTTGCTCCTGCATCACTATAAGCTGAATCTTTGGTAATATTTACTTCATAGTTTCCTATAAGAGCAATAACTGGTAAATTATTATTATCAATTCCTTCTCCAATTAATGCACGACTATACTCTCCACCATTTGTTCTGTCTGATTGAATATATACTAAACCACTATAACGGTTGTTTTCTGTAGGCTTAAAAGTAATAGTAGCTGTTTTAGAACCATTAACTTCTATAACTCCACTAAAATCCCCACTAAATACATCTTTAATTTTATCATGAAATCTAAATTTTTCAATAGTTAAAGGACAGGTTCCTTTATTATAAAGAGTAATCTCTCTTGTTACAGTTTCTCCAATGTTTACTTGTCCAAATTTAAGATGTGAACCAAATGTTAAAATTTTAGTACAGTTTGTATCGTCTAAAGGAGTGCCTTCTCCCTTTAATACTCTAGAGTAGTTTCCACTATTAGTTCTGTCAGAGTTGACATATAGCAATCCATTGTATATTTTAACTTCGTTAGGAGTAAAAGTAATAGATATGTGTTGAGACTCTCCTGGTTCTATAGCTCCACTCCAATCTCCTGCATATACTGCTTGAATTCTTTGATGAAATCGTAACTTTGAAATATTTAAAGTGGCGTTACCTTCATTATAAAGAATTAAATCTCTAGTTACACTATCTCCTACTTTTACACTACCAAATTCTAAATTATCCCCAAATTTTAAAATTCGAGTATCTTCTGCAAATGTAATTGTTCCCAACAATATTAAGCCAATACTTATTATTGAAAGTTTTTTTAAAAACTTATACATAGTCTTTCCTTAATCTATAAATTACCGAAATTTTTTGATTTTATTTTCGATGAAGAAAAGTATACTCTTATAGTGTTTTTAAACAAATAAAAATATTTCTTTAATTATTATAAATAAGATAAAACAAATAAAAATATATTTTTAATTTATACAGTTTATTTTTAATAAAATATATTTAAATATTATAATATTATATTGAATATTTTCAGTAGAATAACACTTAACATTCCACCTGCTATTCCTGCAACTATATCATCTCCCATAACACCTATTCCACCTTTTACTTTACGGTCTATGGTTCCAATAATAGAGGGTTTCCAAATATCAAAAAGTCTAAATGCACCAAATGAAGTAATAATAGCAATTTCATAGGCATAATCATAAGAGATAGTTTCAGCTGTTGCAATGGCAAACATAAGGGCAATCCACATACCCGATACCTCATCAATAACAATAGATTTATCATCATGCGTATTGGTAATTTTTTCATATTTATTAATCTCAAAGATACCTATAACTGTAATAAGTAAGGTTATCATAAAAAAAGTCTGCATAGGAATAATTTGAAGTAGGGCAATACCTACAATAAGGGCTGTAAAAGAACCAACAGTTCCAGGGGCTTTTGGAGCTAAACCAGAGCCTCCAAAGGTTATAAAAAGTCTGTTTAATGTCATAGAGTATATCCTATTTATGTGTGATGTTTGGAAACGGAGAGGCTACTCCCGAACAACGGAGGCAGAGCCTTCCGATTCCGAGTTTAAAAGTGTTAGGTCAAAGAACTTGTTTGGTAAAGTCCCATAAGTTTAATGTAAAAATCTTCTTCACTATGCTCTTCTATAAGACCATCGTTTGGAACAAGAGAATCATAAAGTTCTTGTAACTGTTTAAATCTATCAGGAAATAGAGTACTTAAAACACTAGCAGAAACTTCTCTTCGTACAAGTATAGATGGTGGCATCATTCCTTCATTGATAAGTTTTAATATAGATGGTGAATGGTAGTGTATATGGTTATGCTGTCCATGAGGGCAGGTTGTTGTACTGACCAAGGTTCGACATTTGTTACAATAGACATACTGCTCTGCTGTTATAATCTCTATATCAATATTTTTGGATGTATCAAAAATAGAGTTTAATTTATCTTGGTCATAAAACAGTCCCAATCCTGCATGATTGTTTCCTATTATTAATTGGGTACACCCATAATTTTTAGCTACCAAGGCATCTAAAATAAGTTCGTTGTATCCTGCAAAGATATATGAATTTTCTAAAGGAACGATAATAACCTTGTTTTGTGGTAAAAAATTTTCAACAAAAGTCATAAGTGATGTATGACGAATATCATAACGTAATCCATTATTATTAAATGGTTTCAATAAAAACAGTACAACCAAATCTGATTGATCAATTGCTTGACGAATCATTCGTTCATGGGCTCGATTTAGAGGGCTTGATGATAATACCATTGATGATATTTTTACAGCATTTTGCTCTTTTATCTTTTTTTGAACCATTCTCTTTGTACCTGAAATAAGTGGATACTTTACATTATAGTCTCCCGAAACGGCTATTCTTCCAATTCGTTTAATGGTATTTTGAACACCTGGATGAGATTGGTCAGCTGTTCCATAAATACATCTTAGACGTTCATCTATTTCAACAATAAAGGTCTCGTCAACAGTTAATGTTCCAACATGATTCTCTTCATTCATTAGATCAACTGTTTCGCCTTTTTCCAAGCTTTTTAAGCACTCTTCATTTCTTTTACCCTTTGGTGTCAAGAGGAAAGGAAAAGGAAATGGAACACCTTTATACATCTTAGTCTCTCTTACTTCAATAGCTTCTGCCTCTGTCATTAATCTGCTAACTGGAGAAATCAGACCTTCTTGTACCAGTGCTAGAGTTGATAGTGCTTCTGCATCAATATAGAGTTGCTTATTTTTTCTTGAAGATGCCATATTTTTTCCTTTTTTCCCATAAACTTTTTCTAGAGATTCCTAGTTTTTTAGAGAGTTCCGTATCCGGGTATTGGTATTGAAAATTATTCACAATAAATTTAACATAATCATCAATGGTCAAAATCTCATTTTGGTCATAAAGTTTATTATCGGTATTAATTTCAATAGTCTTATACGATGTTTCAATTTCAGAAGTAGTAGAGATAATAAATTCACGATCTTCTATCAGTGTAAACAGATATTCTCTATCAGCTTTTTTTAAAGTTTGTAAATCAGAAATATATAGAAGATGCTTTTTATTTGCATTTTCTAGTTTTGACTTCCAATCTTTAGAACTTAATGGAACAAAAACTAAAACTCTATCTTTAAGTTTAGCATATTCAAAGGCAAGTTTATCAATAAGTTTCACATAATTTGTTAAAACAATAAGAGGTGTGGAAATTTTGTCTCTATCATTCTCAGTTTTTATATCTTGTAGAAGATACTCATTGTACTCTTTGTAAAGATTTTTATATTTTTTCAAAGTTTGATACTCTTTATAGTGTTCAATCTTCCTTTTTAACTCTTCTATCATAAATGGTTTTACAATATAATCATTTGCACCAAGTTTTAAAGGAGCAGCAACCGTATCATTGTTGATATAAGAGACCATTAATATAATGATTTTCTCTTTATATTTGGTAATTAAAGAGTTGAAGTTTTGTCCAGGAAGATTGGTTGAAAGTAAATAAGCATCTCCCGTACTAGTTGCAATAGCTTCCTTAATAGAAGAGTAGACCTCAGTTTCATACCCTGCAAGGCTGAGCTTACTAGAGATGCTCTGAGCCAGATATAGCTCATTTTCAATTATGGTTATTTTCATTGTTTTGTCCAATCGTAATAGTATAGTGTGGCAACTGCTTCAACAGCTACGCCTTCTTTGCGTCCAATCCAACCCAGTTTTTCAGCTGTAGTAGCCTTAATATTTACAAGGTTGGGAGTTAAGTTTAGTAATGATGCAAGTTTAAATCGCATCTTTTTTTTATAAGGTAAGAGTCTTGGTGTTTGTGCGATAATAGATAAATCGACATTCCCTATAACATAACCAAAATCTGTTAACCTTGTAATGGTATCTTTTAGAAGTTCTTTTGAGTCAGCATCTTTATATTTATCTGAAGTATCAGGATAAAACTCTCCAATATCTCCAAGACCAGATGCTCCAAGGAGTGCATCTATAAGTGCATGGATAGCAACATCTCCATCACTATGGGCTTTAAATCCAAAAGATGAATCAATTTCTACTCCACAAAGTACCATCTCTTTTCCCTCTTCAAAAGGGTGTATGTCGATACCAAATCCAGTTAAAGCTCGATTTGATGGTTTATCTAAACAAGAGAGTTTAGATAAATCTTCAACAGTTGTAAGTTTATGAGCTTTAATTGAACCCTCTACAAAAACAACCTCTCCACCCATTGAAGCTACAGCTGAACTATCATCCGTAAATTCAATATCTTTTGATAATGCTTCTTTTAAAATAGTGCTACAAGAGAGTTGAGGAGTCTGAATGATTTTTGTACTTTCTCTATCTATAGGAGTGTTTTCTAAATAGAGTGTATCGACTACTTTAAGTGTAGGAACTACACATGTTCGACTACTTTTAGCTGAAAGTACTCTCTTGATCATTTCCTTATCAAGACAGCATCTAGCAATATCTGAAACCAGCACATACGGTGTGTTTACCTCTTTTAATGCATTAAATAGCGACTCTTGTCTACTCTTTCCACCTATAACAAAAGTATATTCAGCAAAATTTGACATACTTGTAATATCATCCTCTGACGAGACTATAATAGTATGCTGAAAATCACTAATAGATTGGAACTCATTTGCTACTTTTAACCAAAGTGGTTCTTGTCCAATCCAAAGCCATTGTTTTTTAGGAGGTAGAGAAAAACGAGAGGCCAAACCTGCCCCTAACAGTATTAATGTAATATCTTTCAATAAAATCCCTTCTTTCAAAGTGTAACTATATTATACATAGGTAACCTTTAGTAACACTTTAATGAGATGATTTGTAACAATTTTTTATAAAAAAATAATTCTAATTAGTTCTTAATGAAAAATAAGTTCACATTTATTACTTAATAAAGTTTGATTTTATTAAACGTTATTAATTGAATTGATGCCAAAAAGGAGTCCCTATTGTAGGCGTAGAAGGCGAGGCAAATTCTCGTTTTTGCATTGTACCTGCTTTGTATCCTAAATGTCCAGCTTTTATGGCATATTTGAATGCTTTTGCCATTAAAACAGGGTCTTGAGCCAATGCAATAGCAGAATTTAACAATATACCATCATAGCCCAATTCCATAGCTTGTGTAGCATGTGAAGGTTTACCAATTCCTGCATCAACAATTAACTGTAAATCAGGAAATTGTTTTCTAATTGCAAGAAGATTATCAGGGTTCATTAGCCCTTTTCCCGAACCAATCATTGACCCCCATGGCATGAGGATTTTACACCCTACATCGGCTAATCTTTTAGCAACCACCAAATCATCAGTAGTGTAAGGAAAAACTTCAAACCCCTCTTTAGTGAGTATTTCAGCAGCCTTAACCGTCTCAAATGGGTCAGGTTGTAGGTTGTATTGGTCGCCGATGACTTCGAGTTTTATCCAGTTGGTACCAAAAA
>QNZV01000030.1 GCA_003978395.1 Sulfurovum sp. | reverse complement strand
GATGGTGGTGCTGATAACAAGATATATAAAATAGATGTTAATCAAACTAAAGTTGTAAAAACCATTACACTATCTCAATCTGTTCGATTTTGGGATATGGCTATTGATACAACTGGAGAGTATTTTTATACTATGCTTATACAAGAGGGAGCTAATGATTATGAGAACTATAAATTTGCAAAAATAAAAATATCTGATGGTACAATTACTACTATTGGAGATTTGCATAATGATTTATCATCTTATATCTCACTGATCTTCTCGGATATAGATGGTAAGGTAGTAGCAGTAGCCCAAGATGGAAAAATGTATGAAATTATGCCTCAATCAGGGAAAACTTATCTCACTAGACCATTTTCTCCATTAACATTTTATAATGATGGTACCTCTTGCCCTAATGCTCATATTACACTGCCACCTCATCCACCTAGACTCTCTATAAATGATGTATCTCAAGCAGAAGGAGATAGTGGAGAGACTATATTTAACTTTACCGTAACAGCAGATAAACCATTTGATATGATGCCTATGAGTGGAGTAATGTTCTATTATAGAGTTATAGATGCAAATGGAAGTGAACTTGTACCACCTCAAGAGGTAGCTACCCCTAATGAGGATTTTAAAACAGAAGAGGGGATAGGAATGGGTATAAGTATGTTTGGAGATGGAGTAACTATTAATATTCCTGTTACTGTTTATGGAGATAAAAAGATAGAACCTAATGAGAAATTTTTTGTAGAGATATACTCTCCAGAAATAGCAATGGGGATGAGTCCCAAATATTGGATTGATAAAAGCATTGGGGTAGGTACTATTTTAAATGATGATAATGATTTAGATAATGATAAT
This sequence comes from Sulfurovum sp., assembly GCA_003978395.1. Lineage (GTDB taxonomy): Bacteria > Campylobacterota > Campylobacteria > Campylobacterales > Sulfurovaceae > UBA1140. The sequence goes on along the minus strand of QNZV01000030.1, from coordinate 5,951 downwards.
GATGGCATATTTAATGATATAGAGTATGGTAGCTGTTCTACAGGTATAGAAAAACTTATGAGTTTTGATGATTTTGGTGCAGGTAGTAGAACCTCATCTCCATATACAACATACTGTTATGAAGATGGAGATGGAAGCGTTGAGTGTCAAGAAGAGAAAGGTATTCAATATTGGACTGGAAATGTAAATGTAAATGATGGAGAGTATTCAGTAGTTCAACATCCAAACCCTGATGCATCAGTATTTAGTACATGGAGTACACAAGGAGACCATACAGGTAATGAAAATGGTAGAATGATGGTTGTTAATGGCTCTATGCAACCTGATGAATTCTTTAGAAAAACTTATGCCATTGTTCCTCATGCAAATATGACAATTGATTTATGGATTTTAAATGTGGTAAAACCCAATACTAATATCACTTTACCAAATATATCATTTAAACTAGAAGATATGAATGGAACTCAAGTAGGAGATATCGTAGCTACAGGAGATATTCCTGAGAATGGGCAGTGGAACCATTATACATTATCTATAAATCCACAAGGAAATAGTCAAATTCAAGTAGTATTATCAAATAATGCACCAGGAGGAAGTGGAAATGACTTGGCTCTTGATGATATTCGTGTAACTCAAACATTTTGTGACCATGATAGTGATGGAATCGCTGACTACCTAGATATAGATTCTGATAATGATGGGATTACTGATAATATTGAGGCACAAACAACACAAAATTATATTCCTCCAACAGGAGTAGAAGATGAAAATGGTGCAGATACTGCTTATAATGGTATTAGTTTATCTCCTATAGATAGTGATGGAGATGGAATACCTGATTTTATAGATACAGATAGTGATAATGATGGTACTCCTGATATAGAGGAGTCTGGATTTACTAATCATAGTGGAGATGTAGGTAATAATGGTCTCTATAATACTCTTGAATTAAGTGATGATTATAACAATACCCAAGGTGTAGCTTATGATATACTTCAATCTATATTTAAACTATTAGATAGTGATAATGATACATTATATAACGGTTCAAACGCATCTCCAACAGATACAGACTTTGATTATCGTGATAATAATGATTCTAAACCTATATTTGAGATAAGTAATATAAGTAAAAAAGAAGGAGATAGTGGAGTAACTAACTTTGATTTTAAAATCTCTATCAATAGAACTACAGGTCATGGGATTAGCTTCCACTATCAAACATTTAATGGAGATAGTAGTAATGCTTTAGAAAATGCAATTGAGGGTAGTGATTATAATGGTATAAATGGAGATATAAACATCTCAAAAGATGTTATTACTAAAACTGTTAGTGTACAGATAATAGGTGATACAGAAATAGAAGATGACGAGAAGTTTATCTTTAAAGCTCTAAATATTAATGGGGCAGATAGAGATAGTTTTGTAGCCACTGGTATAATTATAAATGATGATGATACAGATACAGATAACAACACCAGTCATGGAGATTTAGATGAAGATAATGATGGTATTTGGGATGATATAGAGATAGGAAGTTCTTCGAATCTTATATCAGGTGTGGATAATAACTTTACAAAAGTAATTACAACTATAAAAGATAAATTATATAGATTTAATTTTACTCTCAATGATAGTAGTTCATCAGCAGTCAAAGGACAGATAAAAGCATTTGCAGATGATAACTCTTCGGTTATTATCAATAATATATTTTATACTACCGATAGATATGATGCTTTTTTCAAAGCAAAATCAAGTCATACACGAATATCTTTTCAGACAAATGCGAAACAAGATATAACTATGTCAATTCTAGAGGTACTCGATACTGATAATGATAATATTCCTAACTTTTTAGACCTAGACTCTGACAACGATGGGATTCCTGATAATATTGAGGCTCAAACGACGCAAAATTATATTATGCCAAGTGGAATAGAGGATAGTAGAGGTGTCGATACTGCTTATAATGGAACTACTCTAACTCCTGTAGATACAGATGGAGATGAAGAGCCTGACTTTATAGATACAGATAGTGATAATGATGGATATACAGATAGCAATGAGTCTGGATTACAGCTTAATGGAGATGTGGGAGAGAATGGGCTTGATAAGAATGTTGAACTCAATGATGACTATAGCTATACCCATGGTATCGCTTATGATAAAAACTCTCATATTTTTATGCTAAATGATACGGATGATGATACTAAAAGTGATGGTACTAATGCTAGTCCAACTAAAACAGATTTTGACTATAGAGATACTATTGACAACACACCTCTAATCTATATTGATGAGGTCATAAAAAAATCAGAAGGAGACAGTGGAACAAAGATATTTAAATTTAAAATACATTTAACAGAAATCCCAGCTGATTTAGATTCAAGTAGTACTTTCTCTTATGTTGTTAGAACTCCTTTAGCAAATGAATTGAATTCTTCTAGTGATGATATAGCAACAGATATTGAAGATTTTATAAGGAAAGATGAAACTATTTCTCTTCAAGTAGGTAAATATGATTACGATATTGATGTCATCGTTAATGGAGATAAAAAAGTTGAAAATGATGAAGAGTTTATCGTTGATATTAGTCATCTAAATTTTGTACATAGAGTAATAAATTCGAAAGCTATTGGAGTTATTCTTAATGATGATTTAAATATTAGAGTAGAGAGAGACAACAGTAATTTTAATCAAGCAAAAGAGATAAGAACTCCTTTTTATACTCAGATTTCAGGGCGTGATTTTGATTACTCTATCGCTTCATATCAAGAAGAAGAGCTAGAGAGCAAATCATTAAGTGACATAACTTTTAAAATAGAGCTTTATAATGAAGATGGAAGTAATGTAGAAAAAACTGATTATATCTACTTTTCTAATGATAAAAGGAGAGTAGTTGTAGAGAAAAATGAAGACTTAAATATACCAAAAGCTATAAAAGATACATATTTTAAAATATATTATCTAAAAGATGCAAATGGAAGCATATTACATGGAGACTATACAAGTAACTATAATGAAACTCTTGGAAATAATAATTATGAGCTTCCTATAGAAGATGTTAGTGACCACTTTTCCATTCGTCCTGCAAACTTTTTAATAAATATAAAAGATAAAGACGAGAACAATAATACCATTACATATAATAGTAGTAACCTTTTAAATTTAGTAGCTCAATATCCATATATTATAGATGTAAATGCTACACTAGATAATGATAATCAAAAAACATTATCATATACAACAGATAAGATAAACTCAACTCTAATATTTAAGGGTAGTGCTAACTGTAATGATGACGGAAATAGAACTTTTGACTATTCATTTAATAATGGTTCTTTAAATTCTACTCTATCAAATAGTAATACAGGTAAATATTCTTTAGATATAAACGATAGCAATTGGACAGCAATAGACCAAGATAATAATAATTCAGATTGTATTCTAAATAGTTCATCAAATACGCCTAATGGTGAGGGGAAAGTTGGTTGTAATATCTCTCCAATCAATAATATAGATATTCTCTTCCAACCTTTTGAGTTTGATATGAGCAATACAACAATGTCAAATATACACAATAACAAAAATTATCTATATATGAGTGATTTAAACCGTTCAATAGAGATGGGTGTAGAACTCAATAGTACGATTATTGCCAAAGGTAAGAATGGTGCAATATTAACTAATTTTACCAATAGTTGTGTAGAGAATAATCCTAATTTAACAGTTAAATTAAGATTTAGCTTTGAAGATGATAGAGGAACATGGAGTGATACCAATATGACCTTTCCTCAATCAGTTATAGGTAAAGAATTAGAGCCTCAACAGATTGTTGCTTTTAATGATGATAAATTTTCTACATCAAATAAAACAATAATACAAGATATAAGCATAGCAAAAAAAGATTTTAAAGATGAAAACAATGGAAGCATGAGTATAAATATACTTTATAACATGGAAAAACTCTTTAACGAGCCTACCAATCCCATTAAAGTTGACTTTTTATCATTAGATTTGAATACGAGTGACTTAGAAGCAAAAATAGAAGGGGAAAATAAAGACCCTAGAGGGAAAGGGAATATTAATAAAGAGCGACTCTTCTACTTTTCAAGAGTATCCTCGTATTTGAAGTATTATCCTGCAACAGATAAAGAGAGTATTAATACACCTCTTTTTGCAGAAGTATATTGTCAAATCAAAAAATCTACACAAAAATGGTGTCGAGATAACATGCAATTGACAAATAATCATATTATAGGGAATGGTCAAAAAACATACAAAGGATGGTACTTAAATACCCAACATGATTCGGCTACGGAAGGAACGGTTTCAAACCTTAATGTTCTTAAAAATGCCGATGATGTTTCTACCAATTATTCTTCTATTTCCCATAATTTTGTTAAAGGAAAAATAGATGATATTAAAACATCATTAGCCACCTTACTTTCAGATTATAAAATAAAAGCAAAGATAGAAATAGTTACAAGTGAATGGCTAAAATTTAATAAGAAGAATATTAATAAAAATGCATTGTATCACGTGACCTTTAAAAAAGCATCTGGATTAACAGGTATATCTAGTAATACAGATGGAGATATAGGATACAACATTATGAGAGCTAAAGATGGAAGTCTCAATGGGATGGTAGAGAATAATGGGAAAATGTCGTGGTAAAAGATATTAAATCTAAAAAAGCCATAGCAATGATAGAGCTAATCTTTGCTCTTGTTATTATAGGTATTGTGCTGATGTCAGCACCAATGCTTATTCAACAATCAATTAAAAGTTCAAATGTAGCACTACAACAAGAAGCCATTGTAGCTACTGCCTCTCAAACAGCTATTGTCCTTTCAATGCATTGGGATGAGAACAATACACAAGCAGGGAATTCTAATATTTTAGAGGTCAATAGAACAACACCCTATAGATTTCCTCCTTCTGGATTAATAGATAACTTGGGTAACCCTTTAGCAAATATGAGAGCTTTTGATTTAAATAATTCACAAAAACCAACGATTAGTACAAACTTTGGAGCAGATGTAAATGAAACAACGTATACTGATTTTGATGATGTTGATGATTATGATGGGTCAAGTTTTGGACTGATACTTTTTAATCATGAGAATAGTACTGCTGATATTGGTGAGTATCTTGATACAGATATTAATATATCAACAACAGTTGACTATACAAAAGAGACTGCTATTTCAACAAACACTACAGGTGGAGCTGTTAGTAATATTAAGTTTATTACAGTTAACTTAACCAATAATAAAAAAGATATACCTGAATTGGAAAAAAATATTACCATGAAGGCATTCTCGTGTAATATAGGGACTTATAACATATATGGGAAGGAACTATAATGAAAAAAGCATTTTCTCTGATAGAGGTTATTTTTGTATTGATTATTTTAGGTATAGTAGCCTCTATCTCTTCTCAGATAATTGTTCAAGTTTATGAAAACTATATTACTCAACGAGCTGTTTACAATGTTAGTACAAAAACAGAATTAGCCATAAATCAAATCGTAAACCGTTTAACATATAGTATATTAGATTCTGGAATTGCCAAAGACCCTACAAACAGTGCAAACTATAAACTTCTTACAGATCTTACTTTAACAACAGATAAAGACCTAACTATTTTAGAATGGATAGGGTATGATAATGATAGTTTTTCAGCAAGTGCTACACCTTACTGGAGTGGAGTGGCTAATTATGAGAGTGCTTCAATAAGTGCATTTGGGGCATTTGATACATTTGATGCCCCTGGTTCACAATTGGGAAATGTTGATACAATTATCAAAAATTTATCTAATAATCAGGTTAGTCTTAATTCAGCACAACATCCAGCTATTGTATTTCAGCCAAGAACTGGAAGTGGAGATAAAGAGGATGGTGAATGTATGGGACTTGTAGATAATAATACCAGTTGTATCTATGTAG
>QNZV01000083.1 GCA_003978395.1 Sulfurovum sp. | reverse complement strand
CAGCTTCATTTTTAATAGTAGAGACATATAGCGTGTTATTAAAATCAACATCACCCAATGCATAGACTGATTCACCTTGAGGAAGTCCTTCTATATTTAATCGTTGTGTATTATAGTCACTATCAATTTTTAGAAGATCAATGGTATCGTATGTATCATTTTTAAACCCAATACCATAAAGAAAGTTGTCGTTAACGTTGTATCCAATGGAGTTGATATGACGTGTACCAATAGAACCACTACTGTTTGTCTCTTTGGTTTCTAAATTAATGGTTGTTAAAGAAGAAAAGGTTGATCTTAAGGAGTCAGATGACAATACAATACCTTCATTGTTACAAGTGAAAGCTTCTTTTACAGGAGGGTCAATTTCAACATCACTACACATAGCACCATCACTGTTATCAACTGAGATATGTGAGGAGTTAACGTAACTGGCTGTTGCAGATTTAGCAACATCTATTTTATAAATATTTCCATCACTATTATGATAAACATACATATTCCCATTTTTATCAAACATAGTAGCACCAAAGTGACCCGTTAGATTAAGTAGGGTATCTCCTACTAACTCTACAGTCCCATCATTAGGATTTATTTTATAAATATTATTGATAGTATTATTTTTTCTACCTCTAGTGATGGTATAGAGTTGGTCATCAATAGGGTTAAATGCCCAGTCAGCAATGCTTAAGTTAGTAATGGTTAGAGGAAAGGTATCAATTTGAGTAAGATAGGTTGTTGAAATTGGGTCAAGGTCAATAACATAAACAGTGGTCTTGTCCTTAGCTCTTAAATAGAGGTGACCATCATCATTAACATCTCCAACAATTATCGAACCTGAAAGATTTGGAACTTTAAAGCTCTCTGTTGCATACTCTCCTTCAGAATTTTTACCAATACGAATAAGTGTACCATCTTGTTTATCATTGTCATAACCCCAAATATAGTTATCTTTTTTATTATATCCAGCTGCATTAATGTGAGGTGCTATATTGTCTGCTATCATATTCATCTTACCACTTACCAAATTTAATCTATTCATATCACTTGGTAGGTCATTGAAAATGGTTGCTGTTGCTTGACATCTTAGAGGCTCAATTACCGTAATATTAGCATCAGGACAAGAGGTACCATCATTGTAAAAAGTTAACTCTGACGTAGATGAAATTAAGCGCATCTCTCCTGTCTGAGTATTGACTTTGTAAAATCCATTATTACTAGACATCATAAAAATTTCTCCATCACCATCTGAAAAGACTAAGTCAATATAGGAGTGTAAATCAGCATGAGAGTTACCAATGGTAGTAATTGTCCCATCTGAAATTTTTATTTTAGCAATTTTATTGTTGATAAGATTATCGTTATCAATAAGCATAGTATAGAAATAATCTCCACTCTTATCAATAGCCATGTCCCAAAAACGTACTGCCCATGCTGACCCATTAGAATCTTTTAATTTAATGGTTTGAACAACTTTTTTCTGTTCTATATCAATTTTATATAGATTGTCATCAGCAGATGCTGGACTAGTTACATAATAGTATCCGTCACGAGCAAATTCACCTGCATATTCAACATGCGAAGTGGGAAAACCTTCTACTTCTCCTAACTCTTTGACAACACTGTTCTTATCTATTTTAACCAATCTATTTCCATACATTCCATAAATAAAGTTGTCTTTGATGTTGTATCCAATAGCATTATATCCTCCCTTATTACTCACATATCCCTCTCCAATGGCATCAAAATCGTAAGGGGTATTTGTACGGTTAATAGAGTGTAACCATGTTGCTCCACTGTCTGTTGAATCTGTTCCTATTTCTGAACGGTTTGAGAGGTAGAGGGTATCGCTACACGAGAATGCTACTTGAGGAGTATTTGTTGTAGTATAAGTTATTTGAATATCTTTAAAGTGTGTATTTGTATATACACCTAATTGGTCTTCATGTTGTGGAGAAGTTCTCCATAACATAGAGTTTCTATCTTCTACACTTACTGATTCTGCACCAAGTTGAAGTATACCATTCTCATTACAGTTTCCATCATCACACCAACACTCTTTTGCTGTAAATATGTAATTATTTGTTCCATATAGAGGTGCAGTAGGTGTTAATTTTAAGAAAAATTGTGTACCACTACTGATATTGAGGTTTGTATCAAAAGTAAATTGTTGAAGAGCCGTAGTATCACTAATCTCACCAAGAAGGGCTATAACATCTCCTCTTGGTTCAAGTGTCCCTACACCAGCACTGGCTTTAACCAGTTCTACTTTAAACTTTGCCTGATTATTAGTAACATAATCAAATATAGCAATTCCCGAAAATTTTATCTGTTCAATATGAATATCACTATTGGCTTTTAGTGCCATAGCAACATAATCAGTCTCTTCTACTCCTGAATTTAAATAAGAGTAATCACTACAATGTTGTCCATTAGGTTGGAAAATATCAGCAAATAATATGCTTAAAAATAGTGAGTATATAATAAATATTCTCATGGGCAATCCTTTAGTTTTTGGAATGATATAGTATTAAAACTTTCTTATTGTTTAGAAAGTCATAAATTTTAAATTTAAATATATAACTTTATATAATTTTAAGTTTTAAACTGCTAAAGATTACCAATTCATTTTTTCACTTCTATTGACCTTTGGTTTTACTTCCAAAATATTACCTGTTTGACCAACTCCCGTCCATTGTGAAGAGTTATTATTGGTACAGTTTAAAATATAGCTATTAGGTTGATAGGCTAAAACAGGGTCTGTTACAATAGTTACTTCTACTTGTTGATTATTACAGTTATTAAATTTTGCACTCTCTATACCATTATGACCATGTGGTAGGCTTAGAGGAGATAATAGTGTTGGATTAGGAGTTAGTGTAACTATGCCACCAGTAGGATTAGCTATTAGTTGTGTTACATTCCCATCTATATCTTCATTATGATTGGTTGATAGATACCAACCAATTTGTTCTCTCGTTGTTCCTGATAATATAGTGTTATTAATAACTCCTGTTTTAGTACAGTAGCTACTGTTTAAATCACAAAAAATATCTATACTTAGAGGTGTTCTAATAATAGTAGATACATTCATATTAACTCTAGGATAGTTAAATCTATCGGGGGTTACTTTGGCAAAGTAGAAGTTTCTAATCGTATCTCCTAAATTTAAATCTCCATTTGGGATATAGGGTGGATTCTCTTGACCATGAGAGACAGAGTTAGAACTAATAGAGTCGGCTTTAAAACGATGAAAAGTTATCTGTATTGGATTAATAGTTTTTGATATATTTTTATCTATATTGTATCGTATATCTATATTTGCTGTTCCATTATGCTCGTTTGTAAATTTATTAGCATCTATATTTATAAGAGGGAGATTGTTTAATCTAGGATTTGATTCTATCGTTATATTCCCATCACTATTAAACTCTATTGTTCTAGCAAAATTTACAATAGTAGCTCCATCAGATGTTCTTAGGGCTTTATCAATCCCTCTATCAGACAGTGTTGTGGCATTTAAATCCAATGCTACATTTTGTGCAAAATATCCAGTTGTAAAGTTTTGAGTCGTTTGATTATCCTCATTTTTAGCGATAACATTACCTTGATACGAGATAGCTATATTATTTGCACTGCTGTTCATCTCACTCATATATATAAAGTCGTCATGAGTACTATTTGGTAGATTTTGCATGATTAAATTTATCTCAAAATGGTCAGGATAAGAGGATAGATTTATATCAGGAGAGACAATATTACAACCTACCTTTATGTTCCCATTAGCTGAATTGGATGAACTGTTTATCTCACAATCCTCTTTTATACTATCTACTTGTGTCCAAATATCATCTATCATACTTAATCTATAATTTCCTACCTCTTTTATCTTCAAGAGAGTGTTTGTATTATTTCCATTAATAAAATCATCAGTACCATTGTAATCATCTTTAACAGGACAAGCACTGTTTGATTTATCTAAAAACTCCAATACTCTTGTGATATTACTAATATTATAATCTGTAGCTCTTAATCCATTATTATCATGTGCTACTACACTTAAATTATAATCATATCCAGCTGATACTCTAAGAGAACTATTGTTATCATGAGTATTGACTCTTATTGGATTACTATTATCGAATATGGTCATATAATAATAGTTAGGTCGTATAGCAAAATTATCTTTTGCCTCATCACTTCGATGATTTGTACAAAATGCAGGTGTTATTGCACAATTGGCTTGAACAACACTTCTTTCTGAATCTACAGCATAGGTCACTCTAAATCGAGCATTTTTAGTAGCAGGTAAACCATCTAAATCATGAGGTAAAGTAAAACTTTTTCGTGAACCAACATAGTTGTCAGGGAAGTAGTAGTTGTATTGATAGAGAGAACTATTGGTATCCATGTTCATTAAATCAACTCGTACTGTTATATTGCTTAAATTTTGTTCAGCTGAAAAGTCCTCTTTGTAAAAGACTAACGAATAGTCAAAGTCACGTCCTACAATTTGGGTGTACCAAGCATTACGTGCATCACTCATGCGAGGGTAACTTCCACTATTGGTTCGTTCGATATTAAATTTTCCACGTAGTGGTTGAAAAGCTGAACCAAATTTAATCATATAATCCTCAACCTCTCCATCGGTTACAAATCCTGTTGGACTCATATTAGGAGTTGATGAAACTCTAGCTCGTAGATATGTTTTGGTATTGGTTGTTAGATTAGCAGGTAAATAAAAGCTGATACTATGCTCTCCTGCACTAAGTTTTGTGCCTGAATGATAAATCAAATCATCACTATCTGTAAAATAACCGTCTATCTCTTTGTCTATCCAAACTTTTAGATAGGCTTCTTTGGATAGCTTTACTTTTATTGTATGGGTTGCATTTGTATCAAAATAGATTCCATTAATATCACTCCCATCACTTAGAGTTATACCATCCTCATCATCTATACCTATTATATCATCACTATCGGCATCTTCACTATAATTAGATTTATTCTCTTTATCAGCATTATTTTTTCCTAAATATGGATTATCTTTAATAATTCTATGCCATGCATCTCCATAACTTTTAGGAGCATCTCCATAATCATTAAAATTTGGAGAGTTTGCTTTTATACAGTTTGCTCCATCATTAAATTTAGCAGATTGTGAGCTTGATATAAAATATTTTTCCCCAGTTTCTAAGTTAAATTCAAAAAAACCATTTCCATTACTATCATTAGCAAAGAATCTTTTATCCTTATATGAGAACGAGGAATCAAATTTATATCCTATATGCTCCTCTCCGATAGATGTTACGATTCCATTACTAGAGTCTATTTTTGTAAGTTTTCCATCTCTATCAACTCCATATAGATATTTAGTATTATTTCCTTCATAATAAAAAGAAAAATCTTGTATAGCTACTTTTTTACTGAGATTTATATCTGTTACATTTAAATCACTAAGTTTGATTCTATATATATGATTTTGTTTACTTTTTAGTCCTGTTACAAAATAGTAACCCTTATTTATTACACCTGCAAATAGTTGTTTGTTATCAAATTTTGCTGGTAATCCTGTAATTTTACCTACATTAATAAGTTTTCCTGATTTAGTAAGTTTTACTAATTCTCTATGATATAGAGCATATATATAATTGTCCTCTGGATTATATGCTGTTGCATTATATTGTTGCTCTTCTCCTTCATTATCCATTACCTCAAATTTAAATGGATTTTCTGTTGTATCAATTCTATGAAGCCACATTTTACCTGTTTGAGTACTTCCTCTTTTTTTACTACTTGATATATACATATATTCATCACATATAAATGGTTTATCACTATCTATATCATCATTTTTTATAGTAATAAAAGCTCTATTTCTACCTATATGTAAATTTTTTGGACTATAGATATAAAATCTAAATTGTTCATCAGGTTCGATAAAGGTATCACCTAAAATAGGTATATTAATTGAAACTATTGTTGAATTTTTTTCAATATCCAATGTTCCATTTGTGCGTATATAATCTCTATCTTCAGTAGGTTTACTTCCATCTTTTGCAGAATTATCAGCAGTATAGTATTTTATACTTGTATCCATTAATGCAGGAGCATCAAGTGTTAGATTGATTTCTAAGTTTTTTTGAGAAACATTTCCTTCAATTATATTATATGTACTTGAAGCTATACTAATAGTAGGATAATTCCCATCATCATTTAAAATTATTCCTGTAGGAGATTGTGTACCTGTTATAGAAAGGTTATGTTCATTATTGATTTGAAGATAGAACTTTTCATCATTTTCTATATTTTTATCTCCATTAATTATGACAGGAATAGTAATATTTTTCTCCCCACCATTAAAAACATATCTTGTTTCAGGTATGGTATTATAATCATTGTCACTGTTTTTGGCTGTATTGTCTTGGGTATAGTAGTCAAATGATGAACCTGCAAATGCTGGTTTATTAAGAGTTAAAGTAAAATTTAATTTTTTTTGTTTATTGTTACCTTCATCTATTGAATATTCATTTTGTATAAAGGATAGAGTAGGATATGACCCATCATCATTAAGTATATTCCCTTTTGCTGTATGACCTTTTATTCTAATATTATGTTCACTACCATATTTAATTTTTAGATAAAATTGTTCATCTTCTTCTATTTCTGTATCCCCATTGATTGTTACAGGAATATCAATATTTTTACTATCTTTTGGTATATTATATGTTGTAGTAGCTATTTTAACATGGAGGTATGACAGTCTCCCATCACGCTAGTGAGGGGAACTGTCTCGCATTCTTTAGGAAAATTGATAAGGCCAGCTTTTATATCGGCGTAAAACAAGT
>QNZV01000173.1 GCA_003978395.1 Sulfurovum sp. | reverse complement strand
ATCATTAACTTTTGCTTCATCATCTTTAGTATAATATTTAAAATAACTATTCTCTAAAGCAGGTTTATCTAATTCAAAATGAAAATTTAATATTTTTATAGAACTGTTACCCTCTACTATACTAAAATTACCTGTAGAAAAATTAATTGCTGGATACTCTCCATCATCATTTAGTATCTCGCTTTCTGATTCATTGTCTATAATATAGTTACTACCAGATATAATCATTTTAAGATTTTCATCATTTTCAATAGTGTTATCTCCCATAATAGGCACATTGATAATCTTTTCTCTATCTCCTTTGTGAAAAGTTACAGAACCACTGGTAGCTATATAATCTTCTCCTGCTACAGCACTAGGGTTAGAGCCATCTTGGGTAGTATAATCTATAACTAAATCTGTATCTAATGGGTAGTTTTTGGTTAAAAATATTTTGAACTCCATACTGTTATCGTCTTCAATATCTCCTTCATTTACATCACTACTTGTTATATCTACTTTGATTGTATCATCATCTTTGATAGTTCCTATAGCTGTATCTCTAGTAATATTACCTTCACTGATAGAGCTTATTTTTAGTTTAAAATTTTCTGTAGATTCAGGAGTGTCATCTCCTATAATTGGTACAAAGATATATCCGTATTTATGGTTTTGTAAGATAGTTAATATACCATTTGTACTAGTATAATCAGTTCCATACTTTGCTGTATTATCTATTGTAGTATAGTTTAGAGTTATATCATTTGGTGCTTTTTGATTAAGTTCAACTGTAAAATTTAATGTTGGATTGCTGTCCTCTAGTCCTATTCTATTATATATTTTTGCTGTTAGAGGTGCATTATCATTGTCATATATTGTGCCATACCCTTTACTTTTGGTAATTATATAACCTGTTGTGTTATTACTAATTTGAATATAAAACTTTTCTCTATTCTCATATATATTATCATCTACTATATCTATAGTTACTGTTTTAGTAGTATCCCCAAAAAAATTAAAAAAACCACTACTAAAAGTTACAGAGCCACTTTTAGCTATATAGTCTTGTCCTGCTTTTGCAGAATTATCATGTGTAGAATAGTTTACAACTAAATCGTCATCAGGAGTTTCACTTAATGTAATAGTAAAAGTGACTGTTCCACTATTTTCATTGACAGAAGTATCGGCTATATTTATACGAATATCATCTCCGTCAGACCATAAAAGATTTGTAAATATAAGTGTGAATAAAAGTAGTTGTTTAAAAAAAGAAGACATGATTATTCCTTTAAGAAATATAAATTGCAAATATTATAATATTTTTTTAATTTCTTAAAGTTTAAAATAACTATATAATATAAAATTAATTTAATTATTTTATATGTTTATCCCTGTGTAACCTTAAAAGCCTCCCCAATAGCTTTAATAAACGAAGACCTCACAGCCCCTTCCTCCAACGCTCCATAAGCTGCAGCTGTTGTGCCACCTGGACTCATAACAGAATCTTTGATTAGAGCAGGGTGGTTAGAGGCAATAAGTGGTGCAAACCCTTTAAAGAGTGAGTTTGTAATTCCTACTGCATCGACCCTTTTCATTCCCTCTTTTACCAAACCATCCATCATTGCTTCTGCAACCAATGTCAATAGAGCAGGACCCGAACCTGCAACAGCTGTTGCAATATCTACCTCTTTTTCACTATCCACCCAAAAAGTATCTCCAATTGCTGAAAAAAGTCTCATAGCCTCCTCTTTTTTTGCATCATCTCCTGTAATTACTGATGTAGAAGCTCCAAATTTTGCAGAGACATTGGGCATGATTCTTATATGATTTTCTGCAGAAATATTCTCTTTTAAGGCGTTTAGGGTTGTTCCTGCTAATACAGAGTAGAGACTTAGAGCTTTACCTTTAATCTCTTCTGATACCGAAGCTAAGGCGTACGGTTTTACTGCCAATAAAATAGTTTTACCTGTAATATCAAAATCTTTTAAAGCATAAACATTGGCAGAAAACTCCTCTTTTATCTTTTCTAATTTAGAAATATCTCTTGCTACAAATTCCAATGTATAGCTCTCTTTTAATCCATGAGCTATTGCCATTGCCATTGCTCCTGGTCCAATAATTGTTAATGTCAACTTTTCTCCTTAAGGGTATGATTTTTGGCGATTATAGCAAAATATAATAGAGTTTGAGGTATTATATTTTTTTGAAAAATAAGATATAAGGTCAATGATGAAAATAGTAAGAAATATTAAACAAACATTTACTCTACTAATGTTTGTAGCTCTTTTTCTAGGATGTAGTTCCAAAGATGCCGTAAAAGAGTATGATAAATCGGCACTTTATTGGTATAAAAGTATCGTAAAAGAGGTTGCCTCATCTAACCTAGATAAAGCAGATAATTATTATATATCATTACGTAGTGAACACATGCGTTCTCCTGTTCTTCCTACAGCAACAATGTTTTTAGCACAAGCCCATATGGAAGAGCAAGAGTTTATAATGGCAGATTACTATTTAGATGAATATCTAAAAAAATATGCAACAGGTTCAGGTATTGAACAGGCAAAATTTTTGAAAATCAAAGCAGCATTCTTAGGAATTAAAGATATAAATAAAGACCAAAAATTGATGATAGATACTTTAGATGATTTGGATTCCTTTGTAAATGTTTATCCTTCATCTATTTATCTACCTGTAGTACAGACGATTCGAGTACGTTTGCACATGGCAAAATATATGTTAAATGAAAATATTGCAAATCTTTATGCTCGTATAGGTAAAGATAAAGCATCAAAATTTTATAGAGCCAAAAATAGTAAATCTCCACTCAATATTGCAGATATTAAAGCACCAGAAGTAGGTGTTTTAGATTCTGTATTTAATTAATTTAGGATAGCAATGCAACTTAGTAATTATGAACCATTCCCAACAAAAATCCCTGTCGTTATAGAAGATAAACTTTTTTTATATCCTTTTATGATAAGCCCTATTTTTTTAACCAAAAAAGAGGATATTGATGCGATAACCTATGCTATGGAAAAAAATTCTCTTATTCTATTGACCACAACAAAAGAGAGTTTTGAAGGCTCAAGAGATGAAAAAGATATTCATAATATAGGTGTTATTGGCTCTATTATGCGTAAAGTAAATATTCCTGATGGCAGAGTTAAAATTCTTTTTCAAGGTCTAGCAAAAGGTAAAATTTCAGGAGAGTTTGAAACCATTGAATTGGATGAAGGATTTTTTCAACAGGCTTTAGTTGAACTGATTGAGAATCCAGAGTATGATGAGTTGAAGATTCAAGCTCTTATCGGTGTATTAAATGAAAAAATACAACTACTCTCTAAAGTGAACAACTCCATCCCTTCTGATTTACTCAAAACTATCTCTGAAACAGATAACCCTTATCGTATTGTAGACTTGGTCTCTTCGTTGTTGAAACTCTCTAAAAGTGAAGCGTACGCTATCTATACAGAAGAAGATATAGAGCATCGCTTGATGAAAGTGATTGATATTATTATTTCAGAAATGGAGTCTGCACGAGTAGAGCGTGAGATACGTTCTAAGGTACATACAAAAATAGAGCAAACCAATAAAGAGTATTTTCTAAAAGAGCAGATTAAAGAGATTAATAAAGAGTTAGGTGTTGATGCACAACGTGAAGAGGAGATTGAAGAGTTTAGAGAAAAACTTGAATTATTAAAATCTTTGGTGGCAGAAGATACTTATAATGAAATATCAAAGCAGTTAGAACGTTTTACACGTATGCACCCCGATTCTGCTGATGCTAGTCAAATACAGAACTATTTGGAGTTGGTTTTTGAACTTCCTTTTGGAAAAGTAACCGATAAGGCATTGAAAGTATTAGATGTCCAAGAACGACTCAATCTTGACCACTTTTCGTTAGAAAAAGCAAAAGAGAGAATAGTAGAGTTCTTTTCCGTCAGAGAGTTAGCAGAGAAACGAGGTATAACACTTGATGCAAGTGCAGGAACTATTTTATGTTTTTATGGACCTCCTGGGGTCGGTAAAACATCTCTCGCAAACTCCATCTCAAAAGCTTTAAATCGTCCATTGGTACGTATTGCTTTGGGGGGAATGGAAGATGTTAATGAGTTAAGAGGACACCGAAGAACCTATGTCGGTGCAATGCCTGGGCGAATTGTACAGGGCTTGATTACAGCAAAAAGTATGGATCCCGTGGTGGTTTTAGATGAGATTGATAAAGTAGGACGAGGACACCGTGGAGACCCTACATCGGTACTTTTAGAAATCTTAGACCCCGAGCAGAACCATGAGTATCGTGACTACTATTTAAACTTTAATATTGACTTGTCTAAAGCTATTTTTATAGCAACGGCCAACGATGTGGGGCAGATTCCTGCACCTCTTCGTGATAGAATGGAGTTTATCTCTGTTAGCTCCTATACACCTGGTGAAAAGCTTGAAATAGCCAAGCAGTATTTGATTCCACAAGAGTTAAAAAAACACGCTTTGCATTCAGATGAGTTCGAGATTACAGACAAAGCCTTGAAACTACTGATTGATGAGTATACTAGAGAACCTGGAGTTAGAGGACTTCGCCGAAAAGTAGCAGGACTTATGCGAAAATCTGCTTTAAAACTACTCACTAACAAAGAAGAAGGTAAAATAGAGATTCAAGTAAAAGATTTACCTGAATTTGCAGATAAAAAAGTATTTGAAGCCTCTTCTGTGGATACTCAACCCTTAATAGGAGTAGTGAATGGATTGGCGTGGACTTCTGTGGGTGGTGATGTTCTAAAAATAGAAGCTATTAAACTCAAAGGAAAAGGAGCTGTTAAGCTCACAGGTAGCCTTGGAAAAGTGATGCAAGAGTCTGTCTATATTGCTTTTTCTGTGGTTAAGATTCTTATTGATAACGGTATGTTACAAATCCCTAAAAAGATTATTCCACTACATAGTAAAGATAACGAGACCCATGAAAATATAGAGATAAGCGAAGTCTATAAACGTTATGATTTACATATTCATGTTCCAGAAGGAGCAACCCCAAAAGATGGTCCAAGTGCAGGTATCACAATGGCTGTTGCAATTGCATCTATTCTATCTGAAAAGAGAGTTGATAATAATATTGCAATGACAGGGGAACTTACGTTGACAGGGAAAGTCTTACCAATAGGTGGATTAAAAGAGAAACTAATCGCTGCCTATAAATCAGGTGTAACCAAAGCATTAATCCCTGATAAAAATTACGAACGAGATTTAGATGAAATCCCAGATGAAGTAAAAAAAGCAATAGAGATTATTCCTGTTTCAGTTATTGATGAGGTTTTGGCTGAGGCGTTGATTTAATTTTATATATTTTTTGTCTAAAACGTAGGAAGTAGGTAAAACTTGATATACTCTCGTTAATTATCGACTTCACACGTCAACTCAATTACTATTTCTTATTTATCAAGGTATTTATTCTTATGTCATTTTCAACATTGGGGCTTTCAGACCCTATTTTAAAAGCTATTACAGAGACAGGTTACACAAAACCCACACCGATTCAGGCACAAGCTATTCCTCTTATTTTAAAGGGAGACGACGTTTTAGCCGCAGCCCAAACAGGTACAGGAAAAACAGCAGGGTTTACCTTGCCTCTTTTAGAGCGAATGGTACAACATCATCAACCCTTAAAGTCACACCGTGGACAACCAAAACGTCATATTCGTGCATTAATTTTAACACCTACGCGTGAACTCGCAGCCCAAATTGGCGAAAATGTAGAGATGTATTCACGCTATTTACCCTATAAATCAACAGTTATCTTTGGAGGAGTAAATATTAATCGCCAGATTAATGTGCTAAAGAGTGGAATAGATATTTTAATCGCAACCCCAGGGCGACTACTTGACCTTGCTAGTCAAAAGGTTGTTGACCTCTCAAAGGTTGAAACTTTGGTTTTAGATGAAGCTGACCGTATGTTGGATATGGGCTTTATTCATGATATTAAGAAGATTGTACGTCTTGTTCCAAAACAGAGACAAACTCTGCTTTTTTCAGCAACATTTTCAAAAGAGATAAAAGCCTTGGCATCTGGTTTTCAACGCAATCCATCTCTGGTCGAGGTGGCAACGCAGAATAAGACAGCTGACCGTATTGCACAGTTGGTGCATCCTGTGGATAAAAGCAAAAAAAGAGACCTTCTCTCCAAACTTATTAAAGAGGGTGGATGGAAACAGGTTTTAGTATTTACCCGAACCAAGCATGGAGCAAACAAACTTTGTGAATATTTAGAACAACAGGGGATTAATTCGGCTGCGATTCATGGAAATAAGAGTCAAGGGGCAAGAACCAAAGCTTTGGCAAACTTTAAATCCAATAAAATCAGAGTCTTAGTCGCTACGGACATCGCTGCACGTGGAATTGATATTGATATGTTGCCTCATGTTGTTAACTTTGAACTTCCTAATGTACCCGAAGATTATGTGCATAGAATTGGAAGAACAGGACGAGCAGGACGAGAGGGAGAGGCATTATCTTTGGTCTGTGTTGATGAGAATGATTATCTACGAGGCATAGAGCGTTTGATTGGTCAAAAAATCAACAAAGTTGTGGTAAAAGGGTTTGAAGTAGATTCAAGTATCAAAGCCGAACCAATTAACCAAGGTGGAGGAAGAGGGCGACGTGGTGGAGGTGGTCATCGAAACTCAAATGAAAAAAATAGAGATAAGAGTAGCCAAGAGAAGAGTGGAGGAAACAGCCGTAATCGTAGTAGAAAACGTAGCCGAAGTAGAAATAGTCAAGGTTCTAAAGATTCCTAGAGGAGGAGTGGTTAATTAAGCCTCTCTCTTCTTGCACACTAAGCCAACGCCACTGACCACTCTCAATATCGAGTTTAAAATTACCAATGCTAACCCGTTTTAACTCTAATACTTTTAGTGGTGTTCCAAATTTGGGGTCTTTCATAGCTCCAAAGAGTCGGCGTATATGTCTATTTTTCCCCTCGTCTATAACTATTTTTAGTTTTGTTTTTGCTCCACCCATGCCTATTTTTTCGACTACAAGTGCTTTTAGAAGACCGTGTTTATTAC
>QNZV01000055.1 GCA_003978395.1 Sulfurovum sp. | reverse complement strand
ACACCCACTGTTATAGGAGGACAAGGGTTTCCACCTGCATCAGAGATAACCTCTTTGACATACGCTACAATTCCATCTTTTCCTGCTGCTGGTGGGAAAACTCTGGCACGAGATACATTTTCAGACCCACCACCTTTTGCAGCGTATTCAATGTCGATTTTATCGCCTTTTACTATGTCAAAATGGATAATTGCAGGTAAATTATACCCTACAGAATCTTTTAGGTTCAGACGAGAGAATGGCTCACATGTTGAAGCTCTTAAGAAGCCTTCTGTATACCCTTGCTCTGTTCCTTTGTTAATAGCATCTCTAAGTAGACCTCCTTTAATACGAACCTCTTCTCCTACATTGACAAAAAAGACAGCCAAACCTGTATCTTGACAGAGTGGTCTTTTCTCATCTTTTGCAATGGTTGCATTTTCAAGAAGTTGTCGAATAACCTCTTTACTAACTGGCGATTTTTCCTCTTCCATTGCCTTCTCTAGTGCATCATACGTATCTTGTGGTAAATCTGTACCACAATGCATAATCATATCCTTAACGGCTTTAACAACAACGTCAAATTCAATTTCTCTCATAAAAGCTCCTATCTGATTTTTAACCATAGTTTACTCTTTGGGGTGTTAAGGGTTTATGAATAGAATAAGCTAGTTTTAAAGCTTTAGGCTTTTGGGTAGTGTGGTAATAGAGAAAGAAGAGAAAATAGATAAAACATCTCTATTAGAAATAGAGATATTTTAGTTTTATATTAGATTAATCAAAAAAATGATTCTTATTAAGAATATCAATTCCCTCTTTGATACTATTAACAGAGATTTTGAATTTAGCAGAAATCTCTTTGTCTAAAGAGATTTCAACAATTTTTTCTATACCACTTTGACCTAGAATAACAGGTACTCCAACACAGACATCAGAATAACCATATTTACCATTAAGTAGCACAGAAGAAGAGACCATAACTTGAGAATCATTTAAGATAGCTTCAACCATAAAGGCTATGGCTCTACCAGGAGCATAATAACCAGATGTACCTAAGTATTTTACAATTTCAGCTCCACCATTTTTGGTACGCTCTATAATATCTTCCATATCTTCTTTTGATAAAACAGCTGTTGCTGGTACAGCACCAATTTTAACCTGTTGTGGAAGAGGAATCATATTTTGTCCATGGTCTCCAATAACAAGTGAACCCGTTTGACCTGCTCCATAACCTAGCTTTTTATAGATTTGATACGCCATTCGTGAACCATCCAATGCTCCTGCCATACCAATAATACGGTTAGATTCCCAACCTGTAATTTTATGAATGGCATAGGTCATAACATCAAGGGGATTGGAAACACAAATAATAATAGCATTAGGAGAAGATTTCATAATGTCTTGGGTAACAGACTTAATGATTTTAGCATTAATCATGAGTAAATCTTCTCTGGTCATATCGCCTTTTCGTGGAACACCTGCCGTAATAACAACAATATCACAATCTTTAACATCTGCAGGAGTTTTTGCAGCTGTTATAATTGTACCTGCACAAGGAGTATAGTGATTCGATTGAGCAATATCTATCGCTTTCCCCTCTGCAACACCCTCTGCTATGTCAAAAAGAACAATCTCTTTACATGTTCCCATCATACTTAAACTATACGCTGCAGTAGCTCCTACTGCACCTGCACCAATGATTCCTACTTTTCTTCCCATTATCAATTTCCCTATAAAGTATTTTTTAAGTTTTGATTAACTATATAAAACAGTTTCAAACATTTATGGATTCTATCTTTATTTCTCTTAGAGAAAACTTTATAATCCCCATATAGGGGATGAGTATTTTAAAGAAAAAGGCTAGTTATCAAAGAATTTTAAATCATAGAGCTTATCAACCATCTCTTGCACAGATGCAACAGAATCTTTAAATCGTCTCTGTTGCAATGGTTTTAGTGCCATCATAATAACCTGTTCTGCTCCACCTGCTCCAATCATTACAGGAACACCTGAAACAATATCTGAGTAACCATAATCATCTTGAAGCATAATTGCACATGAGTGAATTTGGTTTGTATCTTTTAAAATTGCATCTACCATAACCGTTGTAGATTTTGCAGGTGCATAATAGGCTGAACCATCGCCAAGAAGGTTAACAATTTGAGCCCCACCATTTCGTGTTTTCTTAACAATCTCTCCAATCTCTTCAGAGTCTAGTAAATCTTCAATAGGTACACCAGCAACTGTTGTAAATTTAGGTAATGGAACCATTGTATCTCCATGTCCACCCATGACAGTTGCTCTAATTTGACCTGCACCATACTCTAGTTTTTCATAAATAAAGTGAGCCATTCTAGCTGCGTCAAGAATTCCTGCCATTCCGAGTACTCTCTCTCTTGGGAATCCTGTCTCTTTTAGAACAACGTAAGTCATTACATCCAGTGGATTTGAAACTACAACAACAACAGCATTTGGTGCATGCTCTTTAATTTCACGAGCATAGTTTTTAACAATTTCTGCATTCATCGTCAATAGATCATCACGACTCATTCCTGGAGTTCTTGGTGCACCTGCTGTAATAACAACAACATCCGAATCTGCCATATCTGCAGGAGTTTTAGCTGCTTTTACAATGGTATGTTGTCTTGCTGCATTGGCTGCCTGTGACATATCTAGTGCTTTACCTTTTGCTACGTCATAATTTCTACCACGTAATACAACATGATGACATGTTCCATTCATAGCCATAATAAATGCAACTGTCGACCCAAAATTTCCTGTACCAATTACTGTTACTTTTTTACCTTTTGCCATTCTAATCCTTGAATATAAGATTGCTTATTTATATTACTTCCAAAAAAGAGTTTGCTACTATATACAGCACATAATGATAGAATATATATTAGTAAACACACTATTTAAAAATAAAAAACACTTTAAATAAGCTTAATTTATTATATCAAGAGTAGATAACAAAAGTTAAATAAAGTTGATACAATAGCCTATAGTTCAACGGATTTGAGAATAGATGAAACACCTTTTAGCTAAAAATAAATAATATAATAGATTTTATATTTTTATTTATGATACTTTTTGTAACTATATGAAATACAAAGAGTATCAAGTTAGAGTAAAATATCATAATTTTTCATATTATTTACTCAACTGATTCTCCTAGATAAATTTAAATTCAAAGCATCAATTTTAAACATGTTATAATATTAAAAAAAGAAGGAACAATAGAACTATGCGTTTACTACTAACTACGCTATTTTTACTCTCATCTCTAAATGCTGATAGTGGAATACTCGATATAAAATGGCCAAAGCCCAATCTACAACAGCAAAAACCATCAACCCCCTATCCTACTGTTTTAACCAAAGGTATAAAAAATACCAAACTCCCTATCTATATTCCAAGCTCATTCGCTTATGATGAAAAAATGGTAGTCGTAGCAGATAAAAATTTTTATACCATTAGTTTTTTACTACAAGGAGCAACAGTAATGGTATCAGGAGATAGAACCTTTCAACAGAGTATATCAACCTCTAACAGTGATTTTCAAAAAATGATGAAGCCCTCTCCTACGATAGAGTTCATGGAAGAAGAGGGGATGAGAAGTGCCAATTTTAATCGCCATGGTGTCAACTATGAATTGTCTATAGAGTGTGATAAACCAAAAGAGGATGCACGATGTAAAGAAGAGGATTTTTTACGTAAACTTTATAGCAAACTCATCATGGTAGGAGGGAGACCGTGAGATATTTTTTGATTGCTCTTATTGCAATTGGGCTAACAGCATGTGCCACAAAAGATAATAAAAAAGTAGAACAGCAGACATGGAAAGGAAAGGGGTTTACTTACTACCCAGCTGGATATTTAAAACCTTCAAATAGTGGTAGAGGAAGAAGAGGGGATAATTATATCTATGCACCAAATATTCGTTTTCCTCTAGCTTATGCACCTGCGTATATTAATTCACAAGTTTATGGAATTGGTGGACAATTTGGACCAAGAGGAAGTCTATGTGACCAAAGAAACTATAAATACCCATGGAGAGACAACTATTGTGAAAAACGAACCCGTGGTATGCCACTCTGTCCTGCTGGAGTAGGACATCAAGGTGTTGATATTCGTGCAAAAGATTGCCGAGACAATACCCACTACGCTGTAGCTGTAGAAGAAGGGGTCATTACCTATATTGGTTCATACTCTGTAAAACTTAGAGGTACATCAGGAAGAACCTACCGTTATCTACACCTAAACTCACACTCTATCCAAGTAAGAAGAGGACAAAGAGTATGGCGAGGGCAAAAGATAGGTCGTGTATCAGACAATATGGGAAAAACAAAAACATCCATACATCTACACTTTGACATCAAACAGACCATTCGATTTGGTAACTATTCTAAAAGTGTTTATGTCCCACCGTATACCTCTTTAGTTGACGCATACAAAAGATTATTAAGGGGAAGACCTTAAATCTATTCATTAAATAAGTACTTATTTAGAAAATGCATTATCCACAGCTTGACAGAAAATATGTCCTATCAAAATATGCATCTCTTGAATACGAGGGGTGTCATCTGAAGGTACTATTAAATTCACATGACAAAGACGATTCATCTCTCCACCATCATTTCCACTTAATCCAATAGTTTTACAACCCAAAAGTTTAGCAACAGCCAAAGCAGACATAACATTCATAGAGTTTCCAGAGGTAGAAATAGCAATAAGTAAATCTCCTTCTCTTGCTATTGCTTCTACTTGTCGATCAAAAATTCTATCAAAACCATAATCATTGGCAATCGCTGTTAAAGCAGAAGTATCCGTAGTCAAGGCAATTCCTGCTAAACCTCTTCTATCTGTTTTATAACGTCCTGTTAACTCTGCTGCTATATGTTGTGCATCAGCAGCTGAACCACCATTTCCACAAAAGAGTACTTTATTTTTATTCTTTAGAGTCTCTATAACCAATTTGGAAGCCTCTTCAATTTGAGGCATCATCACTTCTATCGTTTTCTCTAGTGTTGTTTTATGAGCATTTAACTCATCTTCTATCATTTTTAACATAATTTTTTTCCTGAAATTTTTTCTATTAAACTAGTAGTACTCTTTCCTGCAACAAAGTCAATAAGTACAACCTCATCAGCAATATCTGAACCTACAACTTCTGCTCCTCTATAATCTGCTCCTTTAACTAAAATATTTGGTTTAACCAACTCTATTAATTTATAAGGGGTATCTTCCGAAAATGGAACAACAAAATCTATACTCTCTAAAGCACCTATCAAAAAAGCTCTATCTTCTAAACTGTTAATGGGTCTCCCTACACCTTTTAAACGACGAATACTCTCATCAGAGTTAAGTCCTAAAATGAGTATATCTCCTAACTCTTTTGCTTTTTGTAAATAGGTTGCATGACCACGATGCAAGATATCAAAACAACCATTTGTAAAAATAATATTTCGTCCTTGCTCTTTTAGACGTTTAGCAATACGCTCTATCTCTTCAAAGTTTTTTATTTTACTCTCTGATTTCCCTTGATTCAAAGAGTGTTCATACTCTTCAATCTCATTTAAAGTAACCGTAGCCGAACCCACTTTTGCCACCACTACAGCTGCTGCTTTGTTTGAAAAGTCACAAGCCTCTTCTATATTCAATCCACTTGCCAAGGCAACACCCAAAGAGGCAATAACCGTATCTCCTGCACCTGTAACATCATAAACCTCTCTTGCTACAGTAGGAATTGTTTTGACCTCATCATCCAACAGAGCCATACCATCTTCACTAAGAGTGATAATGGAGTAGTCCAACTCTATATCTGATTTTAATTTTTGAATCGCTTTATCTAAACTGGCATCATCACAAATATCTATTTGCATTGCTAAACTTGCCTCTTTTTTGTTTGGCGTTAGTAGGGTTGCACCTTTATATTTACTATAATCCCTTCCCTTTGGGTCTACCAAGATAGGCTTATTAAGCTTTTTGGCTAAATCAATAATATTTTTGGTTAAAGTGGGGGTTAACAGTCCTTTTCCATAATCGGATAAAATAACCATTTCATAAAGAGAGATGTTTTTTTCAAGAGCATCAAGGAGTACGATTTCAGATTGTTGTGCAATATCAAGAGTTGTCTCATCATCATAACGGATAACTTGTTGGTTAGAAGCGATAATTCGGCTCTTTTTAGTTGTTCTTCGACCCTCTTCTGTGACAAGAGAGAGAGTTTTTGGTTCTATTTTTATTAACATTTTGTTCATTTCAGTAGCATTGACATCATCGCCCACTACAGAATAGATAGAGACATCAGCCCCCAAAGAGAGAAGATTATTAATAACATTTCCTGCTCCACCCAAGACCGAATTTTCTCTGCTAACATTAACCACTTGAACAGGTGCTTCAGGAGAGATACGCTCACACGAACCCCAAATATAATGGTCAATCATTAAATCGCCTATAACTACTATATTGGGTCGTTTTTTACGTATTCTATCCATTTAAACTCCTATGAAACTTTTATCTTATTTTATCTTTATTTTCTTTTAAATAGTGATAACATTCCAAAATAGAAGAAAAAGCCAGTTCACTACTGTTAATCTTTTTATCTCCAATCGAAATAGTATGATGTATAGTTGCATTGTGTGCGAGGTCAATATCACTCTGTTTGTCCCCAATCATCCATGAGTTTTTCAAATCAACACTATATTTAGAGAGAATAGCATCAACCATACCCGTATTTGGTTTTCGACAAGAGCAGTTCTCTTCAGGAGCATGAAAACAATACTCAACAGACTCTATAGTAATATTCTCTTTTATTAAAATATCCAACATCCACGTTGTCAATATATTGAAATCTTCCAGAGTATAGTATCCTCGACCAATACCAGATTGATTGGTCACAATAAAAAGAGAATATCCCTCTTGAATAAAGAGTTTTAGAAGTTCAAAAATACCTTCACTAAACTCAAAATCTTCTATTTTAGAGACATAACCATGGTCTATATTAATGATACCATCACGGTCTAAAAAAAGTGCTTTAGAGAACGATACTTTATCCAAAA
>QNZV01000065.1 GCA_003978395.1 Sulfurovum sp. | reverse complement strand
AATCTTCCCCTACTCTAATTATTATTTAGATTTTTTAACAGATTCAAGAATCTCCTCAGGAACCATCATCCCACCTGATATTTGAGGTTCAGCAACATGGTCAATAATAATGGTTTGATTCTTATCGACAACAGGAGCAGGAGCCCATCTATTTTTAGTTGGAGAAGCAGTAACATTTGCATCACAAGGAGAATTAGATGCAATTTTACCTGTCAAAGGTTTAGATGAGGCACAAGCAGACAAACCTAGTACCAAACTAACAGCTACAACTTTGTGCATGGTAACACATAGATTTTCAGTACTTTTTTTAAGGGTCTGAAAATCTTCTTGCCCCATGTTTGTTACATCATGAACTTTCTTCTCACACTTTCCACAAAAATAGCCACCATCTACTACACTCATATCTTCTGTTTTTAAAGGACACACAAAAGAAAAATCCTCTTTGGTTAAGGTTATAGTATCTTTTTTCATAATAACTCCTATATTTTCAATTTTCTTATTTTAACTAAAAAGTTAACAATAATCGTGTAAATTTATATCGTAAACAGTTGCTCTCTCTTAGGCTATTTCGTTGTAAAATAGTTCCAAAGATACCAGAGCTCGGAAACAATAATAATAGACATTATAGTAAAAAATTCAAAATTATAATTTTTCTTTAATTTTTTTGGAAGTTTTTTCTTTAGAGGTATTGCATCGGAGTGTCCGTGGTTTGGTAAAGCACCTACTTTTTCCAAGATAAGATGTTCTACCATCTCTTCTGCTATATGCTCATTAGCTTGTTCTACTTTATTTATTTTTCCCATGAAAGCAACCTTTTTAAATAATTTATATTAAAGTATAACATATTCTATTAAATTTATATATAAAAAGAGGGGGAAAAGAGAAGAATTCTATACGAAAAAGTATCGTATAGAATTAAAAAAGAGTTAAAAATTAATGACAACCACAACCTGTACCACATGAACCACCTTGTTCAGCTGTTCCACCAACAATACCTGATTCTATCTCATCTGCTGTTGCCTCTTTTACAGAAAGAACTTTTACTGAAAACATTAAATCTTTACCAGCTAAAGGATGATTAAAATCAATGGTTACGTCTTCATCTGAAAAAGATAGAACAGTTACTTGTGTTGTTTGACCATCTTCACTTTGACCATAAAGAGTAAGACCCTCTTTAAGCTCAACACCCTCGAACTGCTCTTTTGGAAGAGTTTGAATAGCTTCATTATTATACTCACCATAAGCTTCTGTTGCTGGAACCATAATATCTCCACTCTCATCAGCTTTCATACCACATAAAGCATTTTCAAGACCAGGAATAATCTGACCTTTACCCATAATAAATTCTAAAGGCTCACCTGAACCTTTGTTACTATCTACAATATCTGTTTTTCCTGCTTCTTTTACTTCGTACTCAATACCTACAACACAATTCTCATTAGTAATCGTCATAGAATCTCCTATATTATTAATTTTCAACATAATAGCAAAGCAAACTTATTTATCACTTATTCATTTTGTATTTAAATTTGTTTTTTGGCAATAAATGATGCTTTTGTATTAGGATAATTGTCAATAAGATATTGAAAAAATCCTTTTGCTTGTTCTCTCTCTCCACTTTTATCTAAAGATATAGCTGTATGAAGATAGAGTACATCCATGTAGGAAGCTTTATCATATAAAGATGCACTCTGTTTATAATAAGCTATTGCATCTTTATAGTTTTGAGTATAATATGCAATCTCCCCTAAATAGTAATTGGTTGAAGCTGGTTTATAGCTGTCAGCTAAAGCTTGTAAAAAATTCTCTTTTGCTACACCATAACTACCTTGTGAAAATAGTTGAACAGCTTCTTGGTAAATATCAGCAGAGTTACCTCGGATAGTTATGCTACTATTCTCAAAGGAACTACTATTAATAACCTCTGCTCTGCTCTCTGCCAATACTTTTTTTAATTCATCTTTGGAGACATAAGTACTATTAATATTATCAATCATCTGTCCCAATTCTAATAGAAGTGCGTAGGTCTTATTCGTATCTTCTTTTTTAGGCTCTGGTCGATTTTGAATGACAGTTAACTCCTCTTTTAATGCCAACATCTCTTTATTTTGACCTTCAATAACCGTAGTAAGACCTTCAATTTTTCGCTGTTGCTCTTTTACTGTATTATAAAGCCTTTGAACTCTCTTTTTATTCTCTAATACTGCCTGTTCTGTCTTTGTCAAACCATAAGGGTTTGCACTATTTATATCTCCTGCTCCATATACTGATGGTTCATAACCATACAATAAAGAAAATAAACCTATAAATCCATATAAAATAATTTTTTTCATCTCTACCTCTACCTTTTTATGGTTCAATTTTAAATTCGACACGTCTATTTTTAGCATAACATGATGCTGAACTACTATCATAACACTCTGGAGAACTCTCTCCCATACTTACTATAAGGATATTATCTTCTTTAATATCTTTATTAATTAAGGCATCTTTGGCAGCTTTTGCACGTCGTAAACCTAAAGCATAGTTATATTCATCACTTCCAGAAGCATCACAATGCCCTTCAACTTTTAACTTTAAACCTCTATTTATTCTAGAACGTAATGCATTGGCATTACTATAAATTATAGGTAGCTTATCAGAGGTAATATTATATTGGTTAACCTTAAAATAGATATTTTTTACACCAGCATCTGAATATTCACCATTGGTTTCACCAAAAGTTCCATCATTATATGTTCCATTATTATTTCCATAATTTCCTGAACCATAAGGGTCAACATTATTGGTTGAAGCATGCCCATAAGAGTTTGTATTGCCATTGCTACCATAAACTTCTGTTCCATTGGTAAAGACTCCATTATTTGAGCCATTGTGACCACGAGTAGTAATTTTCTTTTTATCTGCACAACCATTTATCAGTAAAGTTGCCATTGTGATAAGTAATAATATATTTTTTTTCATTATTTCCCTTTATAAGTTTTACCAATCTATTGATTGAATCTTTCCACTTTGCATCTTAAACAATGCACTCTCTTTAGTTGCTAAGTTCATATATCCTATCAAATTTTTTCCACCATTCTTCTTAATATAAAGGATTACCTTTCCATCAGTTGAAAAACGTGGTAGTCTATTTTTACCAGAACTGGTCAATGGTCGTACATATGAACTGTTCGCCGACCCCAAATAGATATTATTAGAGCCACCCTCTCGAACAGAGTATAAAAGGTATTGCCCATAGGCATCACAAGAGCTATTATCATTACCATAGTGTGCTGCACGAGAGACAGAAGTAGAGCCAATTGATTTGGTATATATATTGGCACCTCCAACTCTATCAGAGACAAAAGCTATTTGACTCTCATCTCCTAAATATTTTCCATTTACATCAATACCTCGGAATGTTGTTAAACGTTTTTTAGAACCATTATCTACACTATATTCATATATATCAGGTTGCCCATTGGGTGCCATTGTTAATAGTATTTTACTAGCATCTGCACTCACATCAGAAGCCACCAACATACCTTGTGATGAAATAATTTTTTTTCGTTTTCCTGAACTCATATCTACTTTATAGAGTGTTGGTAAGTGCTTATTATATGAGGTATAATAGAAAGAACTTTGATTAGAATTTGCCCATTTTGGGAAAAGATTTAAGCCTCCACGAACCAAAATTGAAGAGAAACTTAAGGTATAGTCTGAAATCCATATTTCACTTTTTCCAGATGATATATATTTAGAAAATAGAATATTACGTTTCATCCATGAAATATCTTCATACCCTAATGCCTTATTAATATCTATAATTGCATTATGTGCCAAAAATGGATAACGTACAGCAACATTTACAGAGTAAGAGTTTTCAAATACTACTGTAGAATCAGCCGTACGCACCAATTTTACTTTTAACTCTGTTCCATTACGAGAATAGGAGTATTTTAATAGATACTCTCTATCATGCAGTTCAACAGGCAGTAACGTATCATCAAAATAAGCTCTTCTTAACTGTGTATCAACCAAAAAATGTCCACTCATTTTTAAATCAGTTAATAATAACTTAAAAAGTTTAGAGTGATTTGTACTACTTCCAGCAGAAGTTGTATCTTCTAATAATGAAAGCGTTGCTTTTGACTCCACGTCTTTTTCTATACTCAATACTGCATCAAATGAGTAAAGATTAAAAGTTAATAAGAAAAAAAATAGTATGTTTTTCAATAGGTATCCTTTATTTTTGAGTCTGTTTAGTAATTATCACACATTATTGTATTATAATTGTGCTAAAAAACTTAACTTTTCAAGAAAAAGTAAATTTTATCTTACTGTAAAATTTACTTTAATTGAATAAGGAGAAGATTTAGAATGTCTACCTAATTGCCCCATTCTATTTAATCTATCCAAAAACTGGCTAAGAGAACGCTTCATATCTGCATCTCCCCCACTTAAAATTTTATATGAAAATTTACCACTACTATAAATAGTCAAAGCCAAAGAGACACGTTTTCCTTTATGTGCAGAACCTGCATTCCAATTGTTCATATGCCGTTTTACTTTTGCAATATAAGCATTTTTAACACCTTTATCACGATTCGAATTAGAGACTCTACCACTAAGATGTGTACTCTTGATTCTATCGGACATTGCTGAGCTATGTTTTACTCTACTTGGAGCTTTTGGTACAACCACAGAATGTTTAATAGGTGTAGGTCTTCTCCTTATAGGTTGTTTAGTAACATCTTCTGTCTTAACAGAAGAGAATAAATCTTTTGCTGTTTTTTTAGGTACTACCTTTTTTGGAACATGTTTTGGGCGTACAACTTTTTTAGGTACTACCTTTTTTGGAACATGTTTTGGTCGTACAACTTTTTTAGGTACTACCTTTTTTGGAACATGTTTAGGGCGTACAACTTTTTTATGTACCACTTTTTTTGGAACATGTTTAGGGCGTATAACTTTTTTATGTACTACTTTTTTTGGAATATGTTTTGAGTGTACAACTTTTTTATGTACTACTTTTTTTGAAACATGGTTTGGACGTTTTATATGAACAGGAGGAACAATAATAGGAGTAGGTTTATTAGGAGTAGAAATCTTTGAACTTTTATTAAAAACTGTCTTATCTGAATTTACAAGAGTGACTGTAACTCTATTCGAATTTTTTTCTACATAGTTTTTAGCTTTAATTTTATGAATATTATAAAAATAGAGAACCAAGAAAATAAGCCCCAAGTAGATACCTAAAGCTACAAGACCCGAAAACAGTTTTCCTTTATTCATTTTATACTACCTTTGTTATTAAAAAACATTCTACTACTCATTTGTGTAGAAAAAACTGCCTATTATTGTGTAAGCAGTGAAACCTTTGTAAATCCACTCTGCTTAACCACTTTTAATAAAAAAATAACATGTTCATATGAAATCTCTTTATCTGCATTGATAAAAACTACCTGTTCTTTATCAATATCACCTGTTTTTAATCTAAATGCATCAGGAAAGGACTCTAACGTAAATTTAGACTCTTTATAATATATTGTTAAATCTTTTGTTATACGAAC
Source organism: Sulfurovum sp. (assembly GCA_003978395.1). Classification (GTDB taxonomy): domain Bacteria; phylum Campylobacterota; class Campylobacteria; order Campylobacterales; family Sulfurovaceae; genus UBA1140. The sequence goes on along the minus strand of QNZV01000065.1, from coordinate 1,538 downwards.
AGTTAATGCCTTAGAGTCAGAAACAGATGCTTGTTTAGAACCATCAGGTAAATTAATCTTCTCTTCATAGTGCATTACAGGGATAGTAATCATAAAAATAGCCATAAGAACCAACATTACATCAATAAGTGGAGTAATATTTAAATCAGGAGCTTCATCCCACTCATACATAATTATGCCCTTTGAGAGAGAATCAACTCTGCTTGACTATCAAGTAATACATTCAGTTCATATGCTTTTCGTTTCAAAATCAAATGAAAGCTATATGCAAATGTAGCCACAGCAATACCTGCAGCTGTTGCAACCAAAGCTTCGGAGATAGCAGGAGCTACAATTGCTATAGATGTACCACTTTGTGTTCCCAATTTAGAAAAAGTTTCCAAAATAGCAACAACAGTACCAAACAGACCAATAAAAGGGGAAGTAGAGGCAATTATAGAGAGTGCTGTTAAACCTGCTGTTGCCGATTTTATAGCTTCATTTTTACCAACAGAAAATATAGCAGAATTTGGAATCAATACTTTTGAAAGATAAGGGAAAAGAAGTGATTTTTGGTCAACACTCTTAGCACGCCCCATATAGAGTTTTCGTAAAGACCTCTCTTCTGTAATAATTTTACTTTTTAATGAAAAATAACGATAGATATAAATCCACAATACAAAGAAGAGGTAGATAGATAAAAGTCCTAAAACAAAAATAGTAATCGCCGAACTTTTATCTAAATATGCAAATAAACTCTCAAACAAATCCATATTTACTGCCTTTTTTTTAATTAAAAAGATAGTAGCATATTTGAGCTATTGACAGGCTTACGTAATTATACTGAAAAGATTTTTGAAGATATTTTTCAGTCGGGGAACCCCGACCAAAAAGAAAAAGAAAGATTTTATCTTTTGTTAATTTGCTCAACTTTACTAATTGCTGCAGCAATAGTTGTGCTTGATGTTTGAGCTTTTTCAAGAAGAGCTTTCGCTTCATCTAAAGCTTTTGCAAGATTAGAATCTTCTCCTGAAAGTGCTACTGCACCATCAACCATACACAAAGTTTTCTCTTCCTCTACTTTAACGTAACCACCATTGATAGCCACAGAAACTTCTTTTCCGTCAGCTCTTTCAATAACCATTACGCCAGCATCTAAAAGAGAAACAATAGTAGTGTGTCCAGCTAAAACACCAAACTCGCCTTCGCTACCTGGAAGGGTAACTTGTTTCACTTCATCATCGAAAATAACACCATTAGGTGTTACTATTTCAAGTTTCATGAGTTCCATATTAAACTCCTTCTACTTATTTATTTTTTGCTTGAATTTTCTCATTCTTCGCAATTGCTTCGTCCATGTTACCTACCATGTAGAAGGCAGCTTCACTCATGTGGTCATATTTACCTTCGATAAGACCTTTGAATCCTGCAAGTGTATCTGCAAGCTCAACGTAAACACCAGGGCTTCCTGTAAATACTTCAGCAACGTGGAAAGGCTGAGAAAGGTATTTTTCAATCTTTCTTGCTCTCTCAACAGTATTTTTATCCTCTTCTGAAAG
>QNZV01000085.1 GCA_003978395.1 Sulfurovum sp. | reverse complement strand
AAAACAGAGCTATCAATCCACCAAAAACCAGCGAATAGACCAAAAACCATTTGGCTCTAATTGACTCTTTGAGGTCTAAATAGGCTATTAACCATAAATTTTTCATCTACTCTCCTCAATCTTTTCATCTGATACCACTTTGCCTAAATCCATGTAAACTTCTCTATTAACCAAATCTTTTACCTCTTCTAGTCTGTGGGTTACAAAGAGTAGGACTCTATCTTTCTGTTTCCCCTCTAAAAGACGATAAAAATCATCTCTGGCTTTGGGGTCAAGATTGGCTGTTGGTTCATCAAATATCATAATATTGCTCTGCCGAGCCAAACTAATCGCGATTAAAAGTTTCTGTTTCATCCCCCCTGAGAGTTTAAAAAAAGATTTGTGGAGATTAGATTTTATATCTAGCTTCATCTCATTAGCACACTCTAAAATAGTATCTCTTTTGATATTTGAACTCCCCTCAATATAACTTATAAGTTCATCGATACTAAGCTTGATAGGGGGTGGAAGTTGTGGTACAAAACTAATATCGTTTAGAACCTCTTGTCTTTGGGTTATTGGGTCAAAGCCATTGACTCTAACACTGCCATTGTTTGGATGGTAATATCCTAATATTGAGCGAATAAGCGTGGTTTTCCCTGCTCCATTTGCTCCCATGAGAGCGATAGAGTCATTTTTCTTGAACTCTATATTGATACTGTCTAATGATAGGGTTGAACCAAATTTCTTAGTTAAATTATCTATTGTTATCATCTATTTAACCAAACATCGAGCTGTATGAAAAACTCGACCATAGTTCACAGAAGAGAATACATCTCCCTCTAAAGTCCACTCTCTATTTATATTTATATCTACTGATTGTGCCACTTTTCTTGTTGCTCGACTCTCACAAATAACGGTTTTTCCTTCTTTAAATGCACTTTTTACACTTGCCATTCTCTCTGTAGTAATTTTATAGTGCATCCCTATTGTAAACATCAAAAAGATACCTACAGAGATAAATCCTTTTAATACAGCACCTTTTTTAAAAAAAGGTCTTGTTGTCACAAAAAGGGTTACAAGTAAAATAAATGAACCAATAAAAAGATAACCTGCTTCTAACTCTAAAAATTTTTCCATTTTTAACTCCTAGTTGAGGCTACTCTAGTAGCCTTACAAAAATAATAGTAACACAATCAAATGAAGCTATAGTTGACGCATATCAACACTATCTACTAAAAAAGAATCTATACTAATAAAAAATCAAGAGAGAAAATTATGAAAAAATACCTATTTCCTTCACTCGCTATTGCTCTTACTTTTATGGTAATAATGGCTTTTCAACAAGCAAAACCTACACCAAAAGCACCTATTTACAAAGAGGTGCAAAAATATTCGCCATATTATCTTGACAAACGATTTGCAGGGCTTCAAATTATGAGTAAAACAGATGAAAAGTTCAAAGAGAAACCAACCAATATGGAAGTTTTTCATCGACTAGAGTACCTAGAAAAAGAGTGGGGCAAAACACATCTAAAACTAGACAATAAGGGACTGATAGTTTTAGATGATAATGGAACAAAATTAACAACTTTACCTATCTCAACAGATAAAGATGAAAAATTTATACATAGTTTTTATGGGATATAGTGATGAATTCAACGATTATGATACTTATTTTTGCCATGGTCATGTTAATGTTTATGGCATTTCCTGCCATGAAAATTGTGGAGTGGATAGAGAGTAAAAGAGAACTCTCATCCAAAAGTCAAAATATTTTGACTGTTGTTTTTACAATTATTTTATCACTTGGGATTGCTATTTTTTTAGAGTTTTTTTAAAACTCTACCCTGCTAACAAATTATCTTGGGACAACTCTTTTATCGAACTTTAGTCTAGCCAAATCTCTACAGGTTTTTTTTCATTATTATACTGTCAACTAAAAAACAAAACGCCCACTAAAATTATAACAAATATAAATCCTTTGATAATTTTACCCATTATTAATACTCCAAATAATTTATTTGAATATACTCTAATGCTTCTTCTTTCTTGCTAATAAATCCTTCTAGTTGTAAATTATAAACAATATCAAGAATCTCTTTAAACTGAGAGGAAGGCTCTAAGCCTAAAGCAATTAAATCACGTCCTTGTAATAGATTTTCTAATGGTCTATTGTTAACTTTTAGATTTTTAGCACGTTCAATCATCCAATCCCCTGCAGAGTAAATACCTGACAAAGATTCTTTTGTAGTTCGCCCTAAAAAATCAGCTCTGGCTACTATAACCAACTCTTCAATATTCACTTTAGTAGCCAATTTTCTAAAAGCTTTGTCTCTACTCTTGTCTATATAAAAATGTGAAGGTTTTAAATGATGCTCTACCAAGGGCAAAATAGAGGCAATAAACTCATGTTCATTGGTAATTCTATATAAAAATTTTCGTGTAGGTTCTACCCCTGCTTTTTCATGACCAATAGCACGAATTCGTCCACCTTTTTCAATGGTTGTATGGGTTGCTTTTCCAAAATCATGACATAAAATAGCAAATAGGTATCGAAGATTCTGTTTTTCATCACTTCCCAACAGTGCAACCATCGCATCAACAGCCATCATTGTATGAATCCAAACATCCCCTTCTGGATGCCACTTAGGAGGTTGTGGAACATCAATAAGTGATTGAAGTTCAGGAAAATAACACAAAACTCCAAGCTTTCTCATCAGTTCAAATCCCACTGAAGGTTTGGGAGATTTCAGAAGTAATTTGGTAAATTCTACATAAATACGTTCTTTTGCTAACTCCTCTAACATACCCTTCGAGACCATATTTTTACAAAGTTCAAAACTCTTATCTGCCAAGGTATAACCAAATCTAGAACAAAATTGAATAGCCCTGTAAACACGAAGAGGGTCTTCTATAAATGTCTCATCATCTATATGACGTAAAAGTCTCTTTTCTATATCAATTTTACCATTATAAGGGTCGATAAATTTTTCCTCTTCAACATCATAACCCATAGCGTTAATCGTAAAATCTCGGCGTTTAGATGCCTCTTTAAAACTCATTGCCCCATCTATAGAGACATCAAATCCACGATGCCCACTTCCTATTTTTTGTTCAGTTCTAGGAAATGAAAAATCATACTCTTCTCCATCATACTGAAATTTCAGAACCCCAAAACTCTTTCCAACCAAATTAACTGAACCATATTGAGCTAAGATTTTTTCTAGCTCTTCAATAGAGTTTAAACCATAAACCTCTATATCATAATCTTTAATTTGGAGTCCCAAAAAATGGTCACGAATAGCTTTTGCATTCTCTTCTTTTAATTTTTGAGAAATAGTATAAATTATTTTTGGTAGTTGCATTGTTTGACCTCTATTTTTTATTTTAGTAGTGAATTTTAGCGAAATTAATGTGTAAAACTTGTTAGGCAATGCAAGTTAAATAATTAGCTTAACTTTCGCAGCGACTTCTTATTATTTACTTTTTTACCACTTTTGGGGTAGAATATTTCTTAAAATTACTATAGAAAAAAATGGGAATTTAAACAAAAACCTCTGTTAGGAGAGAATCTATTGAGCAGAATCTTATTTTAAAGGCTATTAAAAAACATTAACAAGAGATCTAAAAAGATAATTAGATATAATAATCGTAAATTTCAATAAGTATAAAAATTATTTTCAAATATAGGATGCTCTTTGCAAAAACTCTATTTTATTCTATTTACACTGTTTTTATTAGTAGGATGTGCAAACAAAAATATTTTTAGTAAATTTTCTACAGGTAGTATGCTCTCTATAGAAAAAAAAGAGCAACTCTTAAAAGCAAATATTTTAAATAATCAAGGAACAGATGCCTATATTGATGGCAATTATGATTTAGCTCTTCAATATTTACATCAATCTTTATTGATAAAAGAACGTATTCTTAGTACAGAGGATTTAAATACTGCGACAGGCTATAATAACTTGGGACTTGTCTATAAAAAACAGGGAAAACTTCAAAAAGCACTACTATATATAAAGAAGGCTTTACAAATTCGTGAAAAACTTCTAGGAAAAAATAGTAGTCAAACAGCTGAAAGCTACAATAATTTAGGAACTGTTTATGCCTCTATGGGAAAAACAACTAAGGCTATTAGTTTAACAGAAGAGACACTTGATATTAAAAAAAATATAGTTCAAAAAGAACAAGAAGATATCGCTATAAGTTATAGTAATTTAGCCGTTTTACGTGATAAGCTAGGAGAGACTCAAGAAGCTATAAATTACTATAAACAAGCTCTTGAAATTAATAAAAAGCTATTTGGAGAAGAGCATGATATTACCCAAAGAAACTATAAAGATATTACTCAACTATATTTTGCATTAAAAGATTATAAACATGCTAAAGAGTATGCTAAGAAAATGATACAACAAGATGAAGAGATAAAATTAAAAGATATTCATATTAATGCATATTAATCATACGACGGGTTTTTTTTATCTCTTTAAAATTAATTTTCTGTTCAAGATACTCTAAACTATCATTCATATAACTCTCCCCCCACGGAGAGATAATAGCTGAAGAACTTGCCATATCATCATCAGCTGAATTACTTACAATAATAAATGTTTGATTGATAATTGCTAAAGCTTGTGAAAGAGTCTCTAGGTGTTTCTTGCGAGGTTCTCCCCAACGTGCAGGAATCAAAATAATATCTGCCCCCTCTAACTGTTTCCACAATGCTTTAAAACGCAATTCAAAACAGATTAAAATACCATAAGAGATACCATTAATAGAAAATTTAACTATATCCTCTTGCACTCCTGCTTTAAAATATTTGGTCTCATCTCCAAGGGTAAAGAGTCTGTATTTATTTTGTTTATGAATAACTTTATGCTTATGAATAACCAAAGCTTGATTAACAAAATTATTGCCCTCTTTTTTGGTCATGGTTAATACTAGTATTTTATCAGAAATAGCTTTTAGTAGTTGAGATAGAGCTGTTTCATAAAAATCTGCCACTCTTTCAAAATTTTTATAATCAAAATTAGTTAAACAGAGTTCAGGGGTAACAATAAGTTCTGCTTCTGTATCCTCTATGATAGAAAGTAGTTTTGTAAGATTTTCATTGTAACTCTTTTCTGTTTTAAGTTGTAAACTTAGAACTAAAAGTGTTTTATTTTTATAACTCATCAAAATTGGAATTTCCTCTCAATTAATGTAACATTTTTTTAACTTGTAAAGTAAAAATGATTATACAAATAATAACTTTAGAAGATTTTAGCTAGAGTAAAATATGAAAAAATTAGAAACCCAATCAATTACACAACTTTTAGAGATTATTCCTAATCATCCTGGATTAAGAGTATCACAATTTTCAGATGGAGGAGAAGAGTTCTCTACTATATTAAGTACTTTATGTTTAGAGCGAGAACATGAATATCAACTCAATGTTCTGGATGAATCATTTCTTATAAAAGCCAAAGAGCTTTATGGAAACAATAGCTTATCTACAGTTAAACCTATTAAATGGAATCAACGTCGCTATTCATCTTTGGCAAAACAGTATGATGTACTCTTTGTTACAGCAACTATTCCAGAAGAGCATCGTAAATTTTTTGCAAAAAGTATTCATTCACATATCAAAAGTGCTGGTCATCTTGTTCTCTTTTTAGAAAAAAATAATCAAAAAAACAGTGATGAGTGGTGGAGTTTTTTAGAAGAGTATCTATTTGTAGCTATTAGTAGCTTAGATATATTTAAAAACTATGACATTCTTATTGCAAAAAAAATGCATGGGTGGGGAGGAAAATAATCAAATAGTTTGATAGTTTTATATTTTTCCTTACTAAAGGAAGGGGAAAAGTTTAAAGCAATTATAAAATATTAAATATAAAACTATCTATGAGAGTCCTTGGGAAATATTGAGGAGAATATCGTAACTCTCATGGCGACAGTATAACCCTGCAATGTGTTTCAATCGTGAAGAATCTTCTTTTTTAAAAAAAATACTATAAACTAAAAAAAAAATATTGTTAAATTATATTTTAAGTTATTTTATGTTAAACTTTATTACTATCTAATAGATAAAGTTAAATATAATAGTAAGGAGCAATATATGTATTACAATTCAAATAAAAACAACAGTGCGTACTACAATGCGTATAAAGAAGAGATGGAGATGCTCGAAGATTATGATAGTGAATTCTCTTTTCAAAAAATTATGAAACTTGGATTTATTATTTTTGCCTTAGGATTAATTACTATTTTAATTATCTATCTCTCTAATTATTTTGAGATAATAAAAAAAGAACCTATTACTAGACAAAGTGTTTCCCAAACGATAGAAGAAAAAATTTCAAAAGATACATTGGCTCAAATAAAAATAATGAATGAAAATAGAGCTGTAAAAAAAACTTATGCAGTTAGTCCAAAAGATGTTGCATTAATTGTAAAAATTATTTTAGCACAAATTAATCAAAAAGAGGAGATTCCACTAGAAACACAACTTTTATCTGCTGAAAAAAATATAATTAAGCATAAAACACTTAAAGAGAGTAATCATTATAATAAAGTGATTCTCTCTAGCTCAAAAAATAGAAAGGATATAGATAAGCAGGTACAACTTAGAGAAGATTTAAATTTGGCATTATTATCTACCAAAACAATCCCTTCTAGTTATGAACAAGCTATAAAAAAAGAAATTGATGTACGGTCAAATGAGATGAGAATAATTATCGTTAAAAAAGGAGATACTCTCTCCAAGATTGCCAAAAAAGCCTATGGAAGTATTGATGCTTATCCCAAAATTTTTATGGCAAACCCTGAAATAATAAAGAATCCAAATGAGATTTTTGTAGGTCAACGATTACGTATTCCTACTTAAAATAATCTATGTAAAATTAAGAATATCCTGCTATATTCTAATTTAAATTTTGAATATTAGGAAAAATTATGAATTATATGTTTCAAGAAGGTTTTTTAGGTACTAGAGCTCCTTTTTTTATGGATTTTGTTACTATTGTTGTCGCTCTTTTACCTTTTTTAGTCTTGGTTGCTATTAATATGGCAAAAAGAAAATCATATAAAATACATGGTTTCACTCAGACACTTATTTTTATTATTTCGGTTATTGTTGTAGGATATTTTGAGTATGGTGTTCGGTTAGGTGGAGGGTTCAAGAGCTTTATGGAAGAGAGCCATACTCCACATAACTATGCACTATGGGTACTAATTGTTCACATTATTATTGCTGTAATCTCACTCTTTCTTTGGACAAAGACTCTATTTCAGGCTAGAAAATCAAATAAGAGCCATAAACTACCAGGTTCATTTTCTGCATCACATAAAAAAGCAGGTATTTATACATTTATTGGTATTTTCTTAACAGGTTTTACAGGAATATGGGTTTATCTTCTACTTTTTGTCTATTAAGTATTGAAAAAAGAGCAAGCTCTCCTTGCTCTTCTGTATTATTCTTGTTTTACCATAATGTTGGTTGTGTTGTATAGATATTATGAATATTACTTTTAAATTCTATTATTTTCTCTAACTTTAATCTCTGTAATAAAAATAGATACTTATCAATAACTTTTTGTTGAGAAAAATTATTAACTACTTTCTCTCGACCCTCTTTCCCCATAGAGAGTAACTTGTTTTTAGGTAAATTAACCATTTTATTAATGGCTTGGGCTAGCTCTACACTATTTTTTACCTCAACCAAATAGCCATTCACTCCATCATCAACAACATCTTTACATCCAGGAACATTAGTTGTAATAATTGGTTTTCCCATACTTGAAGCTTCAAGTAAAACTCTCGATAAGCCCTCACGATAAGAAGGTAGTACCACACAATCAACTTTATCAATCTCCTCTTGAACATTATCAGAATGTCCCAAGTATTCAATCAATCCCTCTTCAACCCAAGAATCCAACTCTTTTTGAGAAATTGCTGTAGGATTAGATAAGTAGAGTGAACCTAAGATTTTGAAAGTACAGTTTTTACGATTATTTGATTGACGAACAAGACGTATTGCTTCTATATATTCTTGGACTCCTTTATCTTTGATTAAGCGTGCTATCATTAAAAATGTAAATTTTTTATTCTTTTTATCTTTAGAGAGTCTATATTTTGTCTTAAAACGTTCTGTATCAATACCTGAACCAGGAATCAATATTGCCGACTTCTCTTTAATTAATCTCTTTTCAATAAAGAGTCGCATATCCTCTCTATTTTGAAAAACTACAGAGTTTTTACTAAGTGAAATCTTATATAACCAATGTGCTATATATGAAGAGATGTTCTTATTTAAAAATACTGTTCCCAAACCTGTAATGTTATTAATAACAGGTATTTTCAAAAACTTTGCAGCCAAAGAGCTATATATATTTGGTTTAATGGTATAATTTAATAGAATATCTGGCTTTGTTTTTTTATATATCTTATAGAAATCATGAATAAGTAGCAAATCTTCAAAAGGATTTACGCCCTTATTGTTCATTTTAATATCATAATATATAAAACCATCATCTTCTAATTTTTGACTGTACTCATCTCTAGGGGCAATTAAAATAACCCTATACCCAGCATCGCGTAATGCGTGAATAAGTGCCAAACGAAAATTATAGATATTCCATGATGTATTAAGCACGATGGCAACTGTTTGTATAGAGTTTTTATCTATTCGCATGTTTTTTTACCTCATCCATTGTAAGTGAGAGCATATTGTGGTCTTGTTGAAGTTTTTGAAAAGACAACAATATCTCTTCTAAATTTTTTAAATTCTTCTCTTGATTCTTTCCAAAGTTATGAGGATGCCACCATAAATGAAAATTTTGACCATGTATGGCAGCATACCTCATCGCTTTTTTAATTCTATTTATTTTTAAGGGTTCTAAGTAAGCTAACTTAGAAAAATAAGGTCTTAACATCATGCTAGCTTTTAACTCAGTTACCCCTTTTGTTAAGATAGGTATCGTTGTATGGTGTCCTGATATATTTACATACGTATCAAAAAGACGATACAGACGTAAAAAAAGTGACTTAGAGGGCTTATCCCCATCACAATAAGCCCAATGATTTGGATTTCCTCTATAGGCTGATATTTCTAATAATTCTAAATTTTTTAACGAAGCTACATCAACTTGATTACGAGGAAATACCAATGATTTTAAGGTATAACCTTTTTCTAATGCAACCTCTATTGCCTGTTTCATATCAGTAGAAAATGCCTCAGGATTTTTCAAAGATTCATAGGTAAAGAAGTGAGAATAGGTATGTGTTGCCAACTCTTGATTTGCCTCTGAAGCAATCATTGAAATAAGTTCTGAAGCACAGTGCATTTTGGAAAACTCTTTAGAGTAGGGAGAATGAAGAGCATTTAAGTAGCAATAAGGGTCTACTTGTTGGTTTATATATTCAGGTAATATCTTAGGGGTATTTTTTTTTATCTCATCTATATCTTTATGAAATAAAAAACCAACCGTAGCCCATGTTGCATGAATATTGTATTTTTTAAAAAGAGACAATATCTTTGGAATAGCTTGATAAACTCCTAATAAATTCTCTTGGTACTCCTCTAATTCTCTATTGGCTTGTACCCCCCAAAATAACTCAAAATCTAAAGATATAGTAAAAGTTCCACTAGACATGAGAAAGCACCTCTCTATATTCCAAAGCAATAGATTCTACAGAAAAATCTTTTGCTCTACTAAATGCTCTATCTTGGTAGTCATAAAGTACCGTATGCTCTTTTAAAATATAACGAAGAGATTCTACTAAAGCAATAGTATCTCCTACAGCATATAAAATACCAAATTCACTCAACTCCATACCATTAGAGAGACGTTTAGAACTCTTGCTTTTTGGTGCTAATATCTCACGAGGACCACTTAAACAATCACTAGAGATAACCACTGTTTTACACAACATTGACTCAACTAAAACATTTGGAAAACCTTCAACCGAAGAAGAGGAGATAAAAATATCTGATTTTTTAATATACTTAAAAGGGTTCTCGACTTGACCCAAAAAATGAACACGATTTTCTATAGAAAGCTCTCTTGCTCTCTCTTCTAAAAAATTTCGCTCGACTCCATCTCCTAAAAGAATTAACTCAATATCTGAATCAAGTTTGCTTAGAGCCTCTAATACATCGTGAAAACGTTTCAGAGGAATAAGACGACCAACAGTAATAAGATAACGTTTATGACTCTTAAATATAAAATCATCTATTTTGTCATTGCTTTGAACTAATATAGATTTAATATCATATGGGTTATGAATCACTCTTTCATCTTTTATTTTAAAAAAATTTCTATTGAAATCCTCTTTCATCTGCATAGAGATATGAATAATTGTATCTGCTTTGGGATAGAGATGACGAATAAGAAAAAGATTGATTTTTCCAGATAGACCCTCTTTAAAAAATCTTGATACAACAGAGTGATTTACTACTTGAA
>QNZV01000102.1 GCA_003978395.1 Sulfurovum sp. | reverse complement strand
ATTGAAAATGGTGCTGTTAGAATTATGTATGGATTTAACAAGAGTTACTATACCAAATTTTTAAATGCCTACTGTGAACAGAATGATATTCCTACAGATGTTGAGTATGGTTCACTTGAAGAGTATCAAAAAAAATCAATTCTTTATGGTGGTGGAAATCAAGTAAAATTTACATGGAAACGGCATGACCTTACACGTGAGTGGCCAGGAGTAGTGAAATTTGCACACGATATGTTTACTGACGAAAAAGATATGAGCGAATATATGACTGAAAAAGTTTGTGATGGATGTGATGGTCATCGTCTGCGTCCTCGCTCTTTGGCTGTTAAAGTTGAGGGTAAGAATATTGCTGATATTATTGATATGCCAATTGAAAAAACCTATGCGTATTTTAAAGATGAAAAGAGTTTTGAACACTTCTCTACACAGCAAAAACTTATTGCTGAATCGGTTTTAAAAGAGATTCAAGAGCGACTTTTCTTTTTATATGATGTTGGTTTGACCTATTTAACCCTAAGCCGTGATGCACGAACCATTTCAGGTGGAGAGGCACAACGTATTCGTATCGCTTCTCAGATTGGCTCAGGGCTTACAGGAGTGATGTATGTACTTGATGAACCAAGTATTGGACTGCATGAACGTGATACCCTTAAGCTTATACGAACACTTCGTTCACTCCAAGAGAAAGGGAACTCTGTTATTGTCGTAGAGCATGATAAAGAGACTATCATGTCTGCTGATTATGTTATAGATATTGGACCTGGAGCTGGTAAGTATGGAGGAGAGGTTGTTTTTGCTGGAACAGGTAGTAAAATGATGAAAGCAAAAACATTAACAGCACAGTATCTATCTGGAGAAAAAGAGATTTATTACCCTCATAATAAACCTCAAGAGAGTTGGCTAGAGATTAATAATATAACGCTGAATAATATAGAAAATATTTCGGCTAAAATTCCTCTGAAAAACTTTGTCTGTATTACTGGTGTTAGTGGAAGTGGAAAAAGTTCGTTGATTTTACAGACACTTCTACCTGTTGCTAGAGAGGTGCTAAATCATGCAAGAAAAGTAAATAAAGTAGACGGTGTTGAGATTTTAGGCTTAGAGCAAGTAGATAAAGTTATCTCATTAGACCAAAGTCCAATTGGGCGAACACCACGTTCAAATCCTGCAACGTATACAGGAGTAATGGACGAAATTCGTAAACTTTTTGCTAAAACAAAAGAGGCAGAACTTCGTGGTTATAAGATAGGTCGTTTCTCGTTCAATGTCAAAGGTGGGCGTTGTGAAAACTGTACAGGAGATGGGCAGATAAAGATAGAGATGCACTTTTTACCTGATGTTTTGGTGGAGTGTAATACTTGTTGTGGTACGCGATACAACGCACAAACGTTAGAGGTAATGTACAAAGGAAAATCTATAGCTGAGGTATTAGCTATGTCGGTTACTGAAGCAATGGAGTTCTTTAAGGCTGTACCGTCAATTGCTATTAAACTTAAAACATTGGTGGCTGTAGGTCTTGATTACATTACCCTTGGACAAAATGCAACGACTCTTTCAGGTGGAGAGGCTCAACGGATTAAACTTAGTAAAGAGCTTTCTCGTAAAGATACAGGGAAAACACTCTATATCTTAGATGAACCAACCACAGGGCTACACTTTGCCGATGTTGATAGGTTAACAGGGGTATTGCATCATTTGGTAGATTTGGGAAATTCAGTAGTCGTTATTGAACACAATTTGGACATGATTAAAAATGCAGATTATATTATAGATATGGGACCAGAAGGTGGAAATAAAGGTGGGCTTATTATTGCTACGGGTACACCTGAAGAGGTGGCTACAAATCATGAAAAGACAGGTTCTTATACAGGTAAATATTTAGTGGATGAGTTAAAAATGAACATAAAAATAAAAAAGGAAACGAATGAGTAAGAGTATTATTGCCATTGATTTAGGTTCAAACAGTTTAAGAATTTTAAAAATGGATTGTGAAACAAAGAGAAGAGTTGGCGAATTTCATAAAACAGTGAAGACAGCTGATAATTTAGCAACAACAGGAATAATTAGCGATGAAGCTGTAAATCGAGTGCTTATAGCATTGAATGAAGCAGAAGAGGCATTAAACTTTTCAGATTCTAAAGTAAAAGCAGTAACCACAGAAGCCATTCGTCAAGCCAGTAATGGAGATGAGGTTTTAGCAACGATAAAAGAGCAGACAGGTATAGAGTTTGAGATAATTGATGGTGTGGTTGAAGCCAAATATGCTCTATCTGCTACTCAAAATCGTTTACAAATTTTAGGCAAGAGTCCAAAAAGCTTTATGTTGGTGGATATTGGAGGAGGCTCAACAGAGATGCTTTTTCACTATGGAGAAGATAAATCTTTCTCTAAAAGTTTTCCTATAGGTATTGTCACAGTAACACAGTGTTTTAAAACTCTACCTGAAATTTCTAGTGCTATTCCTGCACTTATGAATCCAATGAGAATTTATCATAATGAGGTTATTTCTCAACATGGAGCAGTTGAACTCTTTATTGCTACAGCAGGTACACCTACAACAGTGGCATCAATGAAAAAAGGAATGCTTTATGAAACCTATGACTCCAATCAGGTTCATGGAACATCTTTAACACAAAAAGATTTGGTTGAACAGTTGGGTAAGCTGTTGGCAATGAAGCCTAAAGAGCGAATAGAAGCCGTAGGTGTAGGGCGTGACGACTTGATTGCATCTGGTATTTTAATTTATGATGAGCTTTATAACATCTCAGGATTTAAAGAGTCAATGGTTATTGATGACGGTATTCGTGAGGGTGTGGCATACTCTATGTGTGGGTAATAATTTGGAATGACTTCCAAATTATTACTTTAAAAATCTCTTTTCAAACTCTTTAGCAGGAATGGCTTTAGAGAGTAAAAAACCTTGATAAAAGAGATTTTTATCAAGGTTTATGAGCTTCTGTTTCTGTTCTTCTGTCTCAACTCCTTCTATAATAACTTTGTAATTAAATTGCTTTCCAATAACTATAATACTTTTTATAAGCTCTTCACTATCAGTATCTTTTAACATATTTTTTGTAAAATCTTTGGAAATTTTTAGAACCTTGAATGAAAACTTTTTAAGATAAGAGAGAGATGAATATCCTGTACCGAAATCATCAATACTACACTCTATCCCTTTTTCTCTTAATTTTTTAATAATCTCTTGAGTAGAAGAAAAATTGTCTAAAAGAGTAGTTTCTGTTAGTTCTAGCTTTAATAGTGATGGAGGTATTTCTCCTTTTTTAATACAAGTATCTAATTGAAGTGCAAAATTTACTTCATTCAATTGCCTAGCATTAATATTAATTGAGATATATTCAAACTTATTTAGTTTTTGTGCTTGCCAAATGGCAAGTTGTTTACAAACTTCTTTTGCTACCCACCAACCAACTTTGGTAATCAGTCCAGATTCTGTTGCCATAGGAATAAATCGGTCAGGCATAATCAGACCTTTTGTTGGATGATTCCATCGTAAAAGAGCTTCAATGGCATTTAATTTATCTGTTTGTATATCTACAATAGGTTGGTAATAGAGTTCAAGTTGGTTGTTATTAATTGCAAATTTTAAGTCATGTTGTAAATGGGTAAGTTCTTGTTGTTCAATATCTAATGAGTGGTCATAAAAGCGAATATTATTGAGACCTTCTCTTTTGGTTTGATACATTGCCATGTCTGCTTGACGTATAATTTGTTCGGTGTTATTGCTTTTAGGTTCAATCATAACAATACCAATACTACTTGTCATAAATAAATCTAACTCCTCTATTTCAAAAGCAGTTTTAAATAACTCTTTAATCTCGAAGGCAATAAGATAGGCTTCTTTTTGGCATGCGAAAAGAGTATTTTTTATAAAAGGAACTAAAAGAATAAACTCATCTCCTCCAATACGTGAAAGATATTTCTCATTTATATTAAGGGATTGAAGTCTTTGTGCTACTTCAAGAAGAAGTTTGTCTCCTATAATATGTCCAAAGGTATCATTAATCTGTTTAAAATGATTTAAGTCCATATAAAAAAGAATGGAATATAGAGATTGATGCTCATCTCTTAGTAAAAGATTTTCCATGTAACTTTGATAGCTCCTTCTGTTTGGGAGACCTGTTAAACTATCATGTAATGAGATGTAGTTTATCTTCTCGTAGGCTTGATGTTCAATCGTTTTATCTTCTAGTATACCAATACCTCCGATAATCTGTTTATTTTCATCCAAAAGTGCTGAACATGTAAGCTCTAGCCATATTTTCCTATCTTGAAAGGAGAGTCTGTCTGAACCTATCTCCTTTTTTGAACTATTATCTTCTAAAATATTTTTCATTAAAGAGATGGCTTTTTGATCTTTTAACTCATTTAAATTAAACCCATTTAAATCTTTTTCTAAACCCAAAAGTTTATAAAAAAGCATATTGTATTTAAAAATTTTTAACTCTTTATTGTAATAGAAGATACCAACAGGTGCTTGTTCAAGAAGTGAATTTAGCTTTTGTTCTTTTTTTTGTACCTCTTCTTTCGCATTTTTATATAGTTCTTGATTGTTATACGTCTCATAAAAAAGTTGATTTAAATATTTATTTACTATAAATAGCCTTACTATTAAAAGAAGAATCATTGTAATCCAAAAAATCAAGAGATAAAAATTTTGAACTTGTGAAATAAAAATATAGAAAAATATACAAGACCATATAATTGTGAATATTAGAGTTTTAGTTGTAAATGTATGTAACTCTTTTGTAGTTTTTAACCTTAACATTGGCGAGTAAATTTTCTCTGATATATAATATATAAAATTTTTCATGAATTCCATTATACAGTAATAATTATTAATTATAAATAACAGTATATGTTGTTTTATAAAAGAAATAAGTTAAATTATAACTCATCTCTAAAAAAAACTTGCTAAAATTATAAATTATTAAACAATATAAATGATTATAAGGATTTACTGATGAAAGTATTATTAATAAAAGATGTTAAAAGCTTGGGGAAAAAGGGCGAGATTAAAGAGGTAAAAGATGGTTATGGTCAAAACTTCTTAATAGGAAAAGGTATGGCTAAATTGGCAACACCTTCTGTAGTAGAAAACTGGAAAGCAGAGCAAGAGAAAATCGCTAAGGATTTAGCTGATACTTTGGCTCGTTTAGAAAAAGAGAAAATTAAATTGGAAGCTAATAAAATAGTTATTACTAAAAAATTAGCTCCTGCTGGGATTCAAGGTTCTGTAGGTAAAGATGATATTGCTAAAGCAGTTAAAGCACAATTGAATATTGAGATTGATAAAAAAATAGTTGAGCTAAAAAGAGCCTTAAAAACAGTAGGCGAACATAAAGTAGATATTAAGCTTGGACATGGAATTCATGCTTCATTAACTGTAGAAATTATAGGAGAAAAGTAGAGTGTTTCACGCAACAACGATACTTGCCTACAAAGGCAAGGATAATGCAGTTATTGGTGGAGATGGTCAAGTAAGTTTTGGAAATACTGTATTAAAAGGAAATGCTACAAAGATTCGTTCCCTCTATAAGGGAAAGATTTTAGCAGGGTTTGCAGGAAGTACAGCTGATGCTTTTAACCTTTTTGATATGTTTGAAACTATTCTGAATGAGAAAAAAGGCGATTTACTAAAGTCCGTTATTGAGTTTTCTAAAATGTGGCGAAAAGATAAACATCTGCGTCAATTAGAAGCGATGATGTTGGTGTTAAATAAAGAGCATATCTTTATTTTGACAGGAACAGGAGATGTTGTAGAGCCTGAAGATGGGAAAATAGCCTCTATTGGAAGTGGTGGAAACTATGCCATCTCTGCAGCTAGAGCATTGGATAAACATGCTGATATGTCAGCAAGAGAGTTAGTGAAAGAGAGTTTAACCATTGCAGGAGAACTCTGTATCTATACAAATACAAATATAAAACTATTGGAGCTTTAATTGAGTAACCTTATTCCAACAAATTTGACACCAAAAGAGATTGTCTCTTTTTTAGATAAGTACGTTATTGGTCAAGGTAACGCTAAAAAAACGATTGCTGTAGCATTGCGTAACCGTTACAGACGTTTGCAATTGGATGCTGAAATGCAAAAAGATGTGATGCCTAAAAATATTTTAATGATAGGTAGCACAGGGGTAGGTAAAACAGAAATTGCACGAAGACTCTCGACGATGATGCGTCTGCCTTTTGTAAAAGTAGAAGCGAGTAAATTTACAGAAGTAGGTTTTGTAGGACGTGATGTAGAGTCGATGATTCGTGATTTGGCCGCTCATGCTTTACAACTGGTCAGAGAAGACCATAATGAGCTAAATCAAGAGAAAATTGAAGCCTATATTGAAAATAAAATTATTGAAAAACTTCTTCCACCTCTTCCTGTAGGTGCAAGTGAACAAAAACAGGCTGATTATGAAATGTCGTTTGCTAAAATGCAAAAGAGATTTGAAAAGGGTGAGTTAGATAATTTGATGGTAGAAGTGAACATGCCTGCACCCACAATTGATGTGATGGGTGGAGGAAATATGCCTCCTGAAATGGCAAATGTTCAAGAGTCAATTATCAAAGTTATTGGTGGACTCAATAAAAAAGATAGAAAAAAAGAGGTTACGGTCAAAGAGGCAAAGATTATTTTAGCACAAGAAGCGAGTGCCGAGCTTGTAGATGAAGAGAAGTTAAAAGATTTAGCCTTAATCAAAATAGAAGAGGGTGGAATTGTTTTTATTGATGAGATTGATAAAATTGCTGTTCCTGCAAACTCCTCTTCGCGTCAAGACCCAAGTAAAGAGGGAGTTCAAAGAGATTTACTACCTATCGTAGAGGGTTCAAATGTTCAGACTAAAATTGGTATGGTAAAAACAGACCATATTCTTTTTATCTCAGCAGGAGCGTTTCATTTAAGTAAACCAAGCGATTTGATTCCTGAACTGCAAGGTCGTTTTCCTTTACGAGTAGAGCTTGATTCTTTAGATTCAGAATCACTCTATAGAATTTTAACTGAGCCTAAAAACTCATTAATCAAACAATACAAAGCACTGCTTGGAGTAGAAGAGGTCGAGCTAGTATTTGAAGAGAAAGCTTTACGTGCTATTGCAAAATACTCTGCTGTAGCAAATGAAAAAACAGAAGATATTGGTGCTAGACGTTTGCA
>QNZV01000057.1 GCA_003978395.1 Sulfurovum sp. | reverse complement strand
CATTGAGAAAAACTTTTACGTTTTTCTCTTTGCTACTCTTCCCAAGCAGTACATCGAAAGTCTTGAGGTCGATAGACCAAACAAGCTCTTTTAGTACATGCTCCTTTATCATCGTCTCCAATTTTATGACAGTTATTGCATCCGTCAGACCATGCTTTACAGTTTTTAGGAACAACCATATCACTCTCTTTGTTTTCTATAATAACCTTTTGCTTTTTGTTATCAAAAGTGATGGTTTTTATGGTTTTGTTGACTTTGTAGGCTAAGGCATAATATGCCATATCTGCTGTTCCTACACTTGGTGTACTCTCTTTAATGTTAATGGTAATCTCATTGTTATTTAGGATAATATTGCTATTGTCAACATCTAGTTTAATAGAACCTGAACCTCTTGTTATGCGATAAAAAAGTAGATTATTCTTTTTAAAATCTATGTTTGCATTTTGTAGTGCTTCTAAAACTTCTGTTTTTTTGTTCCAGTTATCTCCATTGCCTATTTGCATTATGAAACTATCAAATGCTTTTTTAGAAACAATGAGTTGTGAAGCGTGTTGACTATATCCATGTTCTCTAAATGGTATGGGTATGTTTTTGATGCTCTTTTGGGTTGATATAGAGTTATTTATATTTTTTGAATCACTTGCACATGAGATAAAGAGTGTGATTAAAGTAATTAATAGTAATAGTTTTTTCATAATGAACCTTTTGTTTATTGTTCATAGTATATCATGAAAAAGTGTAGAGTTTAAAGCAACATCGAAGCACAACAAAGAATAGCTTCATAACTATCTATAGAAGAAAAGGAAACTTTAGCTACCTACCTTGTAGATAACTCTAAATATTTAAAAAAAATTCAGTAGGAGTGTGTTAGAGTTAATGAATAAATTTAAGGAATAGCCATGATTAAAGCTTTTGTTCTTCTCTCTTTTACTCTTTTATCCTCCCTATTTGCTGAAACAATTATATTAGCAGATAGAGTCATCTTGAAAAAATCAACACGAATGCTCTATCTTTATAGTGCAGGAGAGGTTTTATATAGGTATCATGTCTCTTTAGGACAAGAAGCTACAGGTGCAAAAGCTTTTGAGGGAGATATGAGAACGCCTGAGGGAACGTATCGTTTAGATTGGCGACAGTTAAGTTCACGCTATAACAAATCTATTCATATATCTTATCCAAATAGTAAGGATAAAGAGTATGCTAAAAAGTTTGGAATGAGTGCAGGAGGAATGATTATGATTCATGGAACACCAAATATGTGGTCTCTCTCTCCTCTTGGAGATTGGTTACCTATGTTGGTTGATTGGACAGAGGGGTGTATCGCTATGAGTAATGATGATATGGAAGAGGTTTGGGATAGAGTACTCGATGGTACTCCAATCACCATTGTTCCTTAAGTTAGTGAGCTGTTAACATCATTAATAGAGGTAAAACAGTAGAAGTTAAGTTGTTGTCGTTAACCATAAGCTCTCTGTTTTTATAATATCCATCTAAAATATAAGAGCTATTATTCTCTTTTACGAAACCTTGTGCTACACCCATTTGAATTTGTTGTTTTAACATTGGAATAGGTAAAAGAGGTAAATGTTTTTTATTTAAACTAATATTTACTTTTAGATTTATCAAGGAGAAGAGTTGAGCTTTCATTTTTCTGATTAACTCTTCAATTTTTCCTTTAAACTCAATATCTCCAGCATATCCAATCTCTAAAAAAGCTTCACTTGTCTGTTTATCTTTTGTATTTATATTAATCCCATAAGAGATAGTTGTTTTATCTTTGACTAGAAGTTTATTTAGGGAATATATAAGTTTAGTTACTACTTTTTCTTCTAAATTTTCAAGCTCTTTGAATGTTGCTTTCATCTCTTCTGGTTTTTGCGTTTGAAGTTTATGAATAAGATTATTTTGTTCTTTTTGCATATCTTGAGCTATTTGTTGAAATTCAGACATCCCTTCTACTCCTAACTCTTTCATCTTCATGCTAATATTCACACTCTCTAGTTCTTTAAACTCTTTTGGTAATTGAGTATTGGCTAAATTTATTGCTCCTGTAAAAGAGCTGTTCATTGTATCTTTGCTAACTCTTTTGTTTGACATTGTTCCATCAAGAGCAATATTAATATCTTTAAGGTTTTGATTCATTTCATCTTTTACAATCATTTTCTCAACTGAAAATTTAAAATCTCCAAAAAGCAAGCTCTCCTTAAATATCTCATCAATCTTCATATCTACCAAAAGATTTGTTAGCTCTATACCATTGTTGCTATTATCTTCTTTTAGTTCAAGTTTTGCAACTTTTATTGTCCCATCACCTTTAAATGTTTCAATATCACTTGCACCTTCCACTATTAATGGACTAATATGCAAAGTTTTTTTATCTTTTTTAACAGTTACTTCATCACTCTCTATTTTATAGTTTAGTTTTTTAGAGAAAGATAGTGCCATCTCTGTTTTTAAGTTTATATCCCCTTTAACCAGTGATAAAAACTCTTTTTTAGCATCCTCTTTAAATAGAGAGCTTAAAAGTAACTCATTATGAATCTTTGATAAACCTACTCCTAAACCATTTTGAAAAAAGAGAGGACCATGTTCAATTATGTAATTCATTTTTAAAGGAAGTGCATACTCTTTTTTTAGGACTTTCACTATTTTAGGGTCTAAAAAATTAATTTCTATTTCAGCTGTTGAGTTAAAAAAAGATTTTTTGTAATTTTTTAGTTTTAACTGTATACCATTATTGGCGTAAAGTTTATTGGATTTATTAATATAGTTTTGAAGCTCTTCTTGGGTTTGATTTCCTATAATAAATGTTAAAAATGCCCAAAGTGCTATTGTAGATGTGAGTATAAGTAGAAATTTTTTCATAATATTCCTTAGATAAGAGTGGAGTAAATTATTTTAATAAAGAATCCTTTAACGTTAAAGGATTCTTATAGAGAAAGAGGATGAAAATTATTTTTTAATAGGAGTTACATACATATTGACATAACGACCATCACGCCTAGCTGTCTGTTCAAGTACACCAACATCTTCGAGCATTGGCCATACACGATTAAGAACATCAACACCCCATTCAGGATTTGCCATTTCACGTCCACGTAAAAATACTCTTAGTTTAACATGTTTTCCATCTTGAAGGAACTCTCTAGCATGTTTAACTTTATATGCAATATCTCCATCAGCAATTTTACAAGAGAATTTAACCTCTTTTACATCAATGATTTTTTGATTTTTCCTTGCCTCTTTTTTCTTCTTTTCAAGCTCATACTTATATTTACCATAGTCCATCATTTTGGCTACAGGTGGTTTTGCATTTGGTGACATAAGCACCAAGTCAAGACCTTTATCATCAGCAATTTTTAAAGCTTCATCTCGAGAAATAATTCCAAATTGTTCACCATCATCGCCAAGAACACGAAGTTCAAAGGCTCTGATTTTATCATTCATAATGGTGTCGTCTGGTTTTTTTCTTCCTCTATTATTTCTGTTGTTTTGTCTACTCAAATTTTACCTTCATTTAATTGTTGACTTAATTCTATCATAAATTTATCAAAAGAAAGATTATATTGTTCTTTTTTTCGTCTATTTCTAATTGCTACAGTTTTATGTTCAATCTCTTCATCTCCCACAATAACCACATAAGGGACTCTTTGCTTCTCTGCATTTCGTACTCGTTTGTTCAAAGAGTCATTTTTATCAAAAATTTCACAATCAATCTCTATCTTCATTAGCTCTTTTTTAAGCTCTTTTGCATAGGCTACATGGCTATCAGAAATTGGTACAAAAATAACTTGTGTTGGTGCTAAGAAGAGTGGGAACTCTCCTGCATAGTGTTCTGTTAAAATTCCAATAAATCGCTCAAATGACCCAAGAATAGCTCGGTGAATCATAACAGGCTGTTTTCGGATATTATCTTCATCTACATACTCAACTTCAAATCGCTCTGGAAGGTTAAAATCTACTTGAATTGTTCCACATTGCCATTTTCTTCCAATGGCATCGGTAATCTTAATATCAATTTTAGGTCCATAAAATGCTCCACCACCTTCATCAATAGTATATGGTAAATTATTCTCATCAAGTGCATCTTTTAGCCCTTGTGTTGCCAATTCCCAAACAGCATCTTCGCCAATTGCTTTTTCGGGTTTGGTTGAGATTTCCATACTATATTCAAAGTTAAAGAGTTTCATAACAGAATCTACAAATTCAACAATTTCAATAACCTCAGATGCTATTTGGTTAGGTGCACAGAAAATATGTGCATCATCTTGTGTAAACTCACGAACTCTAAAAAGACCATGTAATGCACCCGATTTTTCATGACGATGAACAACTCCATATTCATAATATTTTACAGGTAAATCACGGTAAGATTTTCCACTCTGTTTAAATATCTGAATATGACCAATACAGTTCATTGGTTTAACACCATACTCTTGGTCATCAATAGTAGTTAGATACATATTCTCGCCATAACAAGCGTAGTGTCCAGAGGTTCTCCACATATCGGCTTTTAAGATTTCAGGTCCACGAACAGGTTCATAACCTCTTGTTCTGTGTGCTTTATGTAAAATCGTCTCTAATTTGTGACGTAGGCGTGAACCGTTTGGCATCCAAAATGGAAGTCCTGCTCCTGACTCTTCATTGAACATAAAGAGTTCCATCTCTGCTCCAATTTTTCTATGGTCACGTTTTTTTGCCTCTTCCATCATCTTCATATATGCTTTTAGTGCCTCTTTATCAGCAAAAGCAATACCATATATACGTGTTAACATCTCTGCTTTCTCATCGCCACCAAGATAAGCACCTGCAACACGTGTTAATTTAAAATTATGTAAAAAACGAAGAGCAGGAACATGAGGTCCTTGACATAAATCTTCGAAATCTCCTTGTTTATAAACAGAAACAATACCATCTGGAATTCTTGTTAGTACGGCTTGTTTTAGGTCATCATTAGCAAACTTTATTAATGCTTCTTCCTTTGTAATTTCGTACTTTTCTATTTTGTGTTTCTTTTTGATGAGTTCTTTCATCTTTTTTTCTATTTTCTTTAAATCCTCTTCGCCAATTTTTTCATCAACTCTAAAATCATAATAGAATCCTTCATCTACATTTGGTCCTACAAAAAATTTAGCATTGGTATAGAGTTCAGTAATTGCTTGTGCCATTAGGTGTGCTGTTGAGTGTCTTACAATTTCTAAAGAAGCCTCTGAATTATCATATTCAATTGCTCTTGCATTGCAGTTTTCTCCTGCACTCTGTGTATCTATAATGTTTCCTTGGTTGTCAATATAACCGATTAAATTTTCACTCAAAATAAGCCTTTTGCTATCTATATAATTAATTCACGTATTATAGCTTTTTTATCTTAAGAGGTTAGCCTCTTAATGTGTAACATAAACTGTTTTATAATATTAATAAACTTTAAGTTTTAATGTTGTATAATATTATTAATTATTAAATAATATTAAGGAGTTAGAGATGAGACCAGCAATAATAGGTGTGAGTATGGGAATCATGACAGCTATCAGTTTAAAAAATGAAAAAACGCTAACTTCTTCTGTTATTCGTATCTCTTTGACTACAGAAATCATGATGATTATAATTTTTGGATTAATTGAAATCAGTTAAAACTGTGTTAGAATTCTACATTTAAATCGATGAAGGAAGAAATGAATGGAATTATTTGGAACAGATGGTGTACGTGGATTAGCAGGAGGAAAATTAAATCCAATGAATGTGATGCGTTTAGCACTAGCAGCAGGAATACATTTAAAAAAAACAAGCAAATACAATAAAATTTTAGTTGGAAAAGATACAAGAAAATCTGGCTATATGATAGAAAATGCATTGGTCTCAGGTTTGACTGCTGTTGGTTTTGATGTGGTTCAAATAGGTCCTATGCCAACTCCTGCTATTGCTTTTATTACTGAAAATATGCGTTGTGATGCAGGTATTATGATTACTGCTTCTCATAACCCCTATTATGATAATGGTATTAAATTTTTTGGTGCTACAGGAAATAAGCTAGGAGAAGATTGTGAACAAGAGATAGAAAATATTTATAATAATATGAGCCGTATCGAGAGTGCTTTTGTAACCAAAAAAGAGATTGGTCGTTCTCAACGAATTGATGATGTTGTGGGTAGATATATTGTTCATATTAAAAACTCTTTTCCTTCAAAATATTCTCTTTATGGAAAAAGAATTGTTGTTGATTGTGCAAATGGTGCATCCTATATAGTAGCTCCAACTGTTCTGCGAGAGTTAGGTGCAGATGTTATTGAACTTGCAAATGAACCAGATGGATACAATATCAATACCAATTGTGGAGCAATGCATCCTGAAATTTTAGCTCAAAAAGTAATTGAAACTCGTGCAGATATAGGAATTGCTCTTGATGGAGATGCTGATAGAATTGTTATTGTAGATGAGAAAGGAGAGGTGGTTGATGGAGATAAACTTATTGGGGCATTAGCTATTCATCTAAAAAATGAAAAAAAATTGACAAATGATAAAGTGGTAGCTACGGTCATGAGTAATAAAGGGTTAGAGGATTATTTATTATCTCATGGAGTTATTTTAGAACGAAGCGATGTAGGAGACAAACATGTGTTAGAAGTGATGAAAAAAGTTGGTTCTAATTTTGGAGGTGAACAGAGTGGACATGTAATCTTTTCTGACTATGCAAAAACAGGTGATGGTTTGGTATCGGCACTACAAGCATTTGCGTATATGATAGAGACCAATAAAACAGCAAGTGAAGCGTTTGATATTTTTGAACTTTATCCTCAAGAGCAAGCTAACTTAAAAATATCACATAAAATTCCTATTGATGAGATTGAAGGTGCCAAAGAAATTTTTGCAGAGATAGAGTCAAAAGAGATGCGTTATTTGGTACGTTATTCAGGAACAGAAAATCTTATGCGTATTCTTTTAGAGGGAAAAGAGCAACACTCTTTACATATTATGATGGATAAGACAGTTAGTTTCTTTAAAAAGGCATTGGCATGATGCGTGCTTTAGTAATCTTCTTTTTAGTTGCTATTGGTACATTTATTATCGACCAAAATCTAAAAGTAATGGCAATGGATGCTGTTAACGGTATAGAGTATTCAACTATTTTAAAAGGTTCATGTATTGATTTGGAGCTACACTACAATAGAGGTGTA
>QNZV01000122.1 GCA_003978395.1 Sulfurovum sp. | reverse complement strand
AGCACTTTAGATTCATATTTCCAAATATAGATAAGTGTACCAAGCTGAATCAACATAATAAACAGGAGCATAGATATTAATATTTTATACGTGTCAGATAGCTTTTCCCATAGGGTTTTCATGGTAAATTTCTCATTTTAAAAAAACTGTAGGGTGTGGATCCTATTGTAGGATGAACAGCTTTATTTTATGACCGTGGTCGCTGAATTAAAGCTTCCAAAGGTAAATGTAAGCCTTGAGACAAATTATAAATCATAGCTAAAGAGAGTCCTATTTTTCTATTTAAAATCTCAGAAACCTTACTTTTATTACCAATAAATGGTACAAGGTCTTTTTGTTTTAATTGCAACTCTTCCATACGAATTTTTATAGCTTCTATTGGATCTGGTTCTGAAATAGCCCAAGCTTTTTCCTCATATTTTTCTATAAGTAGTACTAAAACTTCAAGTTCATCACTCGCTTTTGTTCCCATTTTAGGGTCTAAATCCATTAAATAATCTACTCTATGAAGAGCATCATCATAATCTTGTTCATTGTGTATAGGTCTAATACTCATGGTTATATTTCCTCTGCATTTATCTTATCGTATTGGGCATGAGTGCCAATAAATTTTACTCTAACAATTTTTCGTTTGTAGTCAATATGAACTATAAGACGATAATCATTACCTTTTATGTTAAAAACCACTCTATTGTCTGCTAAAAATGAAGCTGATGGATAAATTTTTTTAATATCATTAGGTATTTGCCATTCCGATTTACGAGCATCAGAATGCCAAACTTCTAATGCTGTTTTAGATTGTGGGTTTTTAGTATAAAACTCAACTATGGTTCTTTTACTGATTACATTCATAGGATAGTATAGAAAAAATTCCCTTTAAAGGAACTTAGTAGCTAAAGGTTTAGTGTTTGACATTGTTATACATTTCATCAACTTACTCCTATCTGTTTTTTCCCTTTTATTAAAATTTAAGAATCATTTTTACAAGTTGCTTGATAAAGTATTGTAACCTCTCTATCAACCGTATCATTTAAATCACTATACCCTATTGCAGGATGAACAGTGTCAAGATATAAAAAAAGCATATTTGTTGAGCTAATAATCTTGGGAGGTCGTTTTCCTAAATAGTAGGCTTTTTGCCAATAACGCTCCAAGCTTCGTTTTGTTTTTTTTAAAATTTCCTTTTCAAAACATTGGCGTAGAGGATGGTTTGCTTTATGATTCATAACCAAAATTTTTTCTTCTTTTATAAAATGCTTTTTATCTAAAAAAAATGCTCGAATCTGTTGAATTGTTAAATTATTTTCGGAAAAATCTTTGTCTCCAATGACAACTAACTCTATGGAACAGAGTTCTAACATTATAAAAATTAGAAGAAGTAAAATTTTTAACATTAAAAGAGTACCGAAAAAGAGTAGACAAAATGATTTAATGGTAGTTTTGTATGATGAATATATTCGCCTTTGAGTGCTGTATTTTTGGTTGGTCGATAGGAATATCCTAACAGATAAATCTCTTCTTTTATATCTAACGCATTATCTTCATAACTTTCAAAACGAAAGGTAGCATCTTGCTTCTCTTTAAAATGCCAAGTTGATTGAATATATCCACTATAAGGTTTTTCATCATCTTTATCTGAATGTTGTTTAAAAAGTTCAGTTTGTATGGAAAACTCTTCGCCATCATACTCTGAACCTATACCTATATAACGGGCTTTTTTATTTCTGTTTTCTCGGTAAGAACCCAAAGAAAAACGCCATGAAAAATCATTATGCGTTCCATAATAAGCCAAAGCTTGATGTCTATTTACTTGAATGGCTTTATCTTGATGTGCAATGTCTTTATTATCTTGAAAGGTTATAGAAAAAGAATTTTCTTCATTAATGTTTTGTCGAAATAGTACACCTGTGGTGGCTTTAGGAAAAAAATTACCGACGATATGTGGTGTAGTTGTTGTATCTTGTAAGATAGGAATAGGAGCTTGATTCCAATATCCAATATCTGAATTAAATCTCCCTATCTGAATACTCTGTTTATCATTTAGAGTATAATTTAACTGTAAACGCTCTACATTTAAATCAATATCTGAACGATTGTTACTCTTTCCATTCAGAGAGATATGTGAAAGCTCTACCTCTCCAAGCAGATTAAAATGCTCTTTGTTAGCTGAAAAGATTAATGCAATATCATTAAATAAAAATTTTTCTTCTCGCTTTGTATCGTATGTTGTATCAAGATAACCACCAATATTGATGGAACTATTAGGAATATTCCAACCATAAGAAGCCTCTTCTTCTGCCCATAAAAAAGAGCTATGGATTAGAATAAAAAAGATAAATAGATGTTTCATTAAACCTCTTTTTTGGGATGTTTTTATAAAAAATATTGAATTATAATATATTCAAATTTTGCTTCATAAAAACTTCATAAAAAAGAAGTATACTTCTGTAAATAGATAATTACAAAGGAATAATATGCTAAAAAATATACTTTACTCACTACTCTTTTCAACTGTTGCCTTGATGGCACTTGAAACAGGAGATAGTGTTCCTCAGAATATTCAAGATAGATTAAAATTAGAATCAGATAAAGTTTATGTTGTGGATTTTTTTGCTTCATGGTGTAAATCTTGTAAAAAAGAACTACCCCTTATTACAAATGTTTATAATGAAAAAATAGCTGAAGTTATTGGTATTAATGTTGATAAGAACCAAGAAGATGGAGAAAAATTTGTTAAAGAGTTAGAACTCGCTTTTCCTATTGTTTACGATAGTGATAAAAGTTTGGTAGAAACCTTTAATCCTCTTGGATTTCCTGCTGTCTATTATGTAAAAAATGGTCAAATACTCAATGTTATTTTTGGTGCTG
This sequence comes from Sulfurovum sp., assembly GCA_003978395.1. GTDB lineage: Bacteria > Campylobacterota > Campylobacteria > Campylobacterales > Sulfurovaceae > UBA1140. The sequence continues at coordinate 4,332 of QNZV01000122.1, read as the reverse complement.
TGGAAGAGATAGATAAAAAAATCAAAGAAGACATCAAGGCGATAAAATGATAAAAATCTTACTCCTTGCTATAAGTATTTTTCTCTTTATGGGTTGTTCCTTAATCAAAGAGGTAAAACCTTGGGAAAAAGAGACTTTAGCTAAACCAATCATGCAATTTGGAGGCTTACACCCCGAAGTAACAAAGTTTGAATCGCATGTTTACTTTTCAAAAGAAGCATCACGGGGTGGGTCTGGTGTGGCTGGAGGAGGTTGTGGATGCAACTAAATAATTTTAATTTAATTTCAAAAATAACGGCTGTTGCCATTGTTGCTTCAAATGCTCTTTATGCCGAAAATTATGTGGCTGTGGAGTTTTTACAATACAATGAAAATGATAACCGTGTTGCTGTTTCTGCTCCATCTTTTAGTGCAAGTTATGACATAGGAACGGACTTTACTATCAAGGCTGACATTGTTCATGATGCAGTAAGTGGTGCAACTCCATCATGGCAACCTGACTCGGTTTCTGGTGCAAGTAGTCGTGATAACTCTGGCGATTATGTTTATGATAATCAGACATTTGATGAAGCACGAAATGCAGGGTCGATTATGTTAACCACAAGGTTTGGAAATCGTGATGAACTCTATACAGGATTTGACTACTCAAGAGAGAGTGATTTTGACTCAAAGTCTGTATCAGCAGAATACATGCACTACACAGATAAATCACATAATCAATCTATAAACGTTGGTGTATCGTATGCCTTTAATGAGATTCTTTCTAATGGTAATGGAGAAAATGAAGATAAAAACAAAAGATATAAAGATGATGATGACGATGATGATAAGTACGATACAGGTTCGGGTGCTTCTCAAAAAGAGGAGTCAAATTCACTAAATATTCAAGCAGGAATCAGCCAAGTACTCAACGACCACACCTCTGTAAAAATTGAAGCATTTACTATTCTTGACAACGGATACCTAACCAATCCTCATGCTAATGTTGTAAGAGATTACAACACAGTGAACCAAAAATTGGTAACCGAGAATCGACCAGATAAACGAACAGCTTATGGTGCTAATTTAAAATACATCACAATGTTTGGAGAGAATCTAAGCTTTAAAGCCAACTACCGTTTTTATACCGATGATTGGGATGTAACATCACACACCATAGACCATGACATCTACTATACTTTAAATAAAAAGATAACTCTTGGAGCAGGATTTAGAATTTATACCCAAAGTGAAGCTAATTTTTACAATAAGAAAAAAGACTTTTTTACAAATGAAGAGTACGCTTCAAGTGATGAACGCTTAAGTAAATTTGATGCCATTACCTATAAAGCCTCTGTGGACTTTAAACAGAATGATAAAGTTAGCTATAATATAGGAGGACAATTCTATTCACAATCTACGGGATTGGATGCTAGTATGATAACAGGAGGGATGAAGTATAAATTTTAAAAAAGAGTACATAAAAGTACTCTTTTGTAAGTGATAAAGTTTTATTTTGATATACTAAATACCTTATTAATAATTTTAAATAATAGTTCAAGGTCATAGATGGAAAGAGTTAAAGTAAAAAAAATAGAGATTATAAATTTTAAGGGTATTGAACATTTAGAGTTAGATTTTACCTACCTTGATAGTGATAGAATTTTGGATAATATCGTTTTTTATGGGATTAATGGGTCAGGGAAGAGTTCAATTTTAGAAGCAATTTATTTATCACTTATAAGTACAATTTTATATCCTATAGATATTAAAAGTATAGAAAAGCATTTTATCCAAAAATTTTCATTAGGAAAAAATTGGATTTATAAGAATAAACAAGAATTCATGATTAATATCCAAATATTAGACAATTTAAATACAATAGAAACGCAATTATCCTATAGTAAGAAAAAGGGATTAAGTTGTTCTGTAAAAAAAGAGAACGAAATTTCAGAAAAATTTAAACACTCTATTGAATTTCTTTCTGCATATCGTCTATTTTATCCGTCGAAAGTACATCATGCAGGAGATTGGAATAAAATAGATAATGATTCTTCAATTATAAAGAATCATGATTTAGGATTACAATTTACAAATAGATATGATAATGTCAAACAATATTTAGTAAACCTTATTACTGATGAAAAAGTTGGTGTTATAAATCAAAAAAATTTAGAAATTTTGGAAAAAATTAAACAAGCTTTTAAAATATTCTTTCCGAATAAAGTTTTTTTAGAACAACTTGCACGAAGTGATATGAATCAAGATTATAAATTTTTAATACAAAATGAAGATAAAAGTATTGTGGATATAGATCAATTAAGTTCAGGAGAGCGAGAAATTATTGCATTTTTTACCTATCTTTGTACACATGCCATCAATAAATCTATAATAATAATAGATGAACCTGAATTACACTTACATGATAAATGGCAATCTATTTTACTCTATGCTATTCATAAACTCTTTCCAAATGTACAACTATTTTTAGCTACACACTCAGAAACTATTCATCAATCACTTAGTGAATCAGAACTGTTTGAATTGGTCAAATAATGAGAGTAAACCAAGGAAGAAGAGAAAATACAACAGCAGGAAATAGACAAATTATTCATTGTGAGGGTGAAGCTAATAGTTCGGATATTATTTTTTATAGAACAATTTTAGGTGTAAATGTTACTCAATTTGATTTACAACCATTAGGATCTTCTAATACTCTTCTCTGTTATGCCGAGACAGAACTTATCCAAGAGGGTTTCTGTCTAATTGATAGAGACTTTAGAACAGAAGAAGAGGTTCAAAGATTAGAGAATAGATATAAGATAAAGTTTCTACTTGTTCATGAGGTTGAAAATCTTCTCTTAAATTCTACATATCTGAAACAGTTGGACTATTATCGAAGTGGTATTCATATTGATAATGAAATTAGTAAAATTATAGATTCTAAAAGAGTAAGATTTTTAGCTGATTTTTTACAGTTTAAAATCAATAGCCATCTTGATAAATTTCCTAGAATATCGAAGCTTAGAAATAGTGAACTTCCAAATGAAGAGAATTTAAAAATGGTTCTTTTAGAAAAATTAAACATAAACTATCTTGAAGTTCAGAACAAAATAGATGAGATAGAGAATCAATATATAGATGAATGGCTTATAGAATTTAATAGTTTAACCATTGATAAATTACCAGGAAAAGAGATTTTTAAAGAGCTAAAAAATAGAATTTTTAATAACCCTCCTAGAGAGTCTGATATTATTAAAGATATTGCTCTTTTGATGGAAGCAGATAGTTTTATCCCTCCTGAACTTGAAACTATTTTTCAATTATAAGGAATTTTCATTAAAAAACAACACATCTACAAATTCACAGTGATGACCTCGCCTTGTGAAGTTCATATTTATTGTAATGATGAGGTAAAGTCTCGTAATATTGCCAAGAGAATCTTGGCAATGGCAAAAGAGTTGGAGTTTAAATATAATTTTTATAATCCTAACTCTTATCTATCCTCTTTAAACCAACGTAAAACAGAACTTCTTGATGTTCAAACAAAAGATTTACTAACACGAGCCAAGCTTTTTTACAAGAGAACTAATGGAACTTTTGATATTACAATGGGAACACTCAGTAAAAGTAGAAAACTATCAACAGTAGAGAAGATAGAAAAAGAGATGAGACGATTAACGCCATTTGTAGGAGTGGAGCATTTTAAAATCAAGAAAAATAGACTTAGTTTTGATAATCCTTATACGCTTATAGATTTAGGAGGATTTGTAAAAGAGTTTGCCGTAGACCAAGCTGTTAAAATACTCAAAAAAGAGAAAATAGAGTCGGCTCTTGTCAATTTTGGTGGCGATATTTATGCTCTTGGTTCAAAACCAAATGGGAAAGATTTCTCTATAGGGATTAAAAATCCTCTTAATCCAACGGAATATTTAACGCATACCACTATAAGCAATCAAGCGTTGACTACTTCGGCTTCTTATGAGCGTAATAGAGAAGTGGAAGATAAAAACTATTCGCATATTATCTCTAAAAATGAGTTACAATATCAAGTACTATCTGCAACAGTAATCTCTTCTTCTGTTGTTGAGTCTGGGGTATTTTCTACAGCTTTGATGATAGAGCCTATGCTTACAACCTCTTTAGAGAAGATTTTGATTTTAGACTCTTTGGAGATTGAGAAAAATTAACCTAAAAAGTACTCTGCTCCATAAACAGTTCCAATATTTGCAATGGCTAAAATTAGTGGAGTAGTAAAGCTTGGTTCATACTCTTCAAACAGCTCTTTTTCTCGAATTCTCTCAACCATTTTTACTTTTAGCTCATCGTCTGAATAGTTTTTCTCTTTTAGGA
>QNZV01000101.1 GCA_003978395.1 Sulfurovum sp. | reverse complement strand
CTGTTTATAATCTCAAAATCATCTTTTCGGATAACAACCTCACCACGAATCTCAATCAACTCCTTATACTCAATGGTCAAAGGAACGGAACGAATGGTACGAACATTGTCGGTGACCTCTTCCCCCTCAACACCATCTCCACGGGTAATGGCTCGAACCAATTTTCCATTTTCATAAAGCAAATTCATACTTGCCCCATCAAATTTTGGTTCACAAAAATAGGGCGTTTTCCCTACATTTTTAACGGTTCTATCCAACCACTCCTCAACTTCATCTTTAGTAAAAACATCTTCCATGCTCCACATACGTTTAATGTGTTTGGCTTTAGTAAACTCATCACGAACAACGCCCCCGACTCTTTTAGTAGGCGAATCTTCTGCCACTTCAGTGGGATTGGCTGTTTCATAATCCAACACCTCATGATAAAGTTTATCGTACTCTTCATCAGTAGCAATTGGGTTGTCCTCAACATAGTAGGCGTATGCCCATTCTTTTAAAATTTCTATCTTTTTTGTGTAATCTGTTTGAGTCATTTAGTATCTTTTATTAGGAAATATTTTATTTGTAATTTTAGCAGTTCATGCTTACAGAACAAAGAGTTTAAAATTAAAATAACTTTCAGTGTAAAATTATGATACATATATCATTTACTAATTTATATTTTTTATATTTTAAACACTATTAAATCTTTATTAAAATATAATTTTTGAATTTTTCAAAAACAAAGGAATCTTCTATGATGCTTAAGAAAATATATTTGTTAATTATATTAATGTTGATAACAAATATTTCACTTCATGCTAAAAAGTATAATCATAATAAAAGTTATACCCGTTTTCATATTGAATCAATAGCCAAATCAAAACTTGGAAAAAAATACAAATGGGGGGGGAATGGTCCTTATAGATATGACTGTTCTGGTTTTACAAAAGAAGTATTTAGACGTAACGGTATTAAAATCCCACGAAACTCTTGGAATCAAGCCAAAATGGGAATGAAAGTTTCAAGACTTGCTTACCTAAGAAAAGGGGATTTGGTCTTTTTTAACTCCAAACACCATAAACGAGTCAATCATGTAGGTATCTATTTGGGTAAAGGAAAATTTATCCACGCCAGTAGATTTCATCATCGTATTGTCATCTCTAAACTTAGAGAATATAAAAAATACTTTAAATGGGGCTGTCGTTTAACGTCATAATCATCTCCTCTACGGTCGATAAGTAACCTTTACTTTCGAACCGTAAAATCGAGGTTCTTTCCCTAAAATATGAATATCTAAAAAGGCTTTGGCTCGTGCTAAAAGCTCTCGATGTTCCATACGTTTTGCCCAAACTGTGTTTCTAAAATCTTTTGCCACAAAACCCAATACCTTTTGATTTTTAGCATGAGCAATATAGATAGCTCTCTCTAAATGAAACCGTTGAGAGACAATAATGTAATCTTCTAAATCAAAAATAGCCTCTGCTCGAACAATAGAATCCAAAGTTCTAAACCCTGCATAGTCCAGAGTAATGTATTTAGATGGTATACCTCTTGCTACCAAATCATCATGCATAGTGGTTGTTTCATCATAATATTTACTCCCATTATCTCCTGAAACTACTATAGCTTTTACTTTTCCTGCTTTGAACAGTTTAACAGCAGAATCTATTCGATATTTATAAAAATAGTTTATCCGTTGTCCTGATAGATATTTGGTTGTTCCCAAAAGAAGCAATGCTCTTTTAGGTGGGATTTTTGAAATATCAGAGTAGATAAAAGGAGAAGCCTCTTTTGCCATATTATCATTATTGTAAACTACCCATACATAAAGAATTGCTACTAAAAAACTTAAAAATAGTATTTTTTTTAAAAAGCCCATTAATCTAAAAACTCCTCTACTAATCTGTAAATTTCATCTATTGCTTCGGTTGCAGGAAGATACAACTTTACAGAAAAATATTGGTCATGATTGACATCAACATGCAAATTATTCAAAACCGAATTATCTACCAGTTGTGCCATATATGCTGTATCAATAACATTCCCACTTGTTCCAATCACAACAATCATCTCTGCTTCATTATAGAGCTTTCGCAGATGTGCATAAGCAGGAGCAGGCTCTCCAAACATAACCACATTATGACGGATAAGAGTCGAATCACATTTAGGACAAACTGCACCTTTTTGTTTTTTATACCCTATTGGAAAGACAAATTTACATCGTTCACAACGTAAATCAGTTAATGTCCCATGCAAATGAACGACCTCATCACATCCTGCTTTTTCCAACATATTATCTACGTTTTGAGTTAGTATTGTAATATTATTAGGATATTTTGCTTTTAATTCTGCCAAACGTATATGTGCATAATTAGGCTCTTTACTCTCTAAATCTGCTCGTCTATCATCATAAAAATTTGTTACTTTTTGACGGTCTTTTGCCCATCCTGCTGTAGAGCATACCTCTTCTATACTATAATTTTCCCACAAGCCATCACTGTCTCTAAAGGTTTTTATTCCTGATTCAGCAGAGAGACCAGCACCTGATACAATGTATACTTTTTTTGAATTCATCTATTTCTCTTTTGTTAATAAAGTCTAATATTTAGTATATCACAGATTTAAGAAAAATTCCATAGAATATGTTATACTATAAAATATAATTCAGAAGGAAAAGTCATGTTACGATTTGTTTTGCTCTCACTCGCCTCTCTATTTTTTATCTCTTGTAGTCAAGATCGTATTATTTTAAACACTATAGGAAAAAAACCTCCAAAAGAGTTAAATATCAAAACCATTTCCAAAGTAACCATACCTGTTAAAGAAGATGGATATAAAAACTTCTCTACGATGGTAATCTCTTCTCAAAAACAGTTCAATACTTTTATCTCAGAAGTTAAATCTCAAAAAGGTTGGAATAAAAAAGATAACTTTGTAGACTCTTTAAAATCTCAACAAATAGACTTTTTTAAGCAAAATCTTTTACTCTATCGTATTACTAAAGCATCAAATTCAGATGTTCTTCTAGTAGATACACCCAAAGGAGATAAAAAAAACATCACTATTAAAATTGGTATAGATAGTAAAAAAACAGAAAAAAGTGAGATAGCCTATTATGCTATTGCCTATAGAGTCTCTAAATCTGTTAGTAAAATTACCTTTAAAAATGGCATACAAGAAGATGTTATAAAAAATAGTTCTTCAGAATCTAAATCTAACATTCCAGAGAGTTGTTTAGAGTGGTTTGATGGATGTAACTCTTGTGCTAGAGTAGGTACAGATAATATTCCTTCTTGTACAGAAATATCTTGTGATACCTACAAAGCATTTAAATGTACTAAATGGAAAGAGAGTCCCACACAGCAAAAGCCTGTCGATGAGCCTTCACATCATGACATCGAACTAGACTCGCTCCCCCGTTCTCCACAACTCTCAAATGAATAGCCAACGTCCCTGCCAACCGTTCTTCGGTTGGTGTAGATATAATCTTATCTATCATAGATTTTCGACTAGCCCCCACTAAAACTTCACAACCAAATTTTTTAAAGTGTTTCATGTTTCGTAATAAAATCAAGTTATGTTCTAACGTCTTACCAAATCCTATACCCACATCTAAAATTATATCCTCTCGTTTCATCCCTAACAGTTCACATTTGATTATTCGCTCTTCAAAAAACTGAGAAACCTCTACCATAACATCATCATAAACAGGATTCTTTTGCATTGTTTGTGGTGTGCCTTGCATGTGCATAATACAAAGTTTAGCACCATACTCCACAGCCAATTTTACAACCTCATCATCCAAAGCCCCTGTAATATCATTGACTAAATTAAATCCACTCTTCAAAGCATATTCAATAACTACAGGAGTATAAGAGTCAATCGAAAAAGAGACCTGTTCATAAAGCTTTTCAGCTTTTATCACATCACAGATAGTTTTTATCCGTTCTAATTCCAAATCTACTGAAACCTCATCAGCATTCGGACGACTAGAAACAGCCCCAATATCAATAATATCAGCCCCCTCCTCTATCATCTCTTTTATCTGCATCACTGCATCACTAGCCATAAACCTAGAACCCGAAAAAAAGCTATCATCATTCGCATTAATAATCCCCATTATCTTAACAGAATGCTCTTTTATCTTCAAAAACTCTTGTAACTCCAAAGCCAACTTTTTTAACCCAAACGGTTGAGCCAACTCCTTTTTGGACAATATCTCTATATGTTTTCGTGTCCCCACAAGCAGACAATCATATCTATCATGCTCACAAACAATAACCCCCGAAGGAGTAGCCAACTCAGCCCCAATACTTAGAGCATCTTGTTTTAGAATATTCACAGCAGGGGTTTTTAAATCTTTAATATAAAAGGTTAATAACTCCATCTTTTTCGCCATAATAGAGACACCTCCACCATGTACTTTTAGATTTTTGAGTAGTTTAGTTTTATTTTTTGGGGTTGGTATTTGATAAATTTTCATATATTTTCTCTTACTCTACCAATAATCTCAATCGCCTCTTCTAACTCTTTTTTATACAAAGGTTTAGAGGTGTCATCATGTGATTGAGGATTTAAAATCCTATCAGTAATAGATTTTATATCTTTTAAATCAATCTCTACATTAGAATCACTTTGTTCTTCTAATCCTTTTTTAAAGCCTATAAGTTTGCTCTTCACTCTATCACTATCACTCATAAAATCAGGAGATAAAAGCATTTTTTTTATTTTCTTAAAAATTTTTTCATCTTGGTTAATAGACATCTCTTGCTTTTCTTTTATCTTTTTAAGCCGTTCTACCTCTTTACGCAAATAGTTAGCACAAGCAGGATAATCATACTCATCAAAATGTTTTTTTGCACTCTCAAAATAGTTTAGGGATTTTTTAATGTATGGTTTTTCAAACTCTCCCTCATTATCGACATACAGTTCATAAGATTTCCAAGACATCTTCTCTTTGAGTATCTCAAAAAAACCTTTGTCATGGGTAAAAAAGAAAATTTGAAAATCGCTAAATTCACTTTTAAGAATATCTATCAAGTTAAGTCTATTATTCATATCAAGACTAATTAACAAATCATCTAAAACTAAGACTTTTAAACTATTTTCACCTAAAAGAGTAAACTGTTTTTTGATAATTGCAAAATAAACACTTATTGCTAATGCTGATAATCTAGCTTCATTTAGAAAAAGATGAAATCTATAATCACTTATATCTTTATTGAAGTATTCTATTTGCAAATAGGCTTTTCCAAAAACACTTAAAGAGATACTTGTTATCTTGAAATTTTGTTGAAATTTTTCTAAAAATAGATTAATGTCATCAAATAACTCTTCTTGAATAATTCTTTCAAAATGTTCAAAGTGTTCTTCATCTTCTAAATCTTTGAGCTTTTTCTCATTTTCACCAATTGGATATTCTTCTAAAATTTTTTTAAAAAAAGCAAAAAGATTTTTTTCTTCTCTTTGTGAATTCTGACTATATGAGACATTAAGTAGGTGCTTATAATCTAATATTGGTTTAGTAATAGATAGTTTTTCTACAAATGGATAATCATCTTCTAAACTCAAATGGTCGCTATCTATTCTAAGTGTTTCGTTATTGTCAAACTCAAACTCCAAATAACTATCATCTTGTTTAAATATATTGACACTTTTTTCAAACTCTTCATCTGATACTATTGGTTTTGCCAAAAGTTCAAAAGCCTTATAAAGCGAACTCTTTCCACTTCCATTCTCTCCATAAACAAGCATGTTTTGACCATCAAGTTCAAAACTATTATGCTCCTCTTCATCTATGAAAAATCTAAAATTATGCAGTTGTATTTTATCTATTTTAATCATTTTTTACTTCCATTTATTATTTTTACTACAGAGATAACTCTTCTATATATCAAACCTCTTTGTATTGTTCTATTGTCTTTAAAAATCTTATACATCTCTTGTATCATATCAGAACTATTATCAAACTCTTTTATCACTTCTCTTACCTCATCAGAAATAAAACAATCCCCTCTCTTCATCTCTTCTTCAAAATACAAATCATAAACCATGCCATCTATAATGCTTTCAAAAAGTGAGGCTTCTAGTGAAAAATTTTGTTCTTTGGCAAATATAATATAATCTACTAAAATTTCAAAAGGTTTTTGTTGTTCTTTTGGGATTTTTGGGATTGGGAGTTGTTCTATAAAAACTTTAAAAGCTCTATTCCCTCCGTTACCTAAAGTAGAAGCAATAAAATTATAATAATAATTGATTATTTTAGAATTCAATATTGATAAAATATATTTAGAGTCACTATTAAAAAAATAGACTGTATTATTAAAGTACATTTTATTATTATCAAAGCAAAAGCTTAAGTTACCAATATCAGGATATATAATTTTTTCTTTTTCAAAAGAATCTAAATAGGCACAATTCCTAAGATTATAAGGAGTTTTTCCTTTATCTCCTCTATTCTTTAACTTATCATAATATTTATCTAAATGTTCTTTTATTGCAGAATATTTACTTATATCAATAGGTGGATTATTATGAGAATTTATTAACCATTTATCAGCAAATTCATAACTATACCTTTTTATATCTCTTCCTCTAAGTAATGGCTTAATAATTTCAATACTTTTAGGGTCTTTTGCTATAAGTTCATCTTTAATTTTTCTATCAATTATAAAAGCTTCATTAAGACCTGTTTTGATACCACTATTAATCTCAATATCCCAATCTTTAAGAGGAGTTCCCACCTTCTCAATTATTTTTTTTATCTTTAACTCTTTAGGAGTAGAAAAACTAAAACTATTCTCACTCAAATCACTCTGGAGATACTCAAATCCATTTTGAGATATAAACTTCTCTAACTCACTCTCTTTTTTATACTTTTCATTAATATCACAATATAAAAAGCTACTCTTTTTCACATTAGATTTTTTAAATGTCAAAATAGAAGTATCAACCGTAGCAGACTCAAAAACTTTTACACCATTGAAATCTATATACTCCAAAATATTGGTATTGTTTAAAATAAACTCTCTAAACTGCTTTCCATACTTGGCTCTTGTGTATTTGTTTGAAGTAATATAACTCAATATTCCATTATCTTTTAAAAGCCTATACCCCTGCTCAAAAAAGTAAATATATAAATCGGCTGTTCCATTATAAGATTTATACCCCTCTATTTTGAGTTTTGGCTTTAACTCTTTTATCTTTTCATGGCGTACATA
>QNZV01000138.1 GCA_003978395.1 Sulfurovum sp. | reverse complement strand
GTGATTACGTTGGTGACAGAGTAGTCCAAAGGGCGTTTTTAATATAGCGCGAAATCTGTTGCAGAGCAGCTTCGTCCAGCTCACCAAGGCTTTGCAAAGGCCTTTCTTTGAAGAAGTTACATCGCAGTCAAACCTTGTGCTGTGAAGTCTTGACGAAGAGGCCGTTAGCTAGTCTTGCACTTAGTTTATGACCTGATCGGTACTCGACCTTTGTTTACAGCCAAGAGATTCGACGAGCGGAAAATGGAAGAAGAAACTGATACGACTGGGGATAAAAGCGCTATTTGTATTGCCCTGTGTGACATCTGCGGACGCTGTGAATTAGCCCATGTGGTCCCAGCTGCAAGAAAGAAATCGACAGAAGGGATGCATGCGCTTCTGTGGCAAATCACTGAAGCTGTGGGTGCGGGTAGTCGGTTTTTAATATTAAGACCCGATGTGACCGAAAACACCTCCGTTAAGTGGAGTTCCATTTAATTTATCTAACAGCTCTATCTTATTTCGTAAAGCTCCATGACAATTCCAATTTACTATTTTCATTTAAAGTCTCATTTTATTAATTTTATATAATATGATGAATATTCATACTAAGCCTTTTGGAAAAAACAACATTTCATGCAAGTTTAATGTTATAGTAGGTTATAAAGATAACTTATTTATCAGAAAAAGCTATAATCTTAAAATTCATCAAACAATTTTTCAATATCATTCGTTTTACCTTGTTGAACCTCTTGAAGAGCCTTATTAATTTCATAAGCCTCTTTCTTTGTATTGAGATACACAAAGAAAATATTTTCAGTTACCATAACTTTAACCAACTGCTTAAACAATAGTTCAAAATTCAACTTATCTTATCCTCTACAAATTCTAAAATCTCTCTACTCATATCAACTTTATCCCCTCTTTTTCTACTTTATACAACAAAGAACTAACATCTTGTGAAAGCATTTTGAACTCATCTTTTGTATAAACTAAAATATCTTTAGTTGGTGTTCCCCACGCATAAGAGCCAAAAATATATAATGATATTGGATTGTATGCTTTATTTAGTCTTGTTTTAATAATTTCAAATAGATTATTATATAAATTTATTGTTTGCATTTCAAATCCTTTTTATTCCCATTATACCAAAAAAATCCTACTAACTCTCCACCACCTTAGCCAACTATTCAGGCAACAGCCCAATGCCAATGAATTAAGTCTGACTACTGTAGGTTCGATTTTATCGAATGAGTATTAAAGCCCACAATAGAGTCTGTTCGATGAAATCGAACCGACAAATTTTGAGCATTAATTCCTTATTTCATTGGCATTGGTGTTTACCCACCCGTCTCATAAAAAGCACGTTCTGAAATCTCTTGAGAGCTATCTACAGATTCATCCATCCAACGGTTCTCTTTGGGTTTATCTTTTAGAACAGTTGCCAATACTTGACTTGCCTCTTCTATATTTCCTGCCTTTACAGCTTTGGCGATACTCAATGCCTCATCAAAATACAAGCAAGGGATTAACATTCCTTCGGCAGTCAAGCGAATACGGTTACAACTCTCACAAAAATCATGTTTGTGTGGGTCTATTAATCCAAATTCATACGACTCATCAAGCAGATAATTAAACGATGGACTCGCACCCTCACGCCCCAATGTTCGTATGGTATGCCCCTCTTTTACTTTTGCAAGAATCTCTCTTCCATGCATCCCTTTTAAACTCTCTACAGCATGACGATTTTCCATATACTCTATAAAACGTACTTTAATATTTTTCTCTCTACAATAAGCAATAATATCCAATATTTCACCATCATTAATCCCTTTTAATGGAACCATATTAATCTTTACGCCAAGTCCAACTTCTAAGGCTTTATCTATACCTTTTAGTACTTGTTCTAACACATCTTTTTGAGCAATCTTTTGAGCAACTTCGGGTTTAAGTGAATCAAGTGAGATATTTAATCGTTTAAGACCTGCATCTTTTAATTTTTGAGCTACTTTTGGAAGCAGATAGGCATTAGTGGTTAAGGCTAAATCAACATCAGGATTATAATCATGAATCATTCTTATAAAAGTATCTAAATCTTCACGCAACAGAGGTTCGCCACCTGTAATCCGAATTTTGGTAACACCCTCATCCATTGCCACTTTTATAAAAAGAAACAACTCTTCAAATGAGAGTAGATTCTCTTTTGGAACCCAAGAAAAAGGCTTCTCAGGCATACAATACTGACATCTAAAGTTACAACGTTCTGTAACTGAGACCCTAAGGTAATTAACGGTTCTACCGTGTCCATCTATAAGCATTTTATTCCCATTTATCTTTTTTTACTAAGACTATCCAAATGTTAATAAAAGTTCGATGATGTGTTTAGAGATTCTCTAACTTTTCTTTTAAAATTATCTTTCCTGCCTCAACTCCTGGTTGGTTATAGGTATTTACATCTAAAAGCTCTCCTACTAGAGAGGTAAGAAGTTCATAATAGTAGATTAATGCACCGATACTATTTGCATCTACACGAGGTAGCCGAATCTCATCTAAAGGCACATCTTTTTCATTTTTAAGTGCCTCTATAACCGAATCACACTGCATCGTAAGCAAATCATGAAAAGAGATGCCATTTAAAATATCCAAACTCTCCAAATGCTTTAAAGAAATATCAGGAATATAGAGTTTATGTTCAAACTCTTGTAGTTTAATAAAAGTTACCGATTTATCTCGTGTTCCTTCCATAATTAACTGCAAAAAAGAGTGTTGGTCTTTGGGTCCAATCAGTCCAATAGGTGTTAATCCTACATTAAAAGAGGAGTGTCGTTGTTTTTTTCCTAAACTCTCCCCCCAAAGTTGCACGTACCATTGCGTAAAATACTCCAAGGTTTCAGAGTAGGCAAAAATACAATTAATATTGTATCTACGCTGATTCTTAGCATAAAAGAGTGCTTTTTCTAAAAGTACATTTTTAAACTTCCCATCATTAAAAAAGGAGTCACAGATTTCATCTGCTCCTTTGAGTAGTGCTTTAATATCTACTCCACAAAGAGCCAAAGGAAACAGACCCACAACTGATAAGACAGAAAATCTTCCTCCAACATTATCAGGAAGATAGAGTACTTTCGCATCTATATCTTTAGCAAATTTTTCAAGGTTTGAGCCTCGGTCAGTAATAAAAGTGTACGATTCACTATTTTGATTAGAAGCAAAAATATATTTAAAAATAGAGAGCGTCTCAACCGTTCCTCCTGATTTAGAAATTACCAAAAAGTGCGTTTTTTTCATATCAATATGGTTCAACTGATTCATAATATTAAGAGGGTCTGTACTCTCAAAAAAAACAAGCTCTCTTTTTAGTTGTGCCATTGGTTTTAAAAATTCATAAATTGCTTTTGCTCCAAGTGAACTTCCTCCAATTCCAAGAACAACAATGGTTTCTATTGACTCATCATAAGCATCGGTAAGTTCTAAAATAGAATCTATATTTTGTTGTGGTAAATTATAGTAGCCAATATGAGTTCTCTCTTTGTCAATTTTTGATATTAATCTTTTTTTATCTTCAAAGAGTCTCTTCTCGTCTCTAAAAAAGAGCCTATTTTCCATACTAAGCCCTTTCTATTAAATGTTGTTTTGCATTTAAAATCAATTTATTGACACTCTCTTCATAAACTTTAGCCAAAGCTTCATCGGTAGATTCAAAACGGGTAACAAGTACAGGTGTGGTATTACTTGCACGAACCAATCCCCAACCCTTTTCAAAATTAATTCTAACTCCATCAACATCAATAATAGTTTTAATTTTTGGGAAATCTTTTGGTGGGTTTTTTAGAACTATTTTTACCTCATCTATAATTTTAAACTTCTCCTCTTCTGTAGTTTCTACTTTTAACTCTTCTGTCGAGAAAACTTTTGGTAGTGAATCTATCTCTTGGTCTAAATCTATTCCATCATAAATGAGTTCTAACATTCTAAGTGTTGCATAGATAGCATCATCATAACCAAAATAGCGATGTTTAAAGAAGATATGTCCACTCACTTCACAAGCCAAATCTGCACCTGTCTCTCTCATTTTTACTTTTAAATTAGAGTGACCTGTTTTATACATAATAGCCGTTGCTCCACGACGTTCTAGTTCATCATACATCACTTGCGAACATTTTACTTCACCAATAACGGTCGGGTTCTTCATCTTCATGGCATAGAGCAGAGCCATTTGATCGCCTTTGATATTATGTTTATGGGTAAGTACTGCAATTCTATCTGCATCTCCATCATAAGCGAAAGCTATATCTCCCTCTTCTTCTAGTACTTTTTTTACATCTACTAGATTTTCTTCTACCGAGGGGTCTGGATGATGATTAGGGAATGTTCCATCGGGTTTCATATAGAGACCTTTGTAGTCCAACCCTAATCCATCAAATATATCCGATATAACCGTATCTACTACTCCATTTCCTCCATCCAATATCATTTTAGTTTTCATCTTTCTTAGATGTGAAAAATTCTCTATCATGTAGTTAATATAGGGGGTTTTTACGTCAATCAGTGTTGCTGTAATATTATTTGGAATTTGAGTTAATTGATTAGCAATAATCTCATCACCCAAGCTGTAAATCTCTTCTCCAAAAAAAGGAGCTTTATCTACAGTTATTTTAAATCCATTGTATTGGCTTGGATTGTGTGAACCTGTAATCATTATGGAAGCATCTGTGGTTACTCCATCATGCTCAATATAGTTCGAAAAATAGTTTACAGGTGTTGCGACCATTCCCATATCTAGCACTTTACATCCTGCATGATTTAAACCTGAGGTTAAATAGTCACGAAGAACAGGAGAGTGAGAACGAGCATCATAACCTATAGCTACAATCTTATCGCCTTTAATCTTTTGACCTAAAAAATAGCCTATTAGTTTTACACTTTGTTCATTTAGCTCTTTTTCAAAAATTCCTCTTATATCGTATTCTCTGAATATTGTTTTCATTTTTTAGTACCTTATTTATATAGAATAACAAAAGATATACTACTATAAAAATATTAAAAACATTAAAAAGCCAGATTAATCTATTCCAAAGTCTTTAGAAGATTAAGCTTGGTCGTTGTATTCTTTTAGTGAAAAAAAGTTATAATCCTTGAGATTACAAATCAAAGGAATTAAAATGAAAAATATTTTTATATTATCAGCAATAACAGCATCGCTATTAACAAATATTAGTGCTATAGAAATGACAGATTATAAAGTAGTGGATAGTCTCTATCAAAATGCTTATCTTAATGGTCAACTAAATGTTGATAGTGGTAATCAAGAGCAGACAAGTTATAATTTACATTTAAATGCTAATGCAGAAGTTGTGAAATCAACACTTCCATACTCATGGGATTTAAGATTTGATGGAAACAGTGATTTTTCAAGAGGTTCAAACAGTAGTGATGAAGCAGTAGATAGTTATGATACAACAGCTGTTGGACATGTTGATAAGTATATTAATGACAATGACAAATTGTTTGTATATGGAGTTGGTAATTTAGGTTACAAAAAAGGTGCTCTTGCTAATAGTGCTGATGACCCTTTTGTAAAAATTGGTACAGGTGCTGGTTATGGTCGTGTTTATAATGCTACTGCATTGGCAAAAGCACTTAGAATAGTAGAAGATTTATTAAAATATAATCTAATAAAAGGTGACTTATCGGATAAAGCTTATATTTCATTGGCAGCTGTTATTGATAAAGAGGCTGATTATATTAGTAAATATGGTTTAACTGAGTATAAAAAATACTGGTATCAAGATATGGAAAAAGTATTTAAAGAGAGTAGTGTTCTTGATAAAGACTCTTTGGGTGCATTTGGGATTGTTAGAATTAATGAGATTCTTGATATCGAAAGGGTAAGTCCTAGAATGCACGGTTGGAAAGTTAGAGGAGGATTCGGTAAAATACTTAGTAACTATGATGGTAAGAGTGAAGATGCAACAGTAGATGCTGAGTTTGAGTATGGTCTTCCTATTGGACATACATCCCAATTTACAGAACGTTTAACTATGTCAAAACTTTTAGATACAGATACTGACAAAGAGTTCTCTCTTACCAATACTATGCGTTATACCTATGAGGTTGCTGATAGAATTGACTGGGAAAATAACTGGCTTTTATCGTATGACCAAAATGATGTAGCTGATGACTTTGTAAAAAATACTCTCTCTACAGGTTTCAGATATTACCTTGCAAATAGACTCTCATTTGACACAACATTTAGTCTTTCTAAAATCAATAGTGGTGCTGGAGAAGAAGAAGCTTGGAATAAAAGTCTTTTTGCTGGTGTAACTTATCGTCTAAAATAAGTTTATATAACAAAATATCTTGATGAAGGTAGGCACTCTCAATGCCTACCGTTATTAAGCTTAAATCTTGCAGGTTCGATTTATTAATTTATTGGAATTAAAGTTAAGCGATTATTTCGAATTTAAATATAAAGTTGAGTTTTTAAAGGGAATTTAATAAGTGGTGGCGCCAGACGGAATCGAACCGCCGACACAAGGATTTTCAATCCTTTGCTCTACCAACTGAGCTATGGAGCCACTGTTTAGTGAGTACTTCGTGTTTGAAGTGGCTGAAATTATAGCCACTTAAACTTAATATATTCTTAAATATCACTCAAATTCTTAATATATTTAAAAAACTCTTCGCCTCGGTGTTTATATGAATTGAATTGGTCAAAACTCGCAGCAGCAGGAGAGAGTAGAGCTACATCATCTCTATTACGTTTAGTTGATATACAATTTACAGCATTTTCCAGTGTTTCACAAGCCGTAAACATAATTTGATGTACTGTTGCTAATTTTGCTAGTTTATCAGAGTTCGCACCTATGGTATAGAGATGAACCTCTTTAGTGCTTAGAAGCTCAAAAAGAGGGGTTAAATCAGCTCCTTTATCATTACCACCTACAATTAGATGTATAAATCTGTCGTCATAGCCTTTTACGGCTTGTAGAGTTGCGTCTAAATTTGTTGCTTTTGAGTCATTGATCCATAAACGTCCTAATCTATCGGTTGTCTCTTCTTGTCGATGATTATCTAAAGTAAACGCGTTGATAGTATCGTAATCCACCTCATCAAACAGTACTTTTGTTACTGATAGAGCAATAAGTGCATCTTCTAAAAAGGCTGATTTAAAACGTATTTTAGAGGTATCTATAGAGAAATAATCTGCTAAAAATTCTGAAGAGTCATACTCCACGACAAAAGCAGATGTTGTGGGCAAATTAAGACCTTTGGGAACAAGTGCCATCTCTCCCTCTTTCATCGTTAATAGAGGTTTTAATTTATCGGCTTCATACTCCTCTGCTGTTCCATGCCAATCTAGGTGGTCGGGGGTAATAGGAAGGAGTAGATAGATATTGGGCGAAGCGATATTGGTGTGATGAAGAGTAAATGAACTCGATTCCAATATCCAAATTGGAGCTTT
>QNZV01000112.1 GCA_003978395.1 Sulfurovum sp. | reverse complement strand
CTCTCCCTTTTTAAAGGTAATTGGCATAAGTTTTAAATTTAAATTTTTAATACTTGTGGCATTTTTATTTACATGGTATCCAACTTGAACTCTTCCCATCTCTTCAATAGCCTCTTCAATTTTCCAAACTTGTCCATTGTGAAAGTAAGGTGCTGTAAGGGTAACATTACGCAAAGTAGGGACTTTTACCATCATATCTTTTTTTAAAAAATCTCCTACATCTCTAAATTTATATTTTCCTGCAAGTTCAAATGGTCGGAGTTCTCCACCAATAGCAATACCTTGATGACAGGCAACACATCCTTTGTCTAAGAAAAGTTCTAATCCTCTCTGTTCATCATCATTTAGTGCTGAATTATCTCCATTTAAAAAATCATCAAAACGAGAAGGAGTCACTAAAGTACGTTCAAAAATAGCAATAGTTGAAGCAACTTTATCTAAATCTATCTTGGTATCTTCTCCATAAGCATCTTTAAAAGCTTTTACATAACCTGGAATTGCTAAAATTCTCTTTTTTAAAGTCTCTTTAGTGATTGCCATCTCTGGTTTGGCTTGCATTGGTCCTTTAGCTTGGTCTTCAAGGCTTAAACTTCGTCCATCCCAAAACTGTCGCTTTGCCAATACGGCATTATAGACAGTAGGAGAGTTTAGCGCATGAGGATTTTTACTCCATTTATGTCCAATAGCAGTAGAGATTCCATCTACTCCACCTAAGCCTAAATTGTGACACCAATTACAGCTAATAAGCCCACTCTCTGAGAGTCGAGGGTCAAAGAAGAGTTGTTTTCCAAGTTCTACTCTTTGAGGAGTAATGACTCCTTTAGGGTCAATAATCTTAGAGAGTTCTGTTTTATCTTGAGGAATTGCTACTAATCCTAAAGATTTAGCTTTTTCAATAAGTGCCTGATTGGCAGAGAGTATGATGGAACTTAATAATATTATCTTAATAATTTTCATTAATATTCTTTCTTTTTTTTAGATTATATATTATAAAAGATTATATTATAGTTATAAAAATATTAGTAAATTTTTTTTTATGGCTTGATTAACCAATAATTAAAACAGTATATGTTATAGTTGGTTAAATAATAATTTATTTGGTTATATAAACAAAGGACAATCATGAGATTTCTACTCATATTAATATTAATCGGTTCATGGCTTAATGCTATCAATCTACTCGTTCCAAAAGATAGTTATACAGTAAATGAATCTATAACAATAGATGTCTCTCTTATGTCAGGAGATAAAAAAGATTGGATAGGAATCTATCCTATTGGAAGTAATAATGATTGGGAAAATGTTGTTTCATGGGAATGGACAGAAGGTAAAGGGGTAGATTGGGACAAGATTACACTTCCTAAAGTATCTAAGGTTGGAAATTATGAAGCTCGAGCATTCTTTAAAAATAGCTTTAAAGTAGAAGGAAAAAGTAGAGCATTTAAAGTTACCTTATCAGATGGTGGAGCGACTGAACTTCATACAAAAAATTATCATGTAAAAGATTGTTATAATCGTGTTTTTGTATCTTTCAAAAATATGGGAAATAATCCTGATGACTGGATAGGTCTTTATCCTATTAATAGTAGTAATGAATGGAGAAATGTAACAGCATGGAGATGGATTGAGAATATGGAGAACAATAGGGTTCCACTCTCTTATCCTAGAGATATAGAATCGGGAGAGTATGAGATACGAGCATTCTTTAAAAATAGCTTTAAATTAGAAGCAAAAAGTAATCCTCTATTTATCACTTCTTGTTCAAGTAAAATACGACTTAGTACTTCTCAAAAGAAATACTTTTTAAATGAACCTATAAAAGTGAACTTTAAAGATAGTTCAAAAATACAAAAAAATTGGATAGGTATCTATAAAGCAGGAAAAAAGACATTAATAGAGAATAATTTAGCTTGGAAATGGACAAATAACAAAGAAGAAGGGCAACTTGTTTTTAATAATCTACCTGCAGGAAAATACGATGTTAGAGCTTTTTTTAACAACAGCTATAAACTAGAAGCATTAATAAGTTTTGAAATCAAAGATGAAGCTCAAAATAATTTTCCAAAAGCACTTCTAAATGGCAATACAAATCCAGAAGCTGGTGTCTATGTTAAGTATTATAAAGATAGAGTTTATATCTCAATAACAGATGAAAGTATCTATTTTGATAAGCATAAAGGGATAACTCTTATAGATTATAAGGATAAAGAAAATCCTACTGTTATAACTTCTAATTCAAATTATTCTTGGGGAAAATTTTCTAAAACAGCACAATTAACTGAAAAAGGGGAAATATTACTCTTTGTAGATAATGGTTGGAAACTGACCAGTTTAACAGCAGATAGTTTAGTTTTATTAGACAATATAGGAATAGGCTATGCACCTTATAGACCAAGTTTAAATAAGATTGCAAAACATAATCTTTTTTATACTATTCATGCAACACCAGAACAACCACTATACAGTTATTATTATGTAAATTTAGAAGGAGAAATTACACATATACCTCTTCTTCACTGTGGTGGGAGTGATTATAACTATATAATTGATAAAGGTATTATTGGTTTAGATAAATATTTTCTTACACATCGTCAACGCAACTGGAATAGAAATGGGAAATGGGAAAGTCATAAGTTAATTTACGACATTAGTAACTTGCCTGAAGTAATCTTATTGGAGACCATTGTATTTGATGCGCAACCATAGAGAATAGATACCTCTAGTTAAATAGCTAGAGGATTTTGCTCATCCTCAATGCTACAGATTCCCTTTTATTTTCCTAACCCACTCACTCAAAGTCTTCTCGAACCCTATATTTGAACTCTCATAAAAGTTCATCTTTCTGCTCATATACTCTTGTTCCACCCAACCACCATAATGGTGAGGGTATAAATAGTTTACTTTGTCTTGTTTGATTGTTTGAGGAATAGGATAAATCTCTCCGTTTTGTATGGCAGACAATGCTTTGTTTATGGCTAAATAAGCACGGTTTGATTTGGGAGAAGAAGCCAAATAGATAACCAATTGAGATAAAGTAATTCTAGCTTCAGGGTAACCTATCATTTTAACAATATTGAGTGTAGAAGAGGCTAGATTTAGGGCATGTGGATTGGCATTTCCAATATCTTCACTTGCCAAAATGGCTAACCGTCGTGCTATAAAATCAGCAGGTTCTCCACCATTAATAAGCTGTGCCAGGTAGTAGAGACTTGCATCTATATCTGAACCTCTTATCGACTTTATCATGGCAGAAGATAGGTCATAATGTGAATCGGCTTGGCTACTTCCTGCTTGTAGTGCATAGGGGCGAATGGCTTGTAATTGTTTTAGTGAAACATCTGCTCCCAATGCTTTTGCAGACTCCAAAAGGTTAAGCATGGCTCGAACATCTCCTGAAGATGAACTAACTAAAAAATCTTTAGCCTCTTGGGAGATGTGAATAAGCTCTTTTTTTATAATATGTTCAAGATGTTGCCTCAACACAGAGTTATTCACATGTTTTAACTCAAAAAGATGAGAACGTGAACGCATAGCAGAAGTGAGTGAATAGTAAGGGTTCTCTGTAGATGCTCCGATAATTAGAGCTGAATTGTTTTCCATAAAAGGAAGCAAAACCTCTTGTTGATTTTTACTTAGTCGGTGTATCTCATCTATAAATATAAGGGGTTTATCTAAAGCATTACTGTAGCTTTTAAAAATTTTTCGTAACTCTTCTATTTTTAGTGTAGTGGCATTGAGTTCGTAAAAAGGGCGTTTAAGTATAGTTGCAATGACCCGTGCCAATGTAGTTTTTCCACATCCTGCTGGACCATAAAAAAAAGAGTGCAGAAGAGCCTCCTTTTCTATAAGTATTCTCAGAACAGCACCTTCGCCTAAAAGATGCTCTTGTCCTATAATCTCATTAAGAGTTTTAGGACGATATTTTAGAGCCAAAGACATTTTGGTTTAATATTTTCTATTTTTTTTATTGGGGTTATTTCTATTTGAGTTTTTTTGATTAATCACTTTTTGACGCTTTTTATTGGCAGAGGCTTCTCTTCGTGCTTGGTCTTCAGTTTGATTCTTCTTTTTCTCACGCAGTCTATCAGCCTTAATTCTATCTTGCTTCTCTTTCTCCTCTTGTGCTTCTATCTGTTTTATCATTTTCAAATATTTATGGGTATCATCATATTCACGTCGTGTAAAGTAACGGGTTTTTCCTGTTGGTAAGTTATTAAGCTCTATTCCCCCAAACTCCACACGTTTAAGGTCTAAGATATTAGCCTCAAAATGCCCAAAGAAACGACGCAATTCACGGTTTTGACCCTCGGCTATGGTTACACGAAGTTTGGTAAAGTTCGCAGAGACTCCACGGATTTCATAGTGAACAAATGGAGCAAACTCCATTCCATAAATTTTAGATTTCTCATGCCCACCTGCTCGTGCATCCTCCAAAATCAGACCCTCACGCATTGCCTCTTCCATCTCGGAGCTTAATGGTTTGTCGATTTTAATATTATAAGTACGGTTCAAATTACCCTTCATCATAACCTCTGCCACTTTTGGAGAGTCTGTTAAAATCAGAAGCCCTTCTGATGCAAAGTCAAGCCGTCCAATAGGAATAAAGTGTCTAAATTTACCTGCCATTTTATGAAAAATAGTCGTTCTTCCACGGTCATCTTTACGTGTAACCAGTGTTCCTTTTGGCTTGTTAAAGACAATCATTGTCAGTTCTGTACGCTCTGTAACATGCAATCCACCAATAGAGACTTGGTCTCCCTCTTTCACATCATAGGCAAAATCTTCTAGTTTATTACGATTAACAGTCACTTCGCCATTTTCAATAAGCTTATCTGCTTCACGACGTGAATATTTACTGTTATGCGAGATATATTTATTAATTCTCATTATATTTTCTTTTTCTTGGAGTTACAAGAGTTAGGAATCTTCAAAAAACAAATCTACCCATCTTACTTGTTTTTTTATTCCTAGTTGAATTCTCTCAATCGTCGCATAGAATCACTATGCTCTTCATGATATAATCCAACTAGAAACAAAAACCCTGCGTAATTTGGGTAAATTTGTTATTTTACAACTCCTTAGGAAAGTTATTCACATCTTGTATTTATTGTTATGATTATATCATAGTTGGGGTAAGGGGTTGCTATTGGCAACTCCCTCTGTTTATATATTGTAGTGCAGATTTAAACATAGACTCTTTTGGGTCGCCCATCTCATGAAAAGGGTCATCTTTGACATTACAACCAGTTGTTACAGGTAGCCCTTCAAAGTAGTCATAAAATCCCAAAGAGTTTTGAACCACAAAGTTTATAAGAAAATAGTAGTAGCTTCCATCACTTTGTCCATTCATCCCTACAGGTTTTCCATGTGTCTTGTCGCCAATAATAACTATATCTTCTTCTGGAAGATAGGGTTTCATCGCAGATATTACAAGTTCCGAAGCAGATGCTGTTGCTCGGGTTGTTAAAAATATAATTTGTTTTAAATCTAATGCATTAGACGCATGCTTAAATTTATAAACTTGATTCTTTTTAGTGTAATTATTATTCCATGCTAAAGTAAATTGTGTTTGATTTTTTCTATTGATGGCTAATTTATCCAATAATTTAGATGCTAAATCTACAGAGCCTCCTCCATTGTATCTCAAATCAATAACCAATTTTTCAACGTACTTCTTTTGAAAATACTCAAAGGCATTATCCAGCTGAGCTAAAATTTTATCATCTCCTAAAAATGAGTCTAAACGTAAATATCCAATCTCTTTACTACTTCTATTTTTAATCGTTTTATATTCAACTACTTTATAGGTATACTCTCGAGGGGTTACGTTACCTGTACATATTTCATCGCTATTTTGTCGTAAAATTTCAAACTCTACACTCTTATCCTCTTGTCCTTTAGTATATATAAGCTCTCGTGTTACTTCTGCTCCATCTATCTTTTGAATAATATCCCCACGTCTTAAATCTATCTTATCAGCAGGAGAATCAATGCGTACCATCGTAATAAGACAACCTAAATTTATATTTTGACAAGCAAAACCAAATCCTACAGATTTTTGAGAAATTGCATTATTATATATTTCAGGAGTAATAGCAAAACTCCATCTATCCACACTGTATTTTGCATCATCTATTAATTTTTGAGGTTCATTATAGTTATTAATATTTAGATTTCTAGGTGTTTTATCTGCCCAAAAGTACTCAGTTTTGAATAAATTGTATAACCCTGCTTTATCAAAAGTAGTTTTTTTTGCTATAGGTATCTTTGTATCTGCTATTAAAATATTCAATCCATCTAATGCCTCTACTTCAACAGAATCATTTTGAAAATTTTTATTTAAAACAGAGAGATTTTTGTTTTGTTTACAACTCATAATGGGTTTATCTATAGAAGTGTTGTTTGATGAAGTTGTTTCACAAGCTGTTAGGACAAAGAGTATTATAAAAGTTAATGCTTTATTCATATTGGGTTCCATATATTAAATTAAGTTAAGTTAAATTTTAGCATATTTGTTTAGCTTCTTTTCCGATATGAGCTATTATCTTTTAAGAAAAAAAGAAATTTAATCAATTTACGTTGTCTTTTAAATCTGGTTGGTTCTTGTAACAATCTATATAACCATTCCAGATTAAAATTCAAAAATATTTTTGGAGCTCTCTTTTTCTCTCCTGCATATATATCAAAACTTCCACCCAAACCCATATAGAGTGCAGGGTGTATTTTGAATAACTCATCCATTAAAAACTCTTGCTTTGGAGTTCCTTGTGCCACATAGACAATATCTGGTTTTAGATACCTCAAATAGATTTTTAAAACCTTTTTGTCCCATTTACCAATAAATCCATCTCTATAACCTAATATTCTTATATTGGGATACTCTTGTTTCAATCTTTTTGCTGTGCTATCAATTACCGAACGACTTGAACCTATGAGATAAAAAGTTTTTGTGTTATGATATTTTTCAATAATATCTAGCCAAAACTCACTACCTGGAATTTTAACAGACTTAACTCCTCTCCCTTTTAATGCAATCACTGCACCGATTCCATCGGTGTAACCTATATTGTTATTGATTATCTCTTTTAATCTATTATCCTCTTTAATTATTTTTTCAGCATTAATAGCGATTAAAATTTTCTTTATATCTCCTATCTCCTCTAAAAAATGTGATTTACTTTGAAATGAGTAAATCTTTATATTATTAATATTGGTAAGGGTAATATCACTATCACGATTACTATTATTAATGATAAACGATTTAAAATAGAAGCTAAAGGCATAAAACACCCAAGCTTCAGCCCATCGCATATAGGGGATTTTGGAGGATATTGATTTTTTGAGTTGATAATAAAAATAACCTTTTTTGTCTTGCATATTGATAATTGTCCACTTTATGACTTTATCTACTAACTCTTTATGTTCTTCTATTCTATGAAGCCTAGAGAGTGTGACAATAAATTGTGCAGGGGAGTGTATATCAATGGGATAGGTTTGGGTATCATAATATTTTGGTGTTCCATCCTCTAAAAAGAAATTTTCTATATAATATTTGAGACCTTTTTCAATAACATAATCAAAATGGTTATCTCCCGAATATTTTTGATACTCATAAATTGCTTCC
>QNZV01000044.1 GCA_003978395.1 Sulfurovum sp. | reverse complement strand
ACCCATCTGTGACTTTGTCTGATTTTTCAGCTATCTCCATATTTGTTATAGCCATTAGGCTTGTTGCTGTGAACAGTGTTGTTAATAATATTTTTCTCATTTTGAATCTCCTTTAATTCTCTTCTATAAATTTTTTTAGAGCCTCGATAGGCAAAAATATTTTTACTTTTCATATATTTTCTTTTTCAAAGTACTTTGTAGCATATAAAATAAAATATTATATTATCCTTACAATATGGGTAAAAAAGTATCATATAATTTTTTTATATTAATAATACTATATATAATAATTATTTTTTACTATATTAAATCTTAATTTTATTTAATAGTTATATACTATTCAAAATAATATAAAAAGGATATTTAATGACTAAATTAACACTACTTACACTACTCACAGCTTCTATGATTTCAACTGCTTCTGCAGATATGGGCTTTGGAGGAATGATAAAAGAT
The DNA here is from genome assembly GCA_003978395.1 of Sulfurovum sp. GTDB lineage: Bacteria > Campylobacterota > Campylobacteria > Campylobacterales > Sulfurovaceae > UBA1140. The sequence goes on along the minus strand of QNZV01000044.1, from coordinate 7,232 downwards.
ATGATGGATGTACCAAAAGATATAATAACAGAGGGTACTGATGCGATGAAAGAGATGAAAAATTCAGCTAAAGATGCTGTTGAGGATGCAAAAGATGCGGCAACAGATATTAAAGATAGTGCCAAAGATGCAACAACAGATATTAAAGATGATAATACAAGTAAAGTAGAAGTATCTAAAGAGATAAAATAGATTTCTATAGTGGAGATTGTGGGTAAACAAAAAAGTTTACCCTACTCTATTAAGTTATCTGTTGAGCCTTAAATTTTCCATCAGAAAGTTCTGTTAGAAAATCTTCCAAAGAGTATGCTTGTCGAGCATCTTTTGTCATAAGATGGATTAAAATATCACCTAAATCTATGACAACCCAATCATCGCTCTCATCTACATGTAAAAACTCTTCACCTAAAGGTTTTAACTCCTCTTTCAAATTATCTACTAATGCAGAAGCGTGTTTACCACTCAATGCACTTACTATTATTACTCTTTTTGCTAAATAATCAACGTTCTCTAAATCAAAAGATTCAATCTCATCTGCTTTTTTACTGTCTAAATAAGTAACTATTTTTTCTACTCTTTCATCTATATTCATTCTATGAATTTTCCTTCAACTGTTTATTTCTTATCTCTGTCGAGCTTATATCTGCATCGACTTCTAAAAGTTTAAATGCTCTTAATTTATTACTTGTTATTGTGTACCCTACTCTTGTAGCAACAGCCCATGTAATATTTTTGTTTAGCCATTCAAAATTATACCATGTATCAATAGAGTTTAGATTATCTGCTCCGATAATAAGATACTTAACATCATACTTTTTTTGAAAATATTTTAATGTTTGAGCTGTAGGAGTGGGTTTTCCTTCTTCTACTTCATAAGCATCTACCAAAACATTTTGAAACGTTTTAAACATCTGTTTGGATAAACCTAAACGCTCTTTTGCACTCAAATAGGATATACTCTTAAAGGGATTTAAAAAAGTAGGGACGATAATTATTTTATCAATATCTAATTTTTTTAATGCCTCTTCAACTACTGCTTTATGCCCAAAGTGTGGAGGGTCGAAACTACCACCAAAGAGTGCAACCCTATCTAATCTATCTTTAAACAAATAATAACCTCTATTTATGTAACATATAAGCAATTCTAGCATAAATAGCTGAACAAACTAATTAAATAAAGGGGATTGAAATGGCACTAAAAGTTGCAATTAATGGATTAGGAAGAATTGGAAGATGTGTTGCAAGAATTGTAGCAGATAGAGATGATTTGGAATTGGTAGCAGTGAATGCTAGTGGGGCTGAAAACATTATTGAGTATGGCTTAAAATATGATTCTGTTCATGGTACGCGAAAAGATGTATCTGTAAAAGATGGTTTTGTCTATATTGGAGATGAAAAAGCAAAACTCTTTGCAGAGCGTGACCCTGCTAAAATTGATTTTGTGGGATGTGGTGCAGAGGTTGTTTTGGAGTGTACAGGAGCATTTCTTACCCAAGAGTCAGTTCAAGCATATATTGATAGTGGTATAAAGAAAGTTGTTCTTTCTGCTCCTGCCAAAGATGACACAGCAACTTTTGTAATTGGTGCAAACGAAGATACATATGCAGGTCAAGCTGTTGTTTCAAATGCATCGTGTACAACTAATGGGCTAGCACCTGTAGCAAAAGTTTTAGACGATGCTTTTGGAATTGAATCAGGATTAATGACTACTATTCACAGCTATACAGGTTCTCAACCAATTCTTGATGGAAAACATAAAAAAGACCCAAGAAAAGGTAGAAGTGGTGCAACCAACTTAGTACCAACAACTACAGGAGCAGCAAAAGCAATTGCAAAAGTTCTTCCACAACTCAAAGGAAAACTAAATGGTCAAGCGATTCGTGTTCCTACCCCTGATGTATCAATGGTTGACTTAACTATCAACTTAGGAAAAGAGGTAACTGTAGAAGAGGTAAAAGAAGCATTTACAAAAGCGAGTGAAGGTTCTCACAAAGGTATTTTGGGTGTTGATAATGAGTTTAGAGTATCACAAGACTTTGTAGGCGAAGAGCAGAGTACCGTTGTCGCAATGGATACCATTCAAGTTATTGGTGGAAATATGGTCAAAGTTCTCTCTTGGTACGACAATGAGTGGGGTTATTCAGTACGTCTAGTAGATATGGCTATTCATGTAAGTAAAGGAGCCTAGTTTGAGAACCATTAAAGATTTAGATATTGCAGGAAAAACAGTTTTTATTAGGTGTGATTTCAACGTTCCAAAAGATGAGCAAGGGAATATTACCGATGACCGAAGAATCCGTGGAGCATTGGCAAGTATTCGTTACTGTTTAGATCGTGAGTGTAGAGTTATATTGGCTTCACACTATGAACGTCCAACACCAAATGTTTATGAAGAGAAATATTCATTAGCACCTGTGGTTACACGTCTTCATACATTGTTGAAATTGGCTTCAGATATTGTGTTGGCAAAAGACGTTGTAGGAGAAGATGCAAAAGCAAAAGCTTCAGCACTTAAAAAAGGAGATGTTCTTGTACTAGAGAATCTTCGATATGAAGAGGGGGAGACCAAGAATGATGTAAACTTTGCCAAAGAGTTAGCATCAATGGTTGATATTTATATTAATGATGCCTTTGGTGCATGTCACAGAGCTCACGCTTCTATTGATGCTATGGCAAAACTTTTTGATTCAGAACATAGAGCAGCAGGATTCTTACTTACCAAAGAGGTAAACTTCTTTGAGAAAACACTTGCTAACCCAATTAAACCTTTTGTAGCTGTTATTGGTGGTTCTAAAGTTTCAGGAAAACTTGAAGCATTAAGACAACTTCTTGATAAAGTAGACAAAGTTATTATTGGTGGAGGAATGGCATTTACATTCCTAAAAGCACAAGGTTATGAGATTGGAAATTCATTGGTAGAGAATGATTTACTTGATGAAGCAAGAACCGTTATGATAAAAGCCAGAAAAAAAGGTGTAAAATTTTACTTGCCTGTTGATGTCGTCGTAGCTCCTAAATTTGAAGAGTACTCTACTTCAAAATATCTACCATCACAAGAGATTCCATCCGATTGGATGGGGCTAGATATTGGACCTGCAAGTTCAAGACTTTTTAGAGAAGTTCTTTACGATGCACAAACCATTCTATGGAATGGACCAATGGGTGTTTATGAATGGGATAGATTTGCAAAAGGAAGTCTTTTGATGTCTCATGACATTGCAGGAAGCCACGCAACCACAATTGTTGGTGGTGGAGATACAGCTGACGTTGCACAAAAAGCAGGAGATGTTGATGAGATGACATTTGTAAGTACAGGTGGGGGAGCAAGTTTAAATCTTTTAGAAGGAAAAGCTCTTCCTGGAATTGAAGCACTTAAGGCATAACTTCATAGGGTGTGATGAGAATCACACCTTTTATTGAATATAAAAAAAATTATTTGGTGCGATAGCAATCGTACCCTACAAGGCAAAAGATGATATACGCAGCAAATTTTAAAACAAACCACACCAGACAATCTACAAGAGAGTACTTAGGAAGACTTCAACCTCAACTTATTAAAAAGCATCCTAATGATAAAGTATATATTTTCCCACCATTAACAGCCTTAGATGATTATACAAGTGCTGATTTTACAATAGGTGCTCAAAATGCTTACCCTGTAAAAAATGGTGCATTTACTGGAGAAGTTGGAATAGAACAGTTAGCTGAGTTTAACATTAAGACCATTCTTATTGGTCACAGCGAACGAAGAGATATTTTAGGCGAATCACAAGAGGAAGTAGCTAAAAAGTTTGCTTTTTTTAAAGAGCAAGGTTTTGAAATTATCTACTGTATAGGCGAATCATTAGAAATACGAGAGCAAGGAATCGAAGCTGTTATGGAACACCTTATTTCTCAATTTGAAGGTATTGATACCACTTATGAAAATTTTGTAGTCGCTTACGAGCCAATTTGGGCAATTGGTACAGGAAGAACAGCATCAGTAGAAGAGATTACCCAAACACACAATGCACTTAAAAAAGTTGTTGATAAACCACTCCTTTATGGTGGAAGTGTAAAAGGTGCAAATATTGCTGAAATATCTGCTATTGAAAATGTAGATGGTGTTTTAGTTGGTGGAGCTTCACTTAAAACTGAAACTTTTTTAGAGTTGGTATTACATTAGGAAGTTAGAAAGGGAGTTGGTTTTACCCCCTTTTACTTATTCTATTTTTCATTCTTAATTTTAGCCAATTCCTCTTCAAGTTCTTTCCCTTTAGTTACTACAAATAGTAGTTTTTCATAAAGTTTTTCTCTACTTTTACTAACTTTAGTTAGATTCTCTTCAAGCTCTTTCCCTTTTGTTACTACAAACAATAATTTCTTATCTATCTTCTCTTTTTCTATTTTCTTTTGTTCCAATAACTCTTGTAACTTCTTATTTTTTTGAAGAGCCTCTTTTAACTCCTCCTCACTCTTTTTATATCTGCTCTCTTGTTCTTTATTCAGAGAAAACTTCTTTTGTATCTCATTATTTCTCTTTTTTTCTGTAGCAAGTTTCTCTTTTACTGTTTCTAACTCACTTACTTTTGACAAAAGCTTTTTATTCATATCTTCTTTTGCCTCTTTTAATCTATTAACCGTTTCAAGATTTTCAGGAGATATTTTTGTAAAATAGAGAGTTGCAGGTAGAGCAAATAGAATAATAAAACCTCCAACTAAAATGCTATTCATCCAATTTTTTGGCTCGGTTTCTTCTTTAGGAGTTGGCTTTTCTACAAGCTTCTCTTTTTCTAACTTAGCTTCTTTTTTTCTACTCTTTTTATTTTCTACTGCTACTTTAGACTCTTTGTTCTCTACCACTTCTTCTGTTTTCTTTTTCTCTGCTTCAACTCTTGCTTGTTGATTCTTTTTTTTTCGATTTCGATTTCGTTTTGCCATTGTTTATTAATCCTTATAAATATTAGAGTTCGGAATTATAATAGATTTTATACAAAGTGTAGATAAAAAGCACAATATTAATACTAAATCCCTATTTCTTAGCATTAGTGTTAACTTTAAATCTCTTAAAAATCTCTACCACTCAATCTTTTTTGTATATTTTTGGGTATATCTATATTTTTTAATGGCATACAACAAGTTATAGAGCAACCATCCAAATGAAACTAAAATTAGAAAAGCACTCAATAAATCCCCTACAAAAGAGTTAAAAAAAAGCGTAATCATCAAAACCATTAACATAGAAACATGTATATAAAAATGTTTTTTTGCCTTTTTAGGATGAATAATATCATGCATCATTGGAGCTTCCATATACCCTTGATTTGAGAGATGAAACCATGTGAGAAATGGTACTATTTTATAGACCATAGCAAATACAATACTCAAACCAAAACCTATAAATGAAATATAACTCAACATTTTAACGTCAAGAGATATATCAATAAATGTATCTAGCAGAGTAATCAACATGCTCACTATCAATAAACCCATACCCAAACGCCAAAACCATACCGTTGCATCCGAAGTAGGACGTTTACGGTAATAGAGCCGATGAATCGTAACCCCTGCATAAACCATAAAGAGTATGCTCAACAACACAGTTATAAGCTCTGTTTGCAGTGCCATAAAAATTGCTATGGTTTTCAGTAGAAGTAAGATAAAGATACTTAATGTTAAATATTTGCTCATCAAGAGTGGATATTTTGGTGTAATATAGAACATCTCTACAACTTGAAAAGAGACCGAAACAATAAGCAGAGACAACCAACCAAATAGAGCAAAAGAGTAATGAAGCTCTTTAATTTGTGTAAAGTATGACCCCTCTATGTAGCCACCAAATGTCAAGAGCATATAGATACCAAAAAGTATTGCAATAGAGAAAGATAGAAGTGAAAATATCATCCCCTTAGAAGAGCTAGAGTGGTCTTTTATTTGAAAAAGCTCTTTAAGCATCAAGTAGATGGCATAAAACAATCCAAGACCCAAATAGGCAACTGCTAAAAAATAAAGTAATGGTGTTGAAGCATTTGCAAAGGCATAAAGTTGTATCACTAAACCCACAACAAAGAGCAGATGAACCAACATTGCTTTTTTGGTAGGCATTTTTATAACAACCCCTGCAATTACAGGTAACATCTGAAACAATGCACCCAACATAAACGATGCCATGACCCCAAGTGCCAAGGTGTGAACAATAATAACAGGTTTATTATGAGTCAAAAAAGATGTTATACCCAATCTGTCGGCAAGTAGAAAAATGCCTAAAAGAACCCCAAACATAGAGGCTGTAACAAAAAAACGAAGCACCACCGAAATAGGAGGAGCTTGTTCCAAAGAGAGACCACCTTGATTAAACATCGAGTAACTCCTCTAAAATAGTTTCTGAATTTTTACTAATAAGTATATGCCATATTCCATTGGAGTCTTGATGAACAAAGGAGATAAAAGCTTTATCTTTTGCAATCTCTAACAAAGGAATAGGCTTTCTAACATTGAGCATATAAAGATATTGCTCTTTAGACATGCTCTGAAGATGAGATAGAGAGATTTGCAAAGGTTGTGGATGTTCCATCTCCCTTGCATCAAGAAAAATTTTATCCATAATAACGTTACAGCTCTACAGTTTTCATCACTTCTAACGTCTTCTCTTTTTCATCTTGAGGAATCATTCTATCACACATAGCATAGAGCATCTGCTCCTCTTTCATATTGTGTTGCTGTAGTAAAATCATCATAGATTCTGCCATAGATAAATAGGCATCCATATCTTTACTCTCTACAGCTCCTGCCATTTTGCCAATAAGTCCACGAACCTGCTCATGTTCATGACGCATAACCATTGTAGGACCTTCACTGCTTCCTGAAATCTTTTCAAATGTAGGAAAAAGAGTCTCTTCTTCTTTTTTAAAATGTCTAAGTGTCTCATCTGCAAAAAGAAGGAAATTTTTCTCTGCTTCTTCAAAATTACCATCTATTACTGATTTTTCTGCTGTAGCAAACAACTCATCACACTCTCGATGTTCACGTCTCATATAGCTTGAAATTATCATAATTAAATCCTTTTTATTATCGTAAATTATAGAACAATATAGATAGTTAGATATTGATATATATCAATATTTAAAAAGTTATCAAATCTTATCTACAACCTTAATACCTAAAATATCTAACGACTTTTTAATCACAGAAGCTGTCAATTTTGCCAGTTGTAAACGGCTCATTTTTACCTCTTCGTCAATACCACCCTTTAA
>QNZV01000149.1 GCA_003978395.1 Sulfurovum sp. | reverse complement strand
TCTCCAACCTTTGGAATAAAAATATTTCCCTGTTTGTCAATAGAGAGTTCAGAAGAGAACTCATAAGCACCCCACATTTTAACAGAGATAACATCCCCAACATTCAAAATATAATTGGGATTGTACCTAAACTGTTGGTTCTCTTTAAAGTTACCTTTAAAAATCTCTTCTCCAAAATAAGCCTTACTGCTATCTATAAGTTGACTTTTATCACTATTTAATTGTTGGATGGCAACATCAACAGCCCATATTTTAGTAGCAAGAAACAGCAATATTAGTATCAGTCTATTTTTTTTCATTATTAATCCTTATGGTCTCGTATAATAGTAAAAATTAGTGTCATAATCCCATACAAGAAGCTTAAAATGATAAAAATTGAGAAGCTATCTTTTATCTTATTTGGATGACTGTAACTATCAGCTACCTGTGCTTTGGTTACAACAATAAGATTTTTTGTATTTTGACTAACCAATATTTTTGTCTCTTCTAGCTTTACCAAAGTCTGAATATAGAGCTTTTTATTAAACTCTACCTTACTCTCCAAGAGTGTAAAGTCAGACATATTTGCATTGAGTTCTTTTTTTCCTTTATCTCCTGTAATAGATGCTTTGATTTTACGAATACTCTTTTTAATATACTTTATATTCCCCATAAGAAGCTTCATCTCTGCCGTTTTTTTATTTAAATATTGTGCCTTAGAGTTGTATTGCACATTTTTTTGGATTAATTCACTCTCAAGCCCTGCCAATATCTTATTTTTAACCTCTATATCTACTTTGGGGTCAATGGTTCTATTTTTATTTTGATAAGATAGTAACTCCTCGAGAGAGTCAATAAAAAGTTGATGTTTTTGATGCTCTTGTTTTTTTAAAAAATTTAAAATTACTTCAGTATTTTTATTTTCAAAAAGATTAAGTATTTTAGAGGATTCATCAATAATTTTTTGAACAATACGCTGTGCTGTTTTAGCATCGGCATGAGCAAAACCTATCTCAATTGTTCCTGACGCTTCATCATAAACAATCGATAAGTCTCGATTGTACTCCGATAATACATTTTGCATATTCAAAAGATACGAAGGCAAAAAGATAGAGTCTGAAAGGCGATGAAAGAAGTCAATCTGATTACTCTTATAATAATTTGTAAGATTAAACTCTTGATTCAAAACATTAAACATATCAAAAGATTTAATATAGACCCCAAGAAGCTTAGCATCGGTCATAGATTTTGAACCAGAGGGTAAAAGAAGCGAACCCAAAGGAGAAATTGATTGTTTTTGAGATAAATCTTTAATCATAATAATACTTTTAGAGGAGTATTTTTCAGTCTCTATATAAAATATATAATAGATAGTCAAAACAAATAGAGACAGAAATAAAAACTTAAAAAACAGAGTTATAAAACGCAAAATATTCTCCTTACTTTTCACTTGTACAGCGATACTGTTGCTCTAAAAATTGTAAACTTTTAGGTTTGGCTTCTTGACTACAAGATAACTGTTTATTATCTATTTTTTTAGCCAAAATAGTTGATTTAGGATGAGTACATCCAGTGTATATATATATCATGATAAATATAATGGAAGATTTTCTCAATAGATACCTCTTTTATTTATTAATAGCCGCATATTCAGCAATTGCATTATTTATATTATCAAAATAACTCATTTTACCCTTGTCTACAACGATTCCAACATCACATATATCCCTAAGTGTTCCCATATCATGAGAAACTAAAAGCACATTACATGTTTCAATTTTTTTTAACAGTGCCTCTTTTGATTTTTTACGAAATCGTGCATCACCAACAGAGAGTGTCTCATCAATTAATAAATAGTCAAAATCAAAAGAGAGACTAAGCCCAAAACTCAGCCTTGACTTCATTCCTGCAGAGTATGTCTTAATAGGCATATCAAAATAGTCATCTAATTCCGAGAACTCTTTTACAAACTCTACTGTTTTTTTAATCTCTTTTGCTGATTTACCATAGAGTCTACAAACAAATTTAATATTTGCTTTTCCTGTCATGTTTCCTACAAACCCACCACGAAGTCCCAAAGGCCAAGAGAAACTCTTATCTGAAGTTATTGTACCCTTATCAGGAAACTCTATTTGTCCCAACATATGCATAATTGTTGATTTACCAGTTCCATTTCTTCCTAAAATTCCAATATTTTTATCAGAAGGAATAACAATGGACATATCTTTTAAAATATATTTTCGACCATGCTTTGTTTTAAAGGATTTTGATACATTTTTTAACTCTATCATGATGAGATAATCTTTTTTTCAAGCTTAATATAGAGCCATAATCCAAGATAGAGCAGTGAGAGAGTCCAAACAAATATATACTCATACGAGACAAACTTATCATCTAAAGCATAAAAGTAAAAACCATGAATCATCTCCATAAAATGAACTAGAGGATTATAAAATAATAATGTTTGTACTTCCAGAGGCAACATCTCTACACTATAAAAGACACCTGAAGCAAACATTAATGCAGTCATAAAAAAATTAATCAATTTACCAACACTATCCACAAAAACATTGAGTACAGCCATAAAAACTCCCAATGAAAAAGAGAAGATAATTAATAGAATAAATCCTAAAGTAACCATCGTTAAATCTTTTACTTGCATATCAAAATCAAAGTAAAAACCTAAAAAAAGAAACACTGAAATAATAATAGAGGTTATAAAGATTTCCACTAAACTACGAGCAATAATCGTATCAATAGGTTTTACCTGTTTGTATAAGAAAAGTGCTTTATTTGCTTTGAAAGATGCAGTAGACTTAATAACAATATTCTTAAACATATGAAATGCTGTAAAATTTAATGCTAAAAAAACAGCGAAATCAAAATTACTCTCTCCTGCACCAAAAAGTACCATTTTGATAAGAACAAATATAAGAATTTGAAAAAATGGCTCAAAAAAAGTCCAAAACATCCCCATACGTCCAGATGAAAAACGCATACTTAACTCTCTTAAAAAAAGTGCATTTAGTACAGCTAAAAATATTTTAAGTGAACTTCTTTTTTCCATTAATTTGCACTTTTCCTTTCAATAGGTAGAATTATATAGTATCAATCTTAATTTAAAAATTATTAATTATAAGTCCAGCATAAGCCATATCCTGAAATTAAACCTTGTTTTTTTAATCTCTTAAGTCGCTTCGTTACAATATTTTCATCTGCTACTAAAGAGAATTTAATCTTATAATTATAATCTTTTTCAAAAACATAGGCTTTAGGCAGATACTTTTTTAACTTTTTTAAATATTTTTGAGCCTCTCTCTTTTTGAAAAAAGTACCTATTTCAATAGAGATATTTTTAGTATTCTTTCCGATAGAAGAGTAACTACTGGCTATATATCCTAGATTATACCTTGGATGCAGAGGAGCTTTTCCTTTGATAGGAACAAAAGAGTTAGCAATAGAGGGGACAGAGATGACTTTGTACTTTACTTTTGCTACACCTGCTTGTTTTGTTCCTAAAAACTCAGCTGCACCCATAGATAAATCTATCTCTCTATCATTCCAAAAGGGTCCTCTATCATTTATTTTAACCTTTAAAGATTTTCCATTTTTAGGATTGGTAATTAGAAGAACTGTTCCTAAAGGGTATGTTTTATGGGCAGCAGTGTACCCATACATATCATAAATCTCTCCATTGGCTGTTTTACGCCCATGAAAATACTCTCCATACCATGAAGCCTTGACCTCTTTGGTCTCTCCTACAGAGACTTTATGAGGATAGTAGGTAATTCCTTTTACCGTATAGGGGTATAGAGAGTTTTTTATAATTCTATCTTTTTTAGATAGAGCAAACAGTAGTGAACTAAAGATGAAAAAAAGTAATATCTTCTTTATATTAGCCCCCTATATCCATTTGGATTATTCGATTGCCATCGCCAAGAGTCTGCACACATCTCATCAATACCTTTTTTGGCTTCCCATCCTAAAACTTCTTTAGCATAAGTAGGATCTGCAAAACAAGTAGCAATGTCTCCTGCTCTTCTTGGAGCTATTTGATAGGGTACTTTTTTCCCTGATGCTTTCTCAAAAGATTGAATCATCTCTAAAACAGAATAGCCTTGTCCTGTACCCAAATTGATAGTCATTGGCTCTTTAAAGTTTACAACTCTATCCAAAGCATTCACATGTCCTTGTGCCAAATCTACCACATGAATATAATCACGAACCCCTGTGCCATCAATCGTCTCATAATCATCTCCAAAAACAGAAAGAATTTCACGTTTTCCTACAGCAGTTTGAGCAATAAAAGGCATTAGATTATTAGGAATCCCATTTGGGTCTTCGCCTATTGTTCCTGATTCATGAGCCCCAACTGGATTAAAGTAACGTAAAAGAACCACTCTCCATTCATTATCTGAAACATATAAGTCTCTTAATATCTCTTCAACCATTAGTTTAGAACGACCATAAGGGTTGGTTGCAGAGAGTGGAAAATCTTCTAAAATAGGAGTGGTTGCAGGGTCTCCATAAACCGTAGCAGAAGAGGAGAAAATAATGGTTTTACAGTTATTTTTAGCCATCACTTCACAAAGAACGGCTGTTCCATTGACATTGTTATCATAATATTTCAAAGGTTGTGCTACAGACTCCCCTACAGCTTTTAACCCTGCAAAGTGAATCACAGCATCAATTTTATGTTTATCAAAAACTTCTTGCAGGTTCGCTCTTGAACGAATATCTCCCTCTATTACCTCTATACTTTGATGAACAAGTTTTTCAACTCTCTTAATACTCTCTTTTGAAGCATTACAAAAGTTATCAAACACGACAACTTCATATCCCGACTCTATTAATAAAATTAAGGTGTGAGAGCCAATATACCCTGCTCCACCTGTTACTAAAATTTTCATATCTATCCTATTCTACGCGTCACTATTAAAAATATCTCGTGTATAGACTTTGTCTTTAACATCCAATATATCTTCAGAAAGCCTATTTGCCACAATAATATCTGCTATTTTTTTAAACTCTTCTAAATTATTCAAAACTTTAGACTTAAAGAACTCTTTCTCTTGATAAACAGGCTCATAAACAACAACTTCGATACCCTTGGCTTTTATCCGTTTCATAATCCCTTGTATTGCAGAGGCTCTAAAGTTATCAGAACCACTCTTCATAACCAAGCGATAGATACCTACAATTTTTGGATTTTTAGCAATAATTGAATCGGCTATAAAATCTTTACGTGTACTGTTTGCATCGACTATTGCTCCAATGAGAGAGCTTGGAACATTTTTGTAGTTGGCTTTTAGCTGTTTGGTATCTTTAGGGAGACAATATCCACCATAGCCAAAAGAGGGGTTATTATAATGTGTACCAATTCTAGGGTCAAGCCCAACACCTTCTATAATTTGTCTACTATTTAATCCATGAGTCTCTGCATAAGAGTCTAACTCATTGAAATAAGCAACACGCATCGCCAAATAGGTGTTTGAGAAAAGCTTAATCGCTTCGGCTTCGGTGGAGTCTGTAAATAAAATATCTATATTCTCTTTAATCGCACCCTCTTTCAATAAGTTTGCAAAAATTTCTGCTCTTTTAGAGACTTCTCCCACAATAATTCGTGAAGGGTAGAGATTGTCATAAAGAGCTTTTCCCTCTCTTAGAAACTCTGGCGAAAAAATAATATTTTGTGTCTTATATTTCTCTCTCATCTCTTTTACAAATCCTACGGGAACGGTTGACTTTATAACCATTGTCAATTTAGGATTAAAAGCGATAACATCTCGAATAATTAACTCTACCAAAGAGGTATTAAAGTAATTCGTAACCGTATCATAATCTGTAGGGGTAGCAATAATAACAAAATCTGCATCTTGATAGGCTTCATCTTTATTAAGTGTCGCTCTAAAATTTAATTTTTTATTTTTTAAATACTCTTCTATCTCCACATCTTCAATAGGAGACTCTTTACGATTAAGCATCTCTACTTTTGATGGGATAATATCTAAAGCCACAACTTCATTCTGTTGTGCCAATAAAATTCCGTTGGATAGACCAACATATCCTGTACCTGCTATTGCAATTTTCATATACTATATTCTCTTTCTTGTTTTAATATTAATATTTTTTATTATATCAAAAAGCTATTAAACACCTAAGTCATAAATTTGAACCACACCAATAAAAGAGTTCTTTTCTACTACCAATAGAGAGTTGACCTTTGATTTAGTCATGAGTTCTTGTGCTACTGTTAACTTCTCTTTACCCTCAATCATTTTAGGATTTTTAGACATTAATTTTAGAGCAGTTAAGCTAAAAAATCTCTCTTGTGACTCTTCCATAGCACGGCGTATATCTCCATCGGTAATAATCCCTTGAATGGTTTCATTATCTATCACGACTACCAAACCTAAACGTGCTTCTGAAATAGTAGATATAATATTTTGAATAGAGCTATCAATAGCAACAATTGGTAGATTATCTTTTTTCATCACATCTGAAACGGTTGTTAAGAGTCGTCGACCTAAACTTCCTCCTGGGTGGAACTGTGCGAAATCTCTCTCTTGAAAGTCTCTAAGATTCATCAGAGCAATAGCCAAAGCATCGCCCATTACCAAAGTAGCTGTAGTTGATGAGGTTGGTGCTAACTGTAGAGGACAAGCCTCTTTTTCTACCTTAACATTCAGATGATACGTTGCATTTTTAGCCAACGTAGAGTTACTATTTGCACTCATCGCTATAATCGTATTCCCTTGTTCTTTTAAAAAAGGTATAAGCTTTAACACCTCATCTGTCTCTCCAGAGTTAGAGATTAAAAGTACCCTATCCTCTTTTTCTATCATCCCCAAATCACCATGATACGCTTCGGCAGGATGCAAAAAAAAGCTTGGAGTTCCAGTACTTGCCATGGTAGCTGCTATTTTTTTACCAATAATACCTGATTTCCCCATGCCAGAGATAATAAGCTTTCCTTGTGAGTCTAAAATAGTTTGAACTGATTTTTCAAAATCAACTGTTAATTGATTCGATAGGTTTAATATCGCTTTTGACTCTATACTAAATACATCTTTGGCTATTTGGTTTATATTCATAGTCTCTCCTAGATGTTCGGTGTTACCGAACCTACTTATTATGGTTAAATTCTGGAACAATCTTTTTTAAAATTTTTAATCTATTCTCTATTTTTAAATCTTCTAAGTTAGAGATAAGCTCTTGATAATCTACTGGTGGATTTTTAGAGACCAAAATAGAGTCATACTCTGTTTTTAAATCAGCATCATCTATGAGTAACTCCTCATAAAGTTTCTCTCCTGCACGTAAACCTGTAAACTCTATTTTTATATCATCACGACCTGATAGCTCTATCATTCTCTTTGCCAAATCAACAATTTTTATAGGCTCTCCCATATCGAGTATAAATAGCTCTCCACCTTTGGCTATAGAGGCTGATTGAAGTACCAGTTGACACGCTTCGGGAATCATCATAAAGTAACGTGTAATATCAGGATGAGTTACTGTAATATTTTGACCATTTTCTATTTGAGCTTGAAATTTAGGAATAACAGAACCAGAACTCCCCAAAACATTTCCAAAACGTACAGCAACTATCTCTGTTTTGTTTGATGGAACAGCATGAGCATAGAGTTCACAGATACGCTTGGTTGTTCCCATCACATTGGTAGGGCGTACAGCCTTATCCGTAGAGATAAGTACAAATTTCTTTGCCTCATACTTTACCGATAAATCAATCACGTTTTTTGTACCAAATACATTATTCTCAACAGCCGATTCAATATTCTCTTCACAAAGAGGCACATGTTTATACGCAGCAGCGTGAATCACAACATCAGGTAGATACTGCATAAACACCTTCTCTAAATCTTCTCTATCTTT
>QNZV01000125.1 GCA_003978395.1 Sulfurovum sp. | reverse complement strand
TGCTGTAAGTCATGAGAGTAATTTTAGTATTTTAGTAACTTTGGGCTATATTGTCATGCTCTATATGTGGCGAAAAGAGCAAGATAAACCACTTGTCTTTACAGGTCGTGTTAAACGCTTCTTCGTCTCTTTAGTATTCTTTACACTCTTTTTAGTGATGATGAATTTTATTTTTCAATTTAAGATTTTAGCAGTAGTTACACCTCTTATTTTAGCTTATGCAACCTCTTCTATGATAGAAACAATGCTTTTTAGAGGTTTTGAGATGAAAGCAGAAAAAAAGTTGAACTCTATGCCCAATATGCTAGTGGTTGGAGTTACTGCATCGTATGGAAAAACAAGTATCAAAAATTATATAGCTCATATTTTATCGGCAAAATATAATGTCTATGCAACACCTCGTTCGGTCAATACATTTGGAGGTGTGCTAAAAGATATTAACGATGATTTACCCTCTGATACAGAAGTTTATGTGGTAGAGATGGGTGCAAGAGGCGAGGGGGATATTATGGAGATTACCAAATTTGTAAACCCTCATTTAGTAGTAGTTGGTAAAATAGGTCCTGCACATATTGAGTATTTTGGAAGTTTAGAGAAGATACGAAATACAAAAATGGAAATTTTATCATCAGAACGCCTCAAAGAGGCATGGGTACATGATTCGGCTATGTTAAGCCCAATCTCTCATGTTCATACTTTTGGACGAGAGCTTTCAGACATCAAAGCCACTTTAGATGGTTTGGATTTTGAGATGGATAATGAGCTGTATCATGCCAATATTTTAGGTTCATTCAATGCTATGAACTTGGGGCTTTCTATTAAAATAGCCAAAGCTCTGGATATGGATGAAGAGGATATTAAAAAACAGCTCAATAGTCTAAAACCTACACCTCATCGATTACAACGAATGGATGCAGGTGGAAAATTGATTTTAGATGACTCTTTTAACGGAAATATTGATGGAATGATGGAAGGATTTAATCTCTCTTCTACATACAAAGGCAGAAAGGTACTTATTACTCCTGGTTTGGTTGAAGTTGATGATGAATTTAACGTACAAGTAGCCAAAAGAGCCAATGAGGTGTTTGATGTTGTTGTTCTGACAGGAGATTTAAATTATGAACTCTTTAAAGCTCATGTAGATGCTGATAAATTGGTAAAACTAGAGAGCAAAGATAAGATGCAAGAGATGCTTATTGAGCATACAAAAGCAGGAGATTTAATTCTATTTGCTAATGATGCACCAAGCTTTATTTAAGTAGTTTTTTGGAATCAATCAACTTTTTATCGTTAATAACTTTCAAATTTTTTTGATTTGGAAGTTCTTGGAGATTAGAACCTTTGATACGTTTTCCACGCCAATAATATCCACCAATAACTCCACCCGTAGCAGTCATAACCAACAATCCTGCTGTAACCATTTGTGCTAAAACAAACAACCCTCCAATAGCTAAAACTCCTGCAAAGGAAGCTCCTACTTTAAAATTGGCTTTGGCATGGGTTTTGGTAGCCTCATGTACAATCTCTTTTTGAGCCTCTTTCATGGTTTTTATCTTATCTCTTTCTGCTTTTACTTTTATCTTCTCTTTCTCTTTTGCAAAATTTCCTTCTGCTTTGTATAGAGCATCTTTTATAGAACTATCTGAAAGTGAGTTGAACCAAAATGATACAATCATAGCAATAAATATAAGAGGAATAGTAATTTGTGCAATACTTTGAGTTGTTAGTTCATTGGGTGCAAGATAGACTAAAATAGCAGTTGTTATTTGTACTAAAATAATACCTAATATAAATTTTATGAGTTGCAAGAGGTTACCTTTTTAATTTTTAATTAATTTTATCAAACTATTTACATTTTTTTCTTTGTTTTGTAACAAAATAGAGAAAAATAGTCAAAAAAAAGAGAATGCGAAGTGGTGTCAATGTAAAATATTGTAATTTTAATATAAAAGATTTTAATTTATGAGCTACCTAATCGACACCCTAACCAAAAAAATAGGCTTTTTTACAGCCATCTTATCTATAGTTTTAGCCTTATTAATAGGCTATGATGCACTTATGCGTTATTTTTTCTCTGGAGGCTCTATTGCATTACAAGAGTTAGAGTGGCATCTTTTTGATGTTATTTTTCTTCTTGGGCTTTCATACGCGTTAAAGCAGGATAAACATGTTCGAGTGGATATTTTGTTTGTGCATTATTCTGCAGATACAAAGGCTGTTGTGCAGATACTCTCTATGCTCTTTTTACTTATCCCTTTTTCACTCTTTTTTCTAAGTGGGGCATTGGATATGACGGTTCAGAGCTTTATGCAAAATGAAATCTCTTCTGACCCTGGTGGATTGGGGTATCGGTTTATTATTAAGGGCGTTCTCTTTTTAGCATTTGTGTTGTTACTAATTCAAGCTTTCTCTGAAATCATTAAATCTTATGCTAAACTCAAAACAAAAAAGAGCCTTTTCTTATCTTTGATATTAATAGCTCTTTTTATAGCTTTCTCTTCATTTGATTCTGCATTTTGGATGAATCCCTTGTGGCTAATGTTCTCTTTGACGCTTTTCTTACTTTTGACAGGCTTTCAAGTAGCCTTTGTTTTTGCTGGAGTGGCACTATTTTTTGCTCTTATCTCCGATGAGTTGGGATTGAATGTTTTAGATATGTTGCCTTATCGTGTTTATGGAATCATGGGGAACATTACGCTGATGAGCGTTCCTCTATTTATTTTAATGGGGCTTGTTTTAGAAAAATCAAAAGTGGCAGAAGATTTACTCCTCTCTATGGGAAAACTCTTTGGAGGGATTCGTGGTGGTTTAGCAATCTCTGTGGTGGTTGTGGGTGCAATTCTTGCGGCAAGTACAGGAATTGTAGGGGCTTCGGTGGTTATGATGAGTTTAATTGCGTTACCACTAATGCTCAAACATAACTATTCTCCCGAATTGGCAACAGGAGCAATTGCAAGTTCTGGAACGCTAGGGCAGATTATTCCTCCTTCTATTGTATTGATTGTATTGGGCGACCAAATGCACTTAAGTGTGGGAGATTTGTTCAAGGCTGCTGTTGTGCCAGGGCTTCTACTTATTATTTTGTATATTCTATATATTCTAATTTATGCCTATTTTAATAAAGAGGTTGCACCTGCTATTCCTAATGATGAGAACTATTCCAAAATTGTAAAAGAGGCACTAAAAGTGATAGCTCCACCATTGTTGTTAATTATAGCTGTTTTAGGCTCTATATTTGCAGGGATTGCAAGTCCTACAGAATCGGCTGCGATTGGGGTTCTAGGAGCATTATTATTGGCTCTGTTTAAAAAACGTTTCTCTTTTGAACTCTTACACTATGCTTCATTAGAGTCCGTGAAGTTGACCTCTATGATATTTATGATTCTTATTGGAGCAACAGCTTTTTCATTGGTTTTCAACGAGCTTGGTGGAGATGTGATGGCTATGGAGTTTTTTAGAGATGAAGTAGGGGATAAGTGGACATTTATATTAATCTCTATGTTATTTATCTTTTTACTTGGATTCTTTATAGACTTTATAGAAATAGCCTTTGTTGTTGTACCTATTCTTGTACCTATTGCTCACTCTTTTGGAATAGACCCTATTTGGTTCGCTATACTAATAGCACTCAATCTACAAGCCTCTTTTCTGACTCCACCTTTTGGCTTTGCTCTTTTTTACCTCAAAGGTTCAGCAGGAAACTTGGTAACAACGGGACAAATTTATAAAGGGGTGTTGCCTTTTATTGCTTTACAGCTTTTGGCACTCTTAATTATAGTATTATTTCCTAATTTGATATATCTATTAGGATAAGGAGAGAGAATGAGTGAAAATATAAAATTAGAGTTAAAATTAGATAAGTTAGAGAGTTTAGAACTCTATGCAAAGTTGCTAAATAAAGATATTAATAGTATGTTAGATGAGGCTCTTGAGCAGTATTTTATCTCTGAACAAGAGAAACTCACAGCCAAAGAGCAGAATGCTACTAATTTGAGCTATGATGAGTTTTGGGATGGAGTAGATATTTAAGAGTCTGTCTCCTCTATATATTCCTCTATAGAGCCGATGACTCTTCCTCCCTCTTCAATTATGAGTCTATTTAGCGTTACTTTTGCATGAATATATCCTGTAGAGCTTATATCTAGTAGTTCTGAAACAATAACCTCTCCTTCTATTTTACCTGCAATTTTTAAATTTTTGGATACAGTTTTATTTGATACCGAACCATTTTGCATAATTTCTAGTGAATTACATCTGATACTACCTATAAGTTTTCCATTGATAACTACATTATTTGCAGTAATAATTCCATTTACTGTACCATATTCGCCAACTACAACAGAATCAACAGAGATATTACCATGAAGCGTACCTTCTACTTGAACTGCACCTTTTCCTTTGAAGTTCCCAGTTACTTCCATCTCTTTTGATATAAAGGTTCGAGAGTTAGAAGAGATTTCTTGTGAATTGTTTGTATTGTCTGAGAATAATGCCATAAAGACTCCTTTGAATATTATACTTTTTACAAAAACTTATAAAGAGTACTAACTAATAATAGCAAAAAGTGGTAGAAAAATCTACCACTCCACCATCCCCCATTTTTTTAGACTCTCTTGTAATGTATCCAAACTCTTCTCTTTATGACAAGCAAAACAGGCATTTGTTTCCGAAGGCATATTGTATTTTTTTGTCTCAGCAGGAGATGTAAATTTGAATTTATGCGAACGAACAGTTAGAGGTGATTTCCCTGTATGTCTTGCTGTTTTTGGCATATGACACTCAATACACAAAGAACCTTTTGAGTCTGCTTTATGATGGGTATGTGCTTCTAGTGACTCTTGGTGTGGACCTACAACAGAACCAAAAGAGTGACATTTTAAACAGGTACTATTTCCTTGAGGCTTATCAGCTCTATTGGTTAACTGATGAGGTTGATGACAGTTTATACAGGTAATACCATGAGCATACATTGTATCGTGAACATACTCGTTTCCTTGGGTGCGATTCTTCTTTGCTGTACCATTTGCCCAAAACTCTTTAGTCTCTTTTCCTAGTTCAAAAGGGGCTATCTTTTTGTAATCTATCAATGGTTTTCCTGCCTCATATCCAGCAGGATAATCTTTGGCTTTCATCCATAAGTCTTTTATACTCGCATTTATATCTAAACGTTTATCTCGGTTTCTCATATGACACTGTAGGCAAACCTCATTGGTACGAATAGGGTCAGAAAGACTTGCTTTATAAATTGGGCTTTCAGGGTTCTCTGCATGTTTGCTTCCTGGTCCATGACAGCTCTCACAACTGATTGCTCTCTCTACGCGTTTATTTGTTGACATATACCCTGTAAAGTGACAACCATCACAGGTATTAGAAGTAGGGAACTTTCTATTATCATGAGGATAAGCACCTTTATACCAATATTTATAGGGTTTAAATCCTTGCCATTTTTTTGTCTCTACATTCCATTGATAATTACCAAGTCTAAAATCTTTTTTTCCATCAATCTCTGCAGGAATCATATAACGCTGTTTAAATTTACCACCTACTGTATAGATAGCATCTTTTAGTGTAAAATCAGCATCGGATGGCAATTTACTAAAATCAGCAACTACCACAGATGGGTCAGCTTTAATATCTTGAATCATCTTAGAGTGTCTGGAGTTATTCCAATCATGATACTCATCATCATGACACTTTTTACATTTCATCGAGCCTACAAAATGAGCCTCTTTTTGTGCGAGAGGCTGTAAATCTTGACTTAAACCCACACGCTCTTTGGTCAGTTGTTGATAATAGGGTAATATTTTGGGTTTATTGACCCAAAAAAGCCCCCCTGCTATTAGTAACAATAGTAGAATAATCCATGCTTTTTTCATCTAAATACCTATCTGTAAATTTTTTTTATAATATCTAAATAAAATAAATTTTTCATAGAAAGTGCTATATGAATATCTATGTTTAATATAGTTTTTTTATATTTAAGATTATATTAAATATAAATACTAGATGAAAAAAGATATTTTTTTTATAGTAGTATTTCGTTAAAATTAAAAAACAGAGTATAAAAATACTTAAAAAATTAACATAAGGCTTGCTCATGACAAATACAATAGAGATTCTTGAAACAGAGATTTCAAACTATTCAGGATTTACCAAATCAGAAAAAAAATTTGGTCTTTCTCACTTAAATGAATGGGTACCTGAGAATGGTTCTCTTGATACCTTAATTGCTAAATTTTCGGAAAAATCTTTAGATATTAAACCTTTTCTACATCAAATAGAACTTTTAAAGTAAAAAATAGAAATAAGTAGCTATAAATCTTTATGCTACTTATTATAATTTCCTCTCTTTCTTTTTCATTTTACTTTTTTGTAGTATAATATTTTTGCGATTTTAACTTAAATATATAATGGAATTGCACTATTATAACCCGAAGGATAAATATAAATGTTAGCAGAATATAGAAGTGAAATTACAGAATTAAAACAAAGTAACACACATTTTACAAGAATTTTTGAAAAACATAATAAACTTGACCAAGATGTACAAGATGCAGAACATGGTAGAGTTGGTATGAATGATATTGAGATTGAAAAAATGAAAAAAGAGAAGCTTCTTCTTAAAGATGAGATGCTTAAGATGATTTTAGAGTTTAGAAAAGCTCAATAGTATCAATTGGCATAGTCGATGACTACGCCGTCTCTTTTACTTAAACCTTTTCCCTAAAAAAGCATTGAACTGATTGGCAAACTCACGTGCGTCTTTCTCTCCAAATGCTTTTGGTCCACCTGTTATCTCCCCTGCATCTCGCATCTCTTGCATAAAATTTCTCATGGTCAAATATTGTTTGATATTTTCTACTGAATAAAGCGCTCCTCTATGGTCAATGGCATGTGCATTTTTAGTAATAATCCTATCAGCCAAAGGAATATCAGCAGTAATAACCAAATCTTCTTTTTCTACCATCTCTACTATTTTATGGTCAGCCTCATCAGCCCCTGCATCAACGATTAAATACTCTATATATTTAGATTTTCCTACTGTTACTCTTTTATTAGCAATGAGATACGTTTTTAGTTTTAGTCGTTCTATGGCTTTTAAAACAATGGGTTTAAGAAGATTGGGAAAAGCATCTCCATCTATAAATAGCGTCATTTATGCTACCACCGATTGAACAATACTTTTTATCTCTTTATAGTCAACTATATTATTCTCTCCTGCTACTCTATCAAAAGAGTCATAGCCTAATTCATTAAATTTTTTCTTTAGATTATTAGGTATTCTATTAACAAATCGTTCATACTCTTCACGTTTCATTCCTGCTTTAGAGTCTAAAAATTCCAAATCTTGTGCAACTCTTGCAATAAGAACTTTTTCATTTGCTTTGGTAATACTCTCTAATCTACTAAAACTACTATTAATATCATTTAAAACTTTTGAAAAATCTTTTTGATTCTCTTTGGCATAAATTTCTAAATTCTCGCGTAAAGATTCTAGTGCCGAGAGTTCAGTATGAAGTGTATCATTACTCTCTTTTAAACTCTCAACGGTCACTTCAAGTTTATCAACTTGTTCCGTCAAAGAGCCTAAAATATTCAAATACCACACAGCAAAAAAACTGGCTAAAGTAGCAATTGTAGCAAAGGGAAAAAGCATAAAATCACTAACAAAGCTAGTAAAAAGTGCAATCAATCCAAAGACTCCAAGCCCCATAAAAAAGAGAGCAGGAATATTGAGTTTTTCGTTGTGAAAGAGGGTTTTGTATAGAGAAAAGAGTTTAGACATCAGGATAACCTTTTTGAAATGAAATATAGTAAAAGATAAATAAGAGAGGACTTAGTTTTTAGAAGAATGGTTAGAAAAATGTCAATGAGTTATCTC
>QNZV01000145.1 GCA_003978395.1 Sulfurovum sp. | reverse complement strand
TTAATGAAAAAGAGAATGAGCATATAAGCATATCATACTGTAATAATATCTATCATTTAGCAAAAGAGATTTATGAAAATGAGTATTTAGACTTTTTTGAACTTCTAAAAGAGGAAGGGAAAATAGACAATGCTTTGAAGAGAGATAATGTTGCTAGAATCTATCTAGTCTTTGATTATGATGGTCATGCCGATAAGGAAAGTAGTCAAAAACTTCAAGAGATGTTATCTCTATTTGACAATGAGACAGAGCAAGGATTGTTGTATATTAGCTACCCTATGGGAGAAGCACTTAAACATATAAAAGATAGTGTGGATTTTAAAAATATTGCTAATGTTTCAAATTCAAAATATAAAAATTTTGTATCTGAAAACTGTGATGAAATATATAAACATCCAATAAATTATACAAAAGATATATGGAGAACTCTAATTACTCAACACTCTAAAAAAGCAAACTTTATAGTCAATGATGAATTTGAATTTCCTACAGATTTTATTGAGCAATTGATTATTTTTGAACATCAAAAAAAGAAGTATATAGACAAAGAGGGGAAAGTAGCAGTGTTAAGTGCTTTTCCTATAATACTTATGGATTATTATGGGATTAGTACATTGAAAGAAAAAATAAAATAGAGAGTTCAAGAAAAATAGGTGCTTCAAGATTTAGCTTTAACATACTCTCTACTTTCGCTTGTGGATAGTCATTATAAGGCAGAGAGTAAAACCTTTACTATAACTCCTCTTTCGGTAGTTGTAGTAATAGTGGATTTTTCTTTACATCTAACCACTTTAGAATTTTTGTTATTTCACTCTCTTTCATGGCTGTGCATCCTGCTGTTCCTCTTCCTGTTTTGCTTTTTATATGGATAAAGATACATGAACCTGCTTTTGGTATATTTTCTGGATTGTGCTGAACTGTAATTCCATACTTATAGAGATTGTTTTTTAGTTTCATGTGTTCAAAGCTTTTATAATCTTTTTTTACCTTTTTGCTATTTATAATGGTATTATAAAATTCTGATTTGCTATCATCAACACATAGGTCTGTTCGGGTATATTTGGCATAAGGAAAATTAATTTTAAACTCTTGATAGCCAAATCCATTTCCTAATGAAAAAAGACCAGCAGGGGATTTTCCATCTCCCTCTTTTTTGATGTATTTTGCATTTTTGGGAATTTTGTGCAGTCCCAATCCCCAACCTAAACCATTTCGACCTAAAACTATATCTATAGTTTTACCAATTTTAATCCATTCCCCTTTTTTGTTTTTTTCATAACGTTGAAGTTCTCCATCTTTTGTATTCCAATCTTTAGTTGTAACCTTAATCAGTTGGCTTGTTGTGTTAGGAATTGTAATCTTTGTGATTTTACTGTTCTGTTCAACCTCTTTTATAATAGATGTTGTCTCAATAGGAAGAGATATATCTGTAGCTTGACATGCTGTAAAAAAAATAGAGCCTAAAGTAATGAGAGTTAATGTTTTCATATATGTTATAATCCTTTTTATTTTAATTTTAATATGAGGAAAAATTTATGGAAAATTTAGGAGTTATCTCCATTCTGATACCACTCTTTATCATCATAATGGCAATTATAACAAAAGATGTGGTTGTATCTTTACTATCTGGTATATTTTTGGCTGAATTAGTCTTGCACAGTTTTCATCCATTGGAATCTATCGTTGCTTTACTTGATGCTTTTGTGGGGCTTTTTGCAGAGGGGTGGATTACAAAAACGGCACTGTTTGCCTTGTTGGTAGGTGCCATTATCAAATTGATAAGTGATGCAGGTGGTGTAAAAGGGTTTATTAACTATTTAAATAGAGAACATAAACATGTAGATTCAAAAAAAGGTTCACTACTCTTAGCGTATGTTTTAGGTGTTGTTATTTTTATAGAGTCTTCTATTACTGCATTAGTAGCAGGAACAGTAGCACGTCCACTTTGTGATAAAAATGGGGTTAGCCGAGAAAAATTAGCATTTGTTTGTGACTCTACATCTGCACCTATTTGTGCCTTGATTCCATTTAATGCTTGGGGTGCTTTGTTGTTGGGATTGATTGTTACAGCTATTGACTCTTCTGTTATTGAGGGAAATGGAGTTGTTTTGTTAATGGAGTCTATTGTTTTTAACTTCTACTCATGGTTGATGGTTCTTTTTGTCTTGTTGGTTATCTTATTTGATATTGACATCGGACCAATGAAGAGTGCTAGACCTCACAAATTTGATTTGAAAAAAGAGGTAGATTACTTTTCGGATAAGTCCCCTCTGCTTATGGTTCTTCCTCTGGTTGTTTTAGTTTGGATGGTTCCTATTTCACTCTACTATACAGGGCATGGAGATATTCGAAATGGTTCTGGGTCTACATCGGTTTTCTATTCTGTTGTGGTTACTTTGGGGTTTATATATCTCTATTATGTATGGGGTGGTCATTTAAAACATAAAGAGTATTTTAAATCACTCTATGCAGGTATTTCAGATATGATACCTATTGTACTTATTTTACTCTTAGCATTTCTGATTGGAGATATGATTAAACTTTTGGGTACAGCAAACTATTTAGCTGAAATAATGAGTGGGAATATACCTCCTATGTTAGTTCCATTCCTTATTTTTATCGTCTCTGCTCTGACCTCTTTTTCTACAGGTACAAGTTGGGGTACATTTTCAATTATGATGCCAATTGCTTTGGCTCTTGGAGCGACTTTTGATATGCATACACCATTGATGATTGGAGCAGTTGTATCTGGTGGAATTTTTGGAGACCATGTATCACCTATATCAGACACTACAATTATCTCTTCAATGGCAAGTGGATGTGAACACATTGAACATGTGCGAACACAGATGCCTTATGCTTTAATTATTGCAGGGATTACTTCGATAATTTATCTATTTATAGGGTGGTATGTAGTGTAGAAAAGAGATACCCCTATGGGGGTATCCTAATAAATAATAGATACTACAAATCTATATTAAGTGCTTTTAGTGTTTCATAGGTAATACCACCTGTTGCCAAAGAGTTGTCTCGTTGGTATTTATCAATTGCTACATGTGTTCCTCTTCCTAGTACACCATCAACCTTACCTGGGTTATACCCTTTTGCTTGAAGTGCATTTTGGATTTTTAAGATTACTTGTTTATTCATATTTGTTTGACATAAAATTCTCTCCCAACTTTGATAGGCATCAGATACTTTTTCTCTCTTTGTTAGCATTTTATATTCAGCTTCAATAGGTGTTTTAATCTCTTTTGCCTCTTCTACAAGTTTTTTAACTTTAATAACTTTATAGCTTGGTTCAACAATCACTTCTTTGACCGAGGCATTACTATCTAATATATTTTTGGTAATTTTTCTATGTTTTGCAGGTGTTTCAACTAAACAAATTTGATGTCCAGTATAAATCCATTGTTTATCAATATGCTCTCCTACTCTAAACCATGAAAATTGAGGTTTTTTATCAATTACTTTTTTATCAATATTTTGAGTAATTGCAGGAAGGGTAATGGTTTTATTTGATGCTTCTGTCACAAGTTCTTTAACTTTAATGGTCTTTAATACAGCAGGTACTTCTACAATTTTTGTAGTTGCAGGAGTTTTAACAACTTTTTTGTGAACAATTTTATATTTTGCAGGAATTTTTACCAAACACATAATCTCTCCTGTAGCACCATTTAGCTTTTGGGCAGGATTTACACCTTTTTTCCATACAGTTTTTGCCTTCTCAACTAATATTTTAACTTCTTTATTTTCATAGGTTGCAGGAACTGTAATTGTCTTTTTAGAAGCAGGTGTAACTTTGATTGTTTTCTCAACCATCTTATAAGTTGCAGGAACAATTTTATTTTTTATTCTCTCTTCTTGTATAACAATCTTTTCAGTTATTGTTTTGTATCTTAGAGGTGTATAATACTCTTTAAAACAACTTCCTGGAGTACTATTTTTTAAATCTACACCTTTTATTTTTGCAGCAACTAAAATTTCTTTACTCACAGGAGCTGAATGAGATTTTAAACTGGTATGCCATGATCTCGTGATTGGCTTTACTTCAATATTTTTGCTAATTTTTTTATAATGCGCAGGAACAATTATAAGCTTTTTACTTTTTGGTGTTATCTCTATTTTTTGATTAATCCATTCATATTTAGCAGGAATAATTGAGATTTTTTCTGATGCTTCTTGAATTAATACTTTCTCTTCAACAGTTTTATATTTGGCAGGAATAACAACCTTTGCATAACACTCTCCTGCTTTTGCATTAGGTGGAACTAATGACACTTCAGCATAAGTATATGACATGGGTATAAGTAAACTAGCTACTAGTAATGAAGATTTTATTCTCATTTTTTCTCCTTTGAGTTATATCTAAATATTATATAGTTAAAATAGTTAATGTTTGATGATATTTTTTTCTATTTTTCCTATTTAAAGTAAAATTAATAGTTTTTTATTTAGAAAGATAAATATTTTTATAAATATTCATCTATTCATTTCGTAATACGCTTAAGGGATTGGTTGAAGAAGCTTTTTTTGCTGGATAAATTGAAGAGGCAAGTACAATAATAAATGCACCTATAATAATAGAGAAAAAATCAGTCGTAGTTAAATCAATAGGAAGGTTAGAGAAACCATAAACCTCTTTTGGTAATGATATAATAGGAAATGTTGTTAGAACCCATATTCCAATAAAACCTAAAATAGTTCCTACTACAATACCTGAAACACCAATAATAGCACCCAATTTAAAAAAGATACTTTGTATTTCGGCCGAGGTTGCACCCAGTGTCTTCATAAGTGCTACTTCTGCTCTTCTGCTCATTACCGTCATAAGTAAGGAGGAGATAATATTTAATGATGCGATTAAGATAATAAGTAATAATACTAAAAACAGGGCTTCTTTCTCCATCTCCATTGCTGCAAATAGTGAAGCATTTTGTTCCCACCATCCTTGTATTCTTAGATTTTTATCTTCTCCAATTTTTTTTAGAAAGGTATTGATTTTATCTATATCTTTTAGTGCATTTTTTGAATAGATATGAATTCCATCATAGACACCTTGGGGATATTTTAAAATCTTATGAAAGACTTGATGGGTGGTATAGAGAATTTTTTCATCATATTTATTTAATCCAGAATCAAATGTAGCATCAATAACAAAACGTTTTTGGATGGGCATGCTTCCAAATCCAATGGTTTGTTGATTTGAAAAGTTCAATGTGAGCTTTTGACCCTTTTGCATAAATGTTTTTTCTAAAAAGGCTTTCCCTACAAAGAGTCTAAATTTACTTTGGTTGTTGAGAGCATTCTCTTCTGCTTTTTTGAGAACAGGATTAATCTGCATCTCTTTTTTAAAATCAACACCATAAAGCATAAACCCTTCGATTCCCATATTACTTTTAGAAAAGACACCTGTCTGATAGAAAGGGCTAAATTGCAATTGAGGAAATTTATGCGAGAGTTTCTTAACAAGTTCATCGTTGGTTGCTTGGTAGTTTAAGGGGATAATGGTCAGAGGGTAGTTCATAACAAAAAGACTTTTCTGCCACTCTTTTTGTGTTCCATGCATCATTCCCATGGCAAGCATAAGTACCATAACACCTGTAGCAATTCCAAAAAAAGCAAGTAAAGAAGAGATAAAGATAAACGGGTTATCTCTATCATATTTAAGATAATGTTTAATTATCTTATTTATAAAGCTCTTATTTTTAGGCGTTGCCATTATGCCAATAGCCCTCTTTTAGGTCCACTTGTACCACAACATTGTTTGTATTTTTTACCAGAACCACAAGGACAAGGGTCATTTCGTTTTGGTTTTTTTTCTATTTTTTTGTTTACACCTTCTTCAAAATCTGCTTCAACCACTTCATTGGTTTTTGCATTTTCTAACTCAGCTTCTAACTCATCACGCATTGCTTCTAGTTTTGCACGTTCTTGTTCTGGGTCTTCAAAATTAAATTGCACCAAGGTTAAAACTTTAATTGCTTCGTATTTAATACGGTCAACCAGTTGCATAAAGAGATTATAACTGTCTTTTTTATACTCTGTTAAAGGGTCTTTTTGGTTGTATCCTCTTAGCCCGATACCTGTTTTGAGTACATCCATCTCATAAAGGTGGTCACGCCATTGTGGGTCAAGTACTTGTAGGTATAAAATTCTTTGAACTTCACTTCGTTGCTCATCTGTCAATGGTTCCATTTTTGCTTCATAAGTATCGGTTAATATTGATAGAACAAGTTCTTTTAGAGCATCGTAATCATTACCTTTTAGAGCTTCCTCTTCTACCTTAATATTTACCTCTTTTTGCATCATCTCTGAAAGTTTTTTTAGATTAAAATCTTCTTCTGATGCACCATCAAAAATATCACATTCAGTTAAAAGATAATCAACATAAGCTACTCTATTTTCTGAAATCTTAGAGTCAATATCAAAGCTTTCATCAAGAAGCTGATTTCTAAAGTTGTAGATAACTTTTCGTTGTTCACTTGCAATATCATCATACTCTAGAATGTGTTTTCGTGATTCGTAGTGCATGTTCTCTACTTTTTTCTGAGCCTTTTCCACTGAACGGGTTACAATTTTAGAGTCGATATACTCTCCCTCTTCAACACCGAGTTTATTCATAATATTACGAATCTTCTCTCCACCAAAAATACGAAGTAGATTATCATCAAGACTCAAATAAAATTGAGAAACCCCTGGGTCTCCTTGACGACCAGAACGACCACGTAGTTGGTTATCAATACGACGACTTTCGTGACGCTCTGTACCTAAAATATAGAGACCACCTAGATTTTTAATTTCGTCTGTAATCTTAATATCAACCCCACGTCCTGCCATATTGGTAGCAACAGTAACAGCACCTTTCTTTCCTGCTTCCATAATAATTTGTGCTTCATTGGCATGGTTTTTGGCATTTAAAGTGTTATGTGGAATTTTAGCTTTTTTTAGTCGTTCATGAACCAGTTCAGATTTTTCGATAGAGGCTGTACCAATAAGTACAGGTTGACCCTTTTCATAAAGCTCTTGAACTTTTCTCGCTACAGCATCCAATTTTTCACGCTCTGTATTGTAAATAAGGTCATTTAAATCTTTTCTTTCAATTGGTACATTTGTAGGAATAGACAGTACCTCTAGTCTATAAATCTCTGCAAATTCAGTAGCTTCTGTTTGTGCTGTTCCTGTCATTCCTGCCAATTTTTCATAGAGTCTAAAGTAGTTTTGATAGGTAATCTCTGCTAGTGTTTGAGACTCTTCTTTTACCTCTACACCCTCTTTTGCTTCAATTGCTTGGTGTAGTCCTTCTGAAAAACGACGACCTTCACTTAGGCGACCTGTAAACTCATCTACAATAATAATCTCTCCATTTTGTACAACATAGTCAACATCTTTTACAAAAATATATTGTGCTTTCATTGCTTGGTCTAAATGGTGTGACAAAGAAGCATTCTCTAATGAGTAGAGGTTTTCAACTTTAAATAAAACTTGTGCTTTCTCTAGCCCCTGTTCAGTCATTATTACTTGTCGGTTCTTTTCATCTACATAGAAATCAAACTCTAAAACAGGTTCATCTTCTCCAGCTTTCAGTTCTGGTTTTTCGCCTTTTTCCATTTGCAAAGAGATTTCATTGGCTGTAACATAGTGGGTATGGTCTCGTTGAACAGGTCCTGATATAATCAGTGGAGTTCTTGCCTCATCAATTAAAATAGAATCTACCTCATCAATAATCGCATAAAAATGGTCACGTTGAACTTTCTCTTCGGCACGTGTTTTCATATTGTCACGAAGATAATCAAACCCATATTCATTGTTTGTTCCATAGGTAATATCACAATCATATTGAGCTTTTTTTGTTGCTTCATCATAAATTTCATCGGTTAGACAACCTACGCTATAACCCAAAAAGTTATATAAAACACCCATCTCTTCTGAATCTCTTTTTGCAAGATAATCATTGAC
>QNZV01000129.1 GCA_003978395.1 Sulfurovum sp. | reverse complement strand
GGCTACATGATGCATGGAGTTAAACTGGGCTACACAAATGGGCCTTGACATTGGTTTGGCTGTGTGATACTGAGTTGATAAACAAATGAAAAAAGAAGAAAAAGAAGCCAATAAACGAATGGAGCGACCCACCAGAGGAACTTTGTGCGATCGAACCACCCAGCCAGCTGTTAAGCCCACCGACGTAAGGTTCGACAAAAACGTGAAGTTATTTGTAGTTAGCCCATTTTATGTGATTATTTTCTCCGTTTTGTTTTGAGTATAATTCTAATCATAAGAATAATCATTTGGAGTAAATTCGCATTCACATTATTGCCCGAGTGTTTTTATTTCGTGTCAATGGCAGTTTGCCCGAGACGCATTCGTGCGTAAACCTTTATGCATGTGCATCAACGTCAGTTCAGTCAGTCAGCCACCCTCCCTCTCTCTCTAGTAGCACCCCTCCCCTCCCCTGTTGCTACGGACAACCCCGTACACAACGACAGCCAAACACAGGCGACAGACGTCAGTCTCCGCCAACCCTAGCCGGGTATGCCTATGGTTTGATGGACTGTGACAAATGCAGCCAGGGGACAACAAGGGATGACCTACTGTTGACTGTACGATACCTTTCACTCCGTTGCTCTAACGCCTCCTGTTGACTCCCTCCTCTCTTTGCTGTGGTTACATCAATCAAAGACTCAAATTTTGCTCTTGTAATCTTCTGAATAAGGTGTTTTGGTCCAGATGCATCAGCTGTAATAAATGGTAGGTTAATTTCAGTTTCAGTTGAAGATGAAAGCTCTTTTTTTGCATTTTCAGCAGCATCTTTAACTCGTTGAAGAGCCATAACATCAGCTTTAATATCTACACCTGTCTCATTTTTGAACTCATTAGCAACATAATCAATTACTCTGTTATCAAAATCATCTCCACCAAGGAAAGCATCTCCACCTGTTGACATAACCTCAACAACATTATCTCCTGTTTCAAGTACAGTAACGTCAAATGTACCACCACCTAAATCGTAAACAACAATTTGCTCTGAATCTTTTTTATCAAGACCGTATGCCAATGCAGCCGATGTTGGTTCATTGATAATTCTTAAAACATTAAGACCTGCAATTGTTCCAGCCTCTTTTGTTGCTTTTCTCTGTGCATCATTAAAGTATGCAGGTACTGTAATAACAGCGTCTGTTACAGTCTCTCCAAGATATGCTTCAGCATCCTCTTTTAATTTCATAAGAATTTTTGCTGAAATCTCTTGAGGTGTATAGGTTTTATCAGCAACTTCAATTGCACATGCACCATTTCTATCAATAATTTTATACGGCAATCTCTCTTTAGCTGATTTTGCATGCTCCTCATCAAACATAAGACCCATAATTCTTTTAATAGAGTAGATTGTTTTTTCAGGGTTTGTTACGGCTTGTCTTTTTGCAGACTCACCAACTAAGACTTCACCTTTATCTGTAAATGCTACAATTGAAGGTGTGGTATTTTTCCCCTCTTTATTTGCAATAATCTTCGCTTCTCCATTTTCAAACACTGACATTGCAGAGTTTGTTGTTCCTAAATCTATTCCTAATACTTTACTCATATTGTTCCTTTATTCTATATTTTTATTATTGGTATAATTATATGTTTTTTCTAAAATTTAAAATGCCACTTTAGGTACATTTATACTCTTTTACTAAAATTATTTAGCTGTACTTACCATAGCAGGACGTAAAAGTCTATCTTTGATAGTGTAACCTTTTTGAAGAACCTGTACTATTTCACCACTCTCTTTTTCGTCACTATCTACTTGCATAATAGCTTGATGAAATTCAGGATTTAACTCTCCTACAGTCTCTACAACTTTAATATGGTTCTTTTCAAGTACTTTAATAAGTTGTGCATATGTAAGGTCTAGCCCCTCCTTAATCTTATCAAGCATCTCGGAACTCTCTTCACTGTTAATAGCTTCAATTGTTGCCAAAGCACTATCAAAAGAGTCCACAACAGATAAAATATCATTGGCAAAGCTCTCATTTGCATAAGATACAGCAGTGACTTTATCTTTAGCCAAGAGCCTTTTACTATTTTCAAAATCGGCATGGGCTCTTAAATATTTGTCTTCCCACTGGGCAACCATCTCTTTTAATTGAGTTAACTCATCAAGATCATCTTCTGGGGTTTCCACTTCTTCAACTTCTTCAGTCTTAGAAGTCTCCACTACCTCAGCTTCTACAGAATTGTTTTCATGTTCTTTACTCATATAGATACTGTTTCCTCTTTTATAATTTAATCATCTTAAAATCATACGTTAAATTTTAAAGATTTGAGGGATTATACATCATTGAGTCTATTTTGTCAAGGTTTAGTTTATATTTTTTTGTAAATAAAGTTTAGTCCATAGCACTAAACTATATGTTTTTGGCATGAATAAATCTTGCTAAAATTATATATGATAGAAAAAGAGTTTTTTAATTTTTAAATGATAGAGAGACACAAGGTAGAACCTTGTGTTATAAGAGGATAGAAATTAGTTTCTAATTCCCATATCTGCTTTGATGGTTGCCCATCTTTTAAGATCTACTTTTTTCAAGTATCTCATTAATCTTCTTCTTTGACCAACAAGTTTAAGTAGACCTAATCTTGACGAGTGATCTTTTTTGTTTGTTTTAAGATGCTCTGTTAAGTACTTGATTCTTGCTGTAATTAATGCAACTTGAATTTCTGTAGAACCTGTATCGTTCTCACCTCTTGAATATTTAGCAATTATTTCTGCTTTTTTAGCCGTATCTAAAGCCATAATGACCTCCTGATTGGTAGTTTAATTTTTCACAAAATCTAATTATATGAAATTGAAGTGACATTCTATCACTATTTTTTTAAATATAGGTTACAAAGTAGCTTTAATACAAATTAGAGTAAAATAGTCCTAATTAGCATTGAATATATTATACAAAGGAAGCTACAAATACCATGTTATTAACCCGAGCCAGCGAATATGCCCTACTCTCACTTAATATTATCAGAAACTCCGAAAAACCTAAAGGTGCTGAACAACTGTCAATAGAGCTATCCATTCCAAAAAGTTTTTTAGCTAAAATTTTACAAGGATTAGCCAAAGCCAATATACTAGAATCAAAAAAAGGAGCACATGGAGGCTTTATTATGATTAAAAAAAGTAATGAAATCTCTATTGCAGAAATCATTATTGCAGCCGAAGGTAAAACACCTGCTGTATTTGATTGCACTCAATATAGTGCAACTTGTCCTAATGGTACTATTGGAATGTGTTCAATTTCCCCTTTTTTAGTTAACTTTCAAACTAAAATAGATACATTTCTACATGAACTTACATTAGAGGATATTTTTACCACATGAATATATACCACCTTTCCCATATCGACCTTGATGGTTACGGCTGTCAATACCTAACTCAAAACTGCTTCTCCACTCAAAAAGAGACCCAAATAGAATCTTATAATGCTAACTATGGACCAGAAGTCAAAGCTCGTCTCGAAGAGATTATTCTCTCTATTAAACGTGCAAAATTTATGGGAAAAGATAATATTGAACATATTATTTTAGTAACAGACCTAAACTTAACCCCCAAAGAGGCAAAGTGGTTAGAAGAGAAAGCAATGGAAGTTGGTGCAAAAATTCAACTACTTGACCATCATGGTTCAGGTGAAAAAACCTCTCAACAACATATATGGTACAAACTAGATACTACAAAATGTGCTACACTTATTACTTATGAGTGGTTACAAACACACCATAATTTTGATAAAGAGAATAACTTCTCTAAAATTGTAAAAGCTATTAATGCCATAGACATTTGGGTTAGTGATGATGAACTTTTTGAATTTGGGAAAGTAGGTCTAGGCATGATTTCAGGAGCAAGAGAAATCAACCGTACCCTATTCCCTGCCCAAGATAGAGCCTTGAAATTATCACTTATAGACTCTATGAAAAAATATGTAGAAAAAGAGAATGGACATATTCAACTTGATAATAATCTACATCAACTTAAAAAAGATTTTTTTAAACAAAATGAAGACAATACAAAAGATAATTTAGTAGCTATATATGTTACACAACTATTAAGTAGAGATAAAAAACGTCTTACTATAGAGTATCGTGGTTCAAAAGGTCTATTGGGATATAATCTTGGAAATACTTCTATTTTAGGAAATACCTTCTTGGTAGAAAACCCTGACTTTGACTTCTATATGGACATAAACTACAGAGGAAACTTCTCTTTACGTTCAAATAACAAACTGGATGTTTCAAAAATGGCATCCGAAATCGGAAATGGTGGAGGACACCCCAACGCAAGTGGTGGAAAAATAAAAGAGTACAGAGACTCTTTTGTCTACTCAGATATTAAAGCTTTTGTTCAAACATACATTGATGAGAAAACAGAGTAAAAAAATATTAATTTTAATAATTGGAGCTAATATATTATGAAACGAAGAGATTTCTTAAGTACCTCTGCACTTGGATTGGGTGCATTAGGTTTGGGTGGATGTTACAGAGAAGAGAATCGAACTCCTGAAGGGGAGATTAAAGTTCAAAAAAAAGTAACCATCAAACTTGCTACCTCTTGGCCTACACATTTTCCTATTATGGGAACAGGTGTTGATAACTTTGCAAAACGCTGTTTTGAACTTAGTGGAGGGACATTAGAGATTAAAGTATATCCTAAAAATATCTTAGTACCTGCACTACAAGTTTTTGACACAACCTCATTGGGTCAAATTGATGCTTTTCACTCTGGTGTCTATTATTGGAAAGGTAAGAACTCTGCTTTCTCTATTTTTGGAGGAATGCCTTTGGGACTTACGAGTGAAGAGATGATTACATGGCTAAAATTTGCTGGGGGAATGGAGCTTTGGCGAGAGCTTTATGCTAAATTTAATCTCTATCCACTGATAGGTGGAAGTACAGGTCCTCAAATGGGTGGTTGGTTTAAAAAACCAATTAACTCTTTGAGTGATTTAAAAGGTCTAAAGATGAGAATTCCAGGTTTGGGTGGAGAAGTGATGAAAAAATTGGGTGTTAATCCTGTACTTCTTCCTCCTGGAGAGATTTTTACCTCGTTAGAGCGTGGAACGATAGATGCTACTGAATGGGTAGGACCTGCACTAGATAGCATAATGGGATTTGATAAAGCTGCTGATTACTACTATACTGGTTGGCATGAACCAGGGTCTATCTTGGAGATTACATTTAATAAAAATAAATGGGAACAACTAAGCCCACAACATCAAGCCATTATTACATCTGCTTCTGAAGAGATGACAGGAACAATGATTCAAGAGTTTCGTTATAAAAACGCAAAAGCCCTTCAAGAGCTACCAGATAATGTAAAAATCAAAACATTTCCTAAAGATATGATGGATGCTGCAAAGATAGCTTTAGATGAAGTATTAAAATTAGAATCCAAGAAAAATAAAGATTTTAAAAAAGTCTTAGACTCATATAACAGTTTCACTAAAATAAACAAAAGTTGGGATGATATAAGTACCAAGAATTTCTTAAATATAAGGGCATAATGTTATAATGAAATGACATAATCATACTGTAGGAGGTCATATTATGAAAAAAATCATTTTATTAATAACATTTATAGTTACAAATATCTTTGCTCAAGATGTTTTTTCTCAAGGAAACAAAAATTTTGGATTTACACTAGGAAGCAGTGATAATTTTAATCAAAACTATACAGTAGTAGGAGTAGATGTAAATTATTTTATACTCGACAACCTCTCTTTAGGTACAGATTATAAAGGATTTTTTGGTTCATCCCCTAAAATACAACAACTTACCGTTCCTGTAACCTATCATTTACCTTTAGAAAATACAACCTATAAACCCTACTTGGGTGCTTTTTTTAACCATACTTTCTTGGAAGAGCCATTTAAGGATTATAGTATTTATGGTGGACGAGCAGGTTTGTCTATTCAAACATCCATAAACTCATTTATGTCTTTGGGATGGGTTCAAGAGTTTGGAAACAGTGGAAAGAATATAGAGAACCAAGGCTATCCTGAAATATCTGCTGGGTTCTCTTTTTAACTTTTCTCTTCCTATAAAAAGGCTAGAAGAGAAGCTGTAACTGCTACATTTAAAGATTCAACTCCCCGTCTCATTGGAATTGAAATAGAAGCATTTGAAAGTTTTTCAACTTCACTACTAACTCCTTCACTCTCATTTCCTAAAATAAATACAGTTTTTTTAGGATAGACCTCATCTTTGTAACTTTTCGTCACATGTGAAGAGAGTGTGAATAACTTAGAATTATTATTTTGAAATTTTTCTAAAGTCTTATAGAAGTTTTTACTTTTGATAATGGGTAATTTAAAGAGTGTTCCAGCACTAGCTTTCATAACCAATGGTGTAATTTGAGCTGAATGCTTGCTAGGCAAAATTAAAGCATCAATATTGCCTCCTGCTGAAGAGCGAATAATCATTCCTAAATTTTGTGGATTATGAATACCATCCAAAGCAAGAACTCTAAATGATGTATACTCTTCTAAAAACTCATCTTCACTCAAAGCATGCTCCAAAACAATATCCAAAGCAACCCCTTGGTCTTGTTTTGAGTTTTTAGAGATTCTTGAGAGAGCTTTCTTATTATGATAGGCTATTTCTATATTTCTCTGCTCTGCTATGGAAACCATTCTATCTAGTTGAGCTACAGGTTTATTAGAGTCAGCTAAATGAAGTTTATGAATCTGAATCGCTTCATCTTCTAAAACTTCTAAAACAGCATTACGACCATAAATGGTAATAATTTTATCAAAAAATGACTTTTTGGCTAAATACTCTTTTGAGTCTACTAAGTTATTATCTTGCAACTATTTAGCTTCTCCATTCCATGCAATCACTTGCTTTCCATCTTCATTAAAATCAACAGCTGGCATTCCCATAATATTAAAACCACCATCAACATAATGAACTTCGCCTGTTACCCCTCCACTCAAATCCGACAAGAGATACATTCCAGAATTTCCAACATCGTTGATACTTACGTTCTTTTTAAGTGGTGCATGAGCGGCATTCCACTTTAACATAAATCCAAACTCACCAATTCCTGCAGCAGCCAACGTTTTAATTGGTCCTGCTGAAATCGCATTTACACGAATTCCATCACGTCCTAAATCTTCTGCCAAATATTTGGTTGTCATCTCTAAAGCAGCTTTTGCTACACCCATCAAATTGTAGTTTGGAATGTATTTTACACCACCATAATAGCTCAATGTCAAAACAGAAGCACGATTTGATAACACAGGTTTTAACTCTCTTACAATTTCAATTAAAGAGTAAACAGAAATATCCATTGCAATATCAAAAGCCTCTTTTGAAATATCATAAAAACGCCCTGAAAGCCCTTCTTTTGGGGCAAAGGCAATAGAGTGAACAATAAAATCAATTTGACCCATATCATTTTCTATTGAGGATTTAAGTGCTTTAATCTCTTCTGGTTTGCTTACATCACAAGGATAAAAAGATACTCCACACTCTAACTCTTCAGCAATAGGTGCTAATTTTTTTTCAAATCGTTCATTTAAAAAAGTAATCGCTACTTCTGCACCCTGCTCTTTACACGCTTTGGCAATTCCATACGCTATTGACTTTTTATTTGCAATTCCAAGGATAATTCCTTTTTTGCCTTTCATAATCATTTGATTCTCTCCATAGTTTAAAATAATAGCGTATTTTATCACGATTGAGATAGAATATAAGTTAAGCAAATAAATAGAAGGTAAATAAAGATGAAAAAGATATTGGTAATAAATACAGGTGGAACATTTAACAAGGTCTATAATCCATTAACAGGAGATTTAGAGATTGATAAAAAGGGTAAAGCAGTAAAAGAGTTAAAAAAATTATGGCTAAATAGTTTTAAAATTATAAATATAATAGGAAAAGATAGCTTAGATATGACAGAGCAAGATAGAGCAGAGATTTTAAAGGTAATCAAAAGCAGTTCAGAGAAAAGAGTCATTATTATTCATGGAACAGATACTATGGATAAAACAGCCAACTACTTATCTAAAGAAAAGTTAAATCGAAAGATTGTATTAACAGGAGCAATGGTTCCCTACTCGATAAACCCTATAGAAGCAACAGCAAATTTTGCATCAGCTTATGGTTATATTCTTGGAATATATAAAAAAGGAGTTAATATTTCAATGAATGGAAGAATCGAAAAT
>QNZV01000167.1 GCA_003978395.1 Sulfurovum sp. | reverse complement strand
CCCAAATAGAGCAGAAGAAACTGGATAAGGGTTCGTTTCTCCTCTTTAATTAAATACATAACCCACTCCACGAATGGTTGTTATCATCTCTTCACCTAAAATTCGTCGTAAATTTTTGATATAAGTACGAAGTGTTGCAGAACTAGGAGAAGTATCATACGACCAAACATTAACCATTAGCTCATCAGCAGAGAGTACTTTTCCACGATTATGTAGAAAGTATGCAAAAAACTCTCCCTCTTTTTTAGAAAGCTGTATCTCTTTGGAATCCAAAAAGAGTAGTTGTCTATCAAAGTCATAACTAATCGTATCGGTAACCATCAAAGTTCGTTCATCATCAATTTTAAAATGGCGTTTAATATTATCAATTCGAGCCTTTAACTCTATCATCTCAAAAGGCTTTTTTAGATAATCATTTGCACCCAATTCAAACCCCTCCAAGACATCATTTGATGAGTTCATAGAGGTTATAAAAATAGTAGGTGTATTGTTGCCCGACTCTCGCAAGTTTTTTAAAAGCTCAAAGCCATTTAGCAGAGGAACATTGACATCTAAAAGCAATAAATCAAATTTCTCTTCAAAAAGCAGAGTCTCTGCATCCACTCCATTATAAACAGGAGTCACATCATATGTGTAATATTCAAGGTGTTCAACAATGACCTCAGAGAGTATGAGGTCATCTTCTAGTAGTAGTATTTTCATACTTATAAGTATAGCAAATTTTACAACTCAATAAACTATCTAAGCAACAAAATAGGCTGACCTTTCGTTTTTCGGCTCATTCTTAAATCTCTTTTTAATTGTGCTATCGCATTTGCTCTACGTTGGTCTTCGTTGGGTTTACTAGAAATAGAATCAACAATTTTTTGTAATTGTACGTTTTTTTCTCTCAACTTATAAATTTCTAATTTTAATTTTAAAATTAGATTTTCACTTCTATTTATATTCTCATAAGTACCTTGATTTCCTACATCAGCCATAGAAAAAGTTACTAAAAACATAGGGATAAATAATAGTTTTCTTAACATTTTAAACTCCTTTTTTAAAGTTAATAAATAATAACATACATTAACTTAAATTACAATATATTTTAATAAAAAAAATTATATTTAAACATTTTGAAAATAATAAATTAAAAAGAAGAGAGACCATGAGAGGAGGCTCATGGTTTTTATAAATGATATTTAACCTATTAAATATCCAATTTAATTCCAAAAGTATAATTTGCACTATCAAGTTCAGATGCTTTAACCGAACCTATATCATCAAATTTATTACCATAGTCTGTATATCCTACAAACAGAGAAATCATTTCATTATAATGATAGTTAAGCTCTAGTCCGTAGGTAAAATTTGTAGAAGAGTCAGAAATCGTTTTAATTGTATCAACAACCTCAAACTCCCCATCTGTTTTGATTAAACCAGCTTTTGGTGTTATGGAGAATGCTGAAGTCAACGGAAGTGTATAGGTTGCAAACAGACCATAACGACTAATATCTTCTTTTGAAAACTCTGAATGCTCCGAAAAATTTTTACTATATTCCAAACGTAAACCTATATTACCTAAAACATTTAAACCAATAAATCCCGTACCATTATTACTATCATTATCGCCTTTTGAATATCCTGCACCAATCTGTGCAAAAGAACCTGATACAGCTAACGAACAAATCAATATTAAACTTGTGACTATTTTTTTCATTTTTTAATCCTTTCTAAAAAATCTATTATACTCTCTCATTAATTAAAAAGTCTTAACAATATTTATATAATAATTAAATATAAACAGAAATAATTTTATATTTTTTTAATAAAAAAAGAGAAATTGTGTAATTTTAAAGAGTTATTTTATTTTTAAATACTATCATTTGTATGTTAAAAATAATTATACAAAAGGAGAAAACAAACCATGAAAAAATTCTTAAAAAAATTAATCAAAGTACTATTTTACTATCCAGAGCGAAAATTTCCTCCCGTCACAATAAGAGTTTTTAAATATACTTAAAATCTTATTTTACATATAAAAATGACGCTATTTTTAATTTACTTCACAATTAAATGCATTGCCTTGCCTTTTTAGGGCTTTGCTCTTCTTAGAATCTCCCCCCCTCGACTATTAAGATTAAATTTATATTATATTTTTAATTTTGTTTTCCAAGAGAGAATACCCTACTTAATAATTCGTGTAGCCTTTACAAAAAGCTTTCCATATTTACTTTTTGGAGTAAAAGGAGAGATAATAATTCCTAGTCTTCTAGAGGCGGCATGGATAAATTTATGGTTGCCAAGATACATTCCTACATGTGTTACGGGGATACCACGCTTTCTATCGGTTAGGAAAAATAGTAAATCACCTTTTTTTAGAGTTTGCCATGTAACATCTTTTCCTACTTTTGACTGTTGTAGAGCTGTTCTTGGAATCTGAATACCCTCTTTTTTGTAAAGATATTGTACATAACCTGAACAATCAAAACCTTTAGGCTGGGTTCCTCCCCAAACATATTTACCACCCAAATAATGTTTTGCATTTTTTAGCATAGCACTTTTATCATAGTTTCCACTGTTTCTTCGTTTTTTTTGTAATTTATCTAGTGCTTTTAAAATCTCACTCTGCTCTTTTAATAGACTTTCATAGTAAATATTTTCATTATGATTAATACGTTTTCCTTTTTGAACTTTTCCATCTTTGTTTTTAATAATTAAGATATTATTTTGAGTTGCCAATAGGTTTAGAGTCAATATAGTTAAAATAAGTAGAAGTTTTTTCATCACTTATACCTTTCTTGAATTTATTATATAAGAATTATAACATATAAACAATTAAAAATTAAATTTAAGATTTTATGAAGATAAAAATTAACAGTAGCTGTTTAGCTACTATTAATGAAGAAGAGCTTATTTTAGTTTATCTGCTCGTGGATAGAAGAAGATGATTTCTCGGAATACAAAGATTCTCTCTGGCTCATCTACAGCATACGATTTAATCATTACTTTTAGAGGAGTATCTTTGGTATTATCATCAACAAGTTTCTCTTTTGTTGAGAGAATAAGTAACTGTTTTGATAGTTTACCTGGACTCAAAGTAAGCCCTTTAAAACGTTTTATCTCAAATTTACCTGCATATTTACCAACAACTTCTATTTGATAGGTATGCTTTTTATCTTCTGTATTTTGGAAAAGCATTAAGTATGAGTTGGTTACTTCTTGATTATCTTTTACTTTATAGAGTTGAGTTGTTTTGTTCACATTTAGAAGCATGTACTCTTTTTGACCACCCATAACAAAGAGCATCACAAAAATAGCAATAATCGCTATACCATACATATAGGTTGTGCTTCTAAGGAATTTGGTTGGTTTATCTTCATGTACAGCATTCATACTTGTCCATTGCACCAATGAGTCTTTTCCTAATTTTCCCATAACAGTAGTACAAGCATCAACACACTCTAAACAGTTGATACACTCTAACTGTGTACCTTTACGAATATCAATATGCGTAGGACATACGGTTACACACTGCTCACAAGTAGTACATTCACTCTGCTCATTTGTTAAATCTTTTTGTTTAAAGACAATTTTCTCTTTTTGCTCATCATAAATCTCTCCACCTCTATGTGGGTTATAGAGTGCTTGAAAAGTGTTATCATCATAAAGAACAGATTGTACTCGAGAGTATGGACAAACATAGATACAAAAATCCTCTTTTAGAAAGATAATATCATAAATAAGAAAACCTGTAATACCTAAAAGAAGACCTATAACAACACCATGTTCAGATGGATTTTGTATGTATTGGAAAAAATCTTCAGGAGGGACAAAGTACCAAATAAAATCAGCAGCAGCAATAAGTGCTAAAACAGACCAAATTAAAATGGCAACAATACGTTTAACCATATTCTCTTTTTTAGAGTAGTCTGGCTCTTTTTGTTTGTTTTTAATTCGTTTACGAAGCCCTAAAAGCTTAGTCTCAATAAGGTCTCGGTAGATAACTCTAAAGATGGTTTGAGGACAAGCCCAACCACAAAATGCACGACCCCCAATAGCCGTAGCTGCAAAAATACCGATAAACATTAACATGAGTAGAAATGGCATAAGATACAACTCTTGCATATCAAATGCAGTTCCCATAAGTTGTAGCTGTTTTTTATCAAAAGATAAAAGGAAGATATGGTGTCCTCCAATTGTTATAAAGGGGATTACTAGCGACATAACTGTCGCAATAATATACCCATAATACCGTTTTATTCTAAATGGCATTTAAAACTCCTTGTAATTTTTCTTTAATGCGTATATAATATATAAAATTAGATATGATAATGCTTGTTATATCTTAAAATTATATTTATTATTAGTTTAAATTATAATTACTTGTGAAAAAGTAACATAAAGGGGTAGCAGTTGTCTATAGTGAAGTGTACTCATTGTCAATTAGAGTTTGATGAAACAGTTATGATTACAGAGGAGAATAATCCTGATGTCTATTTTTGTTGCAATGGTTGTCAGGGTGTTTACCATCTTTTAAAAGATGATGGCTTAGATAGTTTTTATGACAAAATGGGAAATTCTACTATTGCTCCACCCGTTGAAACAGATGATAATGTAGAAAATTTTGACTTAGAGAGTTTTAAGCAACGTTATATCAAAATTACCCCCGATGGTTTCTCTAAAGTTGATTTGGTTATAGAAGGAATTCATTGTGCTGCATGTGTTTGGTTAAATGAAAAAGTTTTGGATAGTACCGATGGAATTTTAGAAGCAAATATCAACTTTA
Source organism: Sulfurovum sp. (assembly GCA_003978395.1). Taxonomy (GTDB): domain Bacteria; phylum Campylobacterota; class Campylobacteria; order Campylobacterales; family Sulfurovaceae; genus UBA1140. The sequence continues at coordinate 3,447 of QNZV01000167.1, read as the reverse complement.
CAAATAATAAAGCAAAAATTATTTGGGATGAAAATACGATTAAACTCTCGGAGATTATTGAAAAAATACGGAGTATAGGTTATAACGCTTACCCTTATGAACAGAGTGTAGAGGATGTGAAAGCAAGTTCTGCTCAAAGAGACTATTTTTTACGAATGGCTGTAGCTGTTTTTGGCTCTATGAATGTTATGATGATTGGTGTTGCTAAGTATGCAGGATATTTTTCGGGGATTAAGCCTGAAAATCTACATTTGGTTCATATGGCAGAGTTTCTCTTTGCTACAATTGTTCTATTTTACTCTGGTTGGATTTTTTTTCGAGGTGCATATTATGGTCTAAAGAATAAAATTGTTAATATGGATTTATTGGTCTCGGGTGGAGCTACTATAACCTATATCTACTCATTAACCGTTCTCTTTGGTGCAAAGGGACATAGCTATTTTGATTCGGTTGCTATGATTATTACTTTTGTATTGGTTGGTAAATATTTAGAAGTTTTAGGTAAAAAATCGGCTGTAGATGCAATGGATAAGATAAAATCGCAAGTTCCACTAGAAGCTACTATAGTAGAAGATGGAGTAAAGAGGGTAGTATCTTTAGATGAGATAGTCGTTGGGAACATTATAGAGGTCAAAAATGGCGAGAAAGCATCTGTTGATGGTAAATCTATCGTCAAAGAGTCTATTTATGATGAGAGTTCACTTAGTGGGGAATCTTTGCCAGTTGAAAAGCAAGAGGGAGATATGATTTATTCTGGAACAATAAACTCAGGTATGGTCATGCGTTATAAAGCAACTAAAAACTATGCCAACTCTACATTAAGCACAATGGTAAATTTATTAGAGGACTCATTGGCTTCTAAGCCCAAAATAGAAGAGACTACAAATGAGCTTTCCAAATACTTCTCAATGGTTATTATTTTACTAGCGATTGCTACTTATATTGGTTGGTATTTATATTCAGGAGATTTAGAGAATGCCTTGATTATTACTATTGCTGTGATTGTTATTGCCTGTCCTTGTGCTTTGGCATTGGCAACACCGATTGCATCGCTTATTGGTATCTCATGGGCAACAGAGAGAGGACTTCTTTTTAAAGAGGCAAAGTTTATAGAGACTTTTGCTAAAGCTACTACTGTAGTAGTAGATAAAACAGGAACCATAACCAATGGAAACTTAACGGTTAAGAAGCAATCTAAAGAGTTAAATGCTCAAGATGTAGCTCTGCTTTATGCTATGGTTGACTCTTCAACTCATCCCGTGAGCCGTTCCATTAAAAAATATTTGGAAAAAGAGTATACAAGTATTAAAATAGTTGAATTAGAAAATATAGAACAGTTGGGTGGAAGAGGCTTAAAAGCAGAATACAATGGAGAAACACTTTTGGGTGGAAATGCTAAGCTCTTGGATGAACATTATATTGAACTTGATTACAAGAGTGAGTATACTCTTTATCACTTTATTATTGGTACAAGAGTTGTTGTCTCTTTTGAACTTGAAGATAGTGTTAAAAAAGACTCTAAAGAGATGATAAATTACTTTCAAAAAATAGGAGTTGAAGTAATTATGGCAACAGGAGACCATGCTAAAGTGGCAAAGAGAGTAGCTGATGAGGTGGGCATAAAAACCGTTTATTCATCTATCTCTCCAAAGGAAAAAGCAGAACTTTTAATCTCTTTAAAAGAGCTGGGGAAAACAGTAGTGATGGTAGGAGATGGAATCAATGATGCATTGGCTCTATCCAAAGCCGATGTAGCCATTGCTATGGGGTCTGGAGCAGATGTGGCGTTGGCTATGTCAGATGTGGTGGTGTTAAATGATTCACTTAAAGGGATAAAAGAGAGTTTTATTATTTCACGGCGAACGTATACTTTTATAAAACAAAACTTACTGTTATCGTTGATTTATAACATAATAACCATTCCATTAGCAATGGCAGGTTTTGTTATTCCATTGGTGGCAGCTTTGTCGATGAGTTTGAGTTCTCTACTGGTAGTGGGGAACTCTATGAGAATCAAAAAAGAGGAGTTATAGAGTATGAATTCAGTTTTAAAGTTAGAGTTAATTGTCGGATTGTTTGCAAGTTTTACGATGTTGGCAATCGTAATTTGGAGTATTAAAAAGGGTGATTTTGATGATAGTAAAAGAATGATGGATGGAATGCTTTTTGATTCAGAAGAGGATTTACAAGATGCTGTAAATAGAGAGAAAAAGCAAAAAGCTTTGAAAGAGAAGAAACTAAAAGATATAAAAAATTCTAAAGAGTAGTTTTTAGATATTTTTGAGAGAGAAAAAAAAATAATCACTTCAATGATTATCCTCCCTCTCCATTTAAAATAAACGCACTCCAAAGAGCTGGTGATTTACCCTCTTTTATCATCTCTATCTTAGCCTTTCTTAACGCTTCCAAATAGGGTACACCCTGCTCTATCTCTTGATAAAAAAGCTCCATTAAGGCTTTGGTTCCCATGTCACTCACCGACCACAAACTCGCAAGAACTGCTTTTGCTCCTGACTGCATAAATGCCTTGCTTAAAAGACTCACACTGTCAGGAGCATTCTGTTTTACTAGACCTGTTTCACAAGCTGAGAGTACCACCAACTCTGTCCCTTTCAAGTCCATACCTGAGAGTTTCAGTGCCGTTATGACCCCATCACCTCTTCCCTCTTTTAAAGCACTGTTTGCCCCACTTAGGACAATTCCTGCGTTTAACATGGGGTTGGACAATTCACTTTTAATGAAAAATCCATGAGTGGCAATGTGTAGAATCTTAGGTTGCTTTACCTTGAAGAAGTTCTCCTCATTGGCATCAACTCCCTCATAGGAGCATACCCTACTTTTTTTCATGATTCGTTTAATGCTTTGAGCCTCTTGGGCTGTTCCTTTGAGGTTAGAAAACTTCATCTCAAACATTCTGTTGTTCGCCCCTCTTAACCTCTCAACTACCGATGAATCAAAAATAGGATTGGCAAAAACAACAATGGTATTGTTAGCCATATTGGCTATTTTTTCACTCTTTAAGCGTAAAAACTCTTTGGCACTCGGAATGTAAACCAAAGTTCTAAACTGCACCAAATACTGCTCTTTGGCACTAGAGTACAGTGCCTCAAAGGGCAACATCCGTAAGAGTCCATCCGTTGAGATGATTAACTTCTCTTTTTTCTTCGTAAACTTCTCGACCAATGTTTTCAAGAGAACATCATAGAGTAGCGTTAGCTCTTTTCGACTGCTCTTTTTCTCATCTCTTAAGACCGACCTCATCTCTTTTCTAAAGCTTAAAATACCCCTATCTATCTCTTGGGTATGCTCCTTAGAAATTCGCCGAAAGAAAATCTCTTTCTTATTGTCAAGAGAGAATCCAAAATAGTGTTTCCCTACTCTGGCAAAATCGACATAGAGTTCATCATCATCTAAATTTTTAGCCAATTTTTCCACACTAATTTTCAA
>QNZV01000079.1 GCA_003978395.1 Sulfurovum sp. | reverse complement strand
ATGAAAATATTAATATTTATACTACTATTACCTCTATCTTTGATTGCAAAAGTACATTATGCAAAGGTAGAACCACTAGAGACTCTTACTCTAAAATCTGCTGTTTCAGCACAAGTGACACTTGCTAAAAGTAAGTTGGAAGGGACAAATATCTCTCATGGTACTATTATTAAACTTGATGATAAACTTGATTTAATTAAGTTGAAATCCAGTCGTGCCTCTTTAAAATTAATCAATAGTATGTTACAAATCAATCAAGATATACTCTTGGCATTGCAAAGTTCACTTCAACGTCAAGAAGAGTATTATAATCGTATCTCGATGATAGCATCGGCATCTAATACACAAAAGGACAATGCTTTTTATGGATATACCAATGCCAAAACTCAATACTTTTCAACCAAAGAGAAAATAGATTCACTAAAAAAACAGAAGCTTGATTTGAACTATGAAATAGCACGACTAAAAGATAGCATTAGCAAAAAAACTATTAGAGTAAATAAAAAATTTCTCTATAAACTTTTGGTCAATAGAGGTGATTATGTCAATATGGGAACAGCTTTGGCACAACTAAAAGATTTAAGTTCAGCAAAACTCATTCTATTTTTAGAAGCAGATGAGATAAAAGAGATAAAAACAAAAAGTATCTATATTGATGGAAAAAAGAGTAACTATACAATATCTAAGATATGGTCGGTTACCGATGAGAAATATATCTCTTCTTATCGAACAGAAATTTTAATAAAAAAGCCTAAAGTTAGCTTTTCAAAACTACTCAAAGTGGAGTTCAAATAATGCAAAATGAAAATAAAATAGAGACAAGCTGTGGGCTTGATTGCCCTGATGCTTGTGGTATTGTGGTAGAAGACAATAGTATAAAAGCAGACCCAAATCACCCAACATCAACGGGTTCATTATGTTCTTTGGTCAATAAATACCTACCCGATGAACCCAGAATTACAAGCCCAAAAGTCAATGGCAAAGAGGTAACCCTAGCCGAAGCTTTAGAGGCAACAAAAGAGGCGTTGGATACTCCTCGTAAACTTTTGTGGAGAGGTTCAGGAAATTTTGGAGTGATGCAAGAGATTAGCAATCTTCTTTTTGATAAGATTGACGGAACGACCACCAAAGGAACACTCTGTGATGGTTCGGGAGATGCAGGAATCTTAGAGGGTCGTGGAGTCAATAGAATCTTGCCCATAGAGCAGATTAAAAAAGCAGAAGTGGTTGTTGTTTGGGGTAAAAATATCACGATAACATCGGCTCATCTTATGCCTCATCTTAAAGATAAAAAAATTATTGTAATTGACCCAGTCAAAACTGCCATTGCAAAAAAAGCAGATATATATTTGCAAATTGCTCCACGTTCTGATTTTTTTGTTGCCATTATGTTGTCACGTTTTGCACTTATGGGCAATTTTGAGGATAAAGAGTATATTGAAGAACACGCCTCTGAATATGAAGATTTTTATGACTTTACCCAAGAGTTTAGAATTCGTCCAATCTTAGACTACATCAATACCGATTTACAAGAGATGGGAAGTATACTAGAGATGATTGATGGCAAAAAAACGGTTTTTTTAGTTGGAAATGGTGTACAAAAATACTCAATAGGTCACTTAACACTCCAAGCCATTGATTCCCTAGCTGTTATGCTTGGAAAAATGGGCAAAGAGGGATGTGGTGTTGGCTTTTTAGGAAATTCTAAATTAGGATTTAATAACCCTTTTGAGATAAAAGGAAAAAAAGTACAAAAAGCCAATGCAAATTTTGGAGATTTTGATAGCGTACTCATTCAAGGTGGAAACCCTGTCGCCTCTATGCCTAACTCTAGCCGAGTTATAGAGGAGCTTCAAAAAACAAAAACCATTATCTATTTTGGTCTTTATGAAAATGAGACCTCTGCTATGGCTAATATTATTATTCCTGCAAAAAATTTCTTTGAAAAAGAGGACGTTCGCCTAAGCTACGCTCACCACAGTATTAGCCCAATGAGAAAAATTCAAGAGTGTGATTATGGAATTTCTGAATATGACTTTACAAATATCCTACTCCAAAAACTTGACTTTGAGCCATTAAAAGAGGAGCAGTATTATTTAGATTTTTGGTTCAATCAATGTACAAAAGTAGATAGATACTATCGCTCTCCTGCTTACCAAGAGATTCCCTACCAAGAGGGTTTTGGAGAAGAGAGTGATGAAGAGTTTATCTTTCCTGATGAATTTGGCGATGATTTTATAAAAACCAAACAGTTTACACGAGCTAGAAGAAAATCTAAAAAAGAGGTAATTATTTCAGATTATTGGCTAATTACTCCAAAAGCAAATAAGGCTCTGAATACTCAATTTAAACGAGACAATCAAGTAGCTGTACACCCTAGCCTTGGATTTGAAGATGAAGAGAGAGTAAAAGTCTATTCTAAATGGGGAGAGCATTATTTCTTTGTTAAAAACAGTGAAGCCCTACGAAAGGACTCTGTTTTAATCACTGCAAACACAATAGGTGTAAATTTTTTAACCCCAAACATCATCTCTGATGAGGGAGATTCAGCTTGTTATCAAGAGGTCAAAGTGAAAGTGGAAAAAATTGATGCGTAAAAGTATTACTTTATAGGTAGTTTTTCTGCTTTCCAATCAATAATCCCACCACTCATATTAACAACTGTAAATCCAGCATCACTCAAAATACGAGAAGCCGAAACCGAACGGCTTCCACTTCGGCAATAGACCAAAATCTTTTTTGATTTATCAAGCATATTTAGATTTTTTCCCAAAAGCTGTAATGGAATAAGTTTGGCATCAACCAAATGACCATCTTTTTTAAACTCATCTACAGTTCGTACATCTAAAACAGTTAAATTTCCATCATTTTGTTCTATCATCTCATAAGCCACCTTTGAGTTAACCGACTCAAAATTGGCTAAAATTATTCCTTTATTATAGAGCATGTATAGCCCTAATAAAATCAGAACTACCCAAAAGAGTTTATCTGCAATATTTTTCATTGTATCTTTTCCTTTTTTATACAAGCTACTTCTAGCTTTGTTTTTGTATCACTAATTACAAAAGTATCATTTATATTAATAGAAGATAAATCAACTCTTTTACCATCCAATAAAACTTCTCCCCAACCCTCTTTTTGTTTCAGTTTTGGGTCATAAAGTCTCATTTTCTGCTCTAAAGATTTTAGATTTTCTCTTTTAACATGCAAAGCATACTCAAAATTATCTTTAAGTTGTTTTGGTAAATTTATAAATTTAGATTCATACTCTGTTAATTTGTATTTTATTGCACGTTTTAACTCATCTTCTAGTTGTAGAAACTGATTATTGATTTCACTTATTTTTTGAGAGACAGAGTTTCGTTTCAACTCTTGACTTAATGATGTCAACGCTGTCTCTTTGTTATAGAGTATCTGTTTTATAGCCCTATCGTATCGCTCTTGCATTTCAGACAAGGTATAAAGTAGCTCATTTTTATCAGGTAAAATCATCTCAATCGAAGCCGATGGTGTTGGGGCTCTCAAATCTGCTACAAAATCTGAAATCAAAACATCAACCTCATGCCCCACAGCCGAAACCACAAAAGTATTCAGATTAAAAAGAGCATCAGCTACAACCTCTTCATTAAATGCCCATAAATCCTCACGGCTTCCACCCCCACGACCAACAACAATAGCATCACATCCCAAAGTATCAGCATATGCCAAAGCCTTTGCAATTTGAAAAGCAGATTTATCCCCTTGCACCAAAGTATCAACAATCACAACATCAAGGAGTCTCCATCGTTTATCAATAATCTTAAGCATATCTTGCAAACCAGCACTTTTGCTAGCCGTAACCAAAGCTATCTTTTTGATATATTTAGGTTGAGCCTTTTTTCTATTTGCATCAAAATAGCCTTTAGCTTGTAACTTCTCTTTGAGCTGTTCATACGCCAACTCCAAAGCCCCACGCCCAAACGGCTCAATCGATAGCGTAAGAAGCTGATACTCCCCACGAGGTGTATAGACCGAAATAGACCCATTAACCACCACATGTTGCCCACGCTCCAACCTAAATTTCATACGATGAGCATTAGAGCGAAACATTACACACTTTATACTTGAATCTTTGTCTTTTATAGAAAAATACACATGCCCTGAATTGTGATAGGTTACGGATGAGACTTCTCCTTCGACTAATATGTGCATAAAAGTAGTTTCTAATAGGGATTTTATTTTTATGTTTAGCGATGAGACGGTCATGGTGTTATTTTGGTTCATTGATTGGACTCTTTGTTTATTAATTTTTTATATTTTTTATAGTTTTTCGTTCCACTCTATCCTGAGACTGCAAAAGAGCTCTCTTAGTTAAATTCCATAACTGGAGTTGTGAAAAGAGCTAAATCCTAAAAGAGAAAGTAGACCCCACGTTCTCTTGGCTCTCTATCTCTAAAACTGTGTTATGAAGTTTTAATATCTGCTTCACAATAGCCAAACCTAAGCCCATTGAGTTGTCCCATGTATGCTCATCGGTTCTAAAAAACTTTTTGGTTACTTTTTCTATGTTTTCGGCAGAGATTCCTACACCCTTATCAATAACAGATACTCTATTTGGACTTATATTTACATACACCGTCTCATTTGAGTATTTTAAAGCATTCTCTATTAGATTCTTTAAGACAATTTCTACCAAAGCTTTATCGGCTCGGACAATAAATGGTTCTCCCTCTAAATGAATTTCGCGACTGTATCGCTCTTCTAAATTTATTGCTATCTCAATAGCCAAGGGCTTAATATCAAATTTACTTAGATGAAGCTTCTGCTTACCACTCTCGAAACGATTCCATAAAAGTAGACGGCTTAAAAGCTCTTCGATTTTATCCCCATTATTATAGATTTTATTTAAAAATTTATTACGTAATTTAGGGGGAATGTCTTCATCATCGGTTAATGTTTGGGCATAACCCATAATAGCAGCGATGGGGTTGCGAAACTCATGAGCAATGGCTGAAAGCATGTCAGAACGTTGACGATTTTTCAGTTTTATTTTTGCAGTATATTTGCGTTTCTCTTTTTCACGTTTTTTTATCTTTTGTAAGGTTTTGATGAGTTTGATATTGATACTATCAAACTCTCTTGTAAAAAATCGTGCAGAAGAGTCCAGATTTTTAAAATCTGAACTTCCAGATAGATACTTCTCTACATTTTCAAGCTCTTTTCCAACCTGTTTTGCTCCTAAATATACCGATATAATTAACAGTATTTGAGAAGAAAAAAAAAGAGCAATATGAAAAGTAGAACTTTGATATGTTAATGGTACAAATGCAATGACCAATGCATAAAAGGTTGTAACAAAAACAACAATAACTACAATTCTTATTAAAACATATACTGATAAAGAGGGTTGCTTATACATAGTCGGTTAAGAGCTTAAGCAACGGATTTAAGATTATGTATCTCTCTTTTTAATTTGTTTATCTCTTTTGTATAGTTGGATAAATCTTCTTGAATCTCTCCAATATCCCACTCTTCGGTTGATAGCTCTAACTCATCGTGTTTCAAACGATACTGAACTAAAAGCTCTTCAATTTTTTTATTAATCTTTGCTATTTTCTCTTGATTATTTATCATGGTTTCACTCATTATATATCCTTTAGAATCTTTTCACTATAGTAGCAAAGATATTATAAAGATTCTCTACTTCTGCAATAGAAGTTCGCTCATTTAATCCATGAATGCGGTCATTAATCACACCAAACTCTACAACTTCTATACCATAGGGTGCAATATGTCGTCCATCGCTTGTTCCACCTGCTGTAGAAAGTTTTGTTTGAACCCCTGTCTCTTCTAGGATAGCCTCTTTTAGTCGATTGACAATAAACGATTCACGATTCGTAATAAAAGGATAAGAACCTTGCTGAAGTTCTAAATCGTACTCTAAACCTTTAAACTTATCTTCAATAAATCTCCGTAAACTCTCTTTGGATGTTTTAGTAGAGTTTCGTACATTAAACATCATTTTCAGTGCATTTGGGGTTACATTGGTTACTTCCATTCCTGCACGAATGTCGGTAATAACCAACTTACTTGGAGCAAAATTACTGTCGCCATCATCTAAATCATGCCCTGCAATAAGTGGCAAGATAGAGGATATGTTATGAATAGGGTTAATCGCTTTTTCAGGATATGCAGCGTGACCCTGCTTACCTTTTAACGTCAGAAACCCATTAATAGAGCCTCTTCTTCCTATCTTGATAGCATCTCCCATAGTCGTTTCACACGTAGGCTCTGCAATAATACAGTAGTCAGGTAGTAATTTTTTCTCTTTGAGGTGTTTTAAAACAATTTGCGTTCCATACGTTCCATCGCCCTCTTCATCAGAGGTCAAAAGTAACGATAAACGACCAGAAAAATCATCATCCATATCACGAACAGCTTGAACAAATGCAGCGACACCCGATTTCATATCTTGTGTTCCACGAGCATAGATAAAGCCATCTTTAATCATTGGAATAAAAGGATTTGTATCCCATCCCTCTCCAGCAGGAACAACATCAACATGACCTGCAAAACAGAGATGTTTTCCCTCTCCAAACTTCTTGGTTAAAAAAATATTTTTAACTCCACCCTCATTTATCCATGTTGCTTCAAAATCTGATAAATAATTTTCTATATAGCTCAGTAATCCACCATCATCAGGAGTCACAGACTCTGCACTTAAAATTTTTAAAAAGAAATCTATAACATCTAATCTTTTTTCCATAAAATATTCGCCTTATTTTTTTGCAAGGGTAGCTAATTTTTACTTTTTTTCCTCTTTATCCTTTAAATCCAATCTATTTCCCTCGTTATCAAACTTACGCTGAAAATTTCCACGGATAATGACAAAAGTCATATAAGCAAACAAAAATGCAACAATTAGATAGACTATATCTCCAATAGACATCTTAAACTCCTTCTAATGTATTAACAATGGTTATCTTTTCAAAACCATCATAATTTTGGCGTAACGCTTCATACGTTACAACTCCTACAGCTACACCAAGATTTAAGCTTCGCCCTTTTCCACCCATAGGGATGGTTATACAACGCTCTTTATTCTCTAAAAGTACATCTTCACGAATCCCTTTGGTCTCTGAACCAAAAAGAATGTAATCATCTTTTTTAAATTGAGTATCAAAATAGAGTTTATCGGTTTTGGTTGTTGCCAAATGAGTATTTTTACCAATAGGGTGTTTAGCTAAAAATGTATCAAAATTCTCCCAAACGACCAAATCTAACTCTTTCCAATAGTCCAAACCTGCTCTTGTAACTGCTTTATCATCAATATCAAATCCCAATGGTTTGACCAGATGCAACGTTGCTCCTAAATTGACACATAAACGCCCGATTGTTCCTGTATTGGGTGGAATTTGTGGCTCTACTAACACAATATTAAACATAATATATCCCTTCTCATTTTAACTATCTTTGATAGAATAAATTCATATGAGAACCATACTTAAATAGATAGTTTTAGGTGGTATTTTAACACTTTTATTCATAGGAGGCACTAAAAATAGAAAATAGCCCTTATATAATTTAAAAAGAGGCTCATCTACTTCTGCTATACTTCCCCCATGAAAAAAAATTATGCCTATGACCACAAACCAATCCATTTTAACTTTGCTCAGACCATTGAACGTTTCTTTGTCGAAGAGATTCCCCTTTTTAAATTTGCAGACAAAGGCTCTAATCTTATATTGAAGATAAAAAAAACCGATATGAGTACCTTTAAACTTATTACAGTTATTGCAAAAGCTACTCGACTTGAACAGCGTGATATTGGTTATGCTGGTCTCAAAGATAAAAATGCGACTACCATTCAGTATATCTCTATTCCTAAACAGTACGAGAGAGATGTTATTAAAAATTTGACTACAGAAAAGATAGAAATTCTTGAAAAACATTATAGTAAATTTCCAATTAAAGTAGGACAACTCAAAGGAAATAGATTCTCTATTGTTTTGGAAGAAGTAGATAAAAAAACAGAAGAGAATATTCAAAAAATTGCTAAAGAGTTGGTAGCAAATGGAATTCCAAACTACTATGGGTATCAACGTTTTGGAGAGGATTCAAAATCGTATGAACAAGGAAAAGAGATTGCCCATTCGGGGAAAAAACTAAAAGGTGCAAAAGAGAAACTTTTGGTCTCTGCCTATCAAAGTTTTCTCTACAACTCTTGGCTTTCAGAACGCGTTGCTATCTCTAAAACCGTTAATAAAAACAGTGTAGA
>QNZV01000121.1 GCA_003978395.1 Sulfurovum sp. | reverse complement strand
CTTACTTTCAAGGCTATAAAGGAAAGTATTTGAATGTTTAGGTCAAAAAATTGAATGGTTAGGGGAAAGTTTTTGAATGGTAGGGGAAAGTATCTGAATGAAAGGGTAAAGTTAAATTACTTTTTACTTTCCACTTGCTATACTTTTATAATCTAACAAAAAGTTGATAAAATGCTAAGTATGAATACAAACGAAATTATTATAGATAAAGACAGCTCTAGCATCCAAATAAGTAATAAGATTACAGCCATTCAGAGAAAAAGCTATAACTATATGCTCAAAATTGCCAAAAATGAGTTCAAAAAAAATCCTGAAAAACAAGTTTTTACGGTAACTGCTGATGAACTTTTAGTATTTTTTGGCATTGGAGAGCAAAACTATAGTCGTTTAAAAAATGAGTTGGAAGTGTTGAATAGAACACAGATTCGTTATAATATTTTAAAGAAAAATCGGAAAAGTAAAATTAGTGGGGCGTTCACACTTATCTCTGAATTTGAGTATGAAAGGGGTGTGATTAGCTACTCTTTCCCCCATAAAATACGCAATATGATTTTAAATCCTAAAATGTTCGGAAAGATTAATTTGGTTGTTATTAAAAGTTTGAGAAGCCGTTACTCTATCGCTCTTTATGAATTGGCAGAAGATTATCTAAACGCTCAAATTCCTAAAATGACCATAGAAAAATTTAGAGACTTGATGGGATTAGAGGAAGGGCAATATTATAAATTTTCTATGTTTAAAAAATATGTTATTGATGTGGCTGTTAATGAGATAAATGATAGAGAAAATATAAATTTCACAATAACCTATGAACTTGAAAAAATAGGTCAAAAAATAACCCACATCAAATTCATAGTCCACAAAAAAGAGAACACCGAACAGACAGGCGAAAAACAAAAAAACTTCTACCGATGGAAAAACCTAATCGTCAAAAAATACAAAGAGCAACCACTTTGTAATAATCTAACAGAATTAAAATATCTAAAATGGACACTGTTTTTTATAGATAAAAATGGGTTTTTGGGTAAAGATGTAGAGGACAATAGAACTATTTTAGAAAAGGAAGAGGCTTTTAAACTCTGGGAGTTTCTATTTGAGAACCCTAAGAAATTAGAGATTGTTCCACTTACTCAACTGGATATTTTACGTAAAGATTTTAGAGGGAAAAAGATAGAGCAGATAACTACAACTGCTTTGGGTGGAAGAGTTGCTACTATTTTAGAGTTTAAAGAGTTTAAAGAAGAAAATGAACGCTTTTTTATTGAGATAGAGCAAGAGGATGGAAATCGCTTTTGGACGCAGAAGAGTTTTGGGTTTGAGGAGATTTTGGGGATGGGGTTTTTGGAGTAGATGGGTTTAATCTACTCTAAAACCTTGTATCCTCGATATTATTCTGAAATATATATTTTCGCGATGAAACTCTAAATATTTTTACAATCCAGCTTCATTAATTGCTTCTGCTTGTGCATGTGCATTAAGTGGTTCTAGTACCAGTTTTAGTGTACCATCGTTCATAATTCTATCTAATGAGTAGAGAGTTAAATCTATTCGGTGGTCGGTTAAACGGTTTTGAGGATAGTTATATGTTCTAATTTTCTCTGAACGAGAGCCTGTTCCTACTTGCAGTTTTCGTTGAGCTGAGGTTTCGTCTAACTGCTCTTGGAGTTGTGCTTCGTAAACTCTGGCCTTTAGAACTTTCATCGCTTTGGCTTTGTTTTTGTGTTGTGATTTTTCATCTTGAATAGCTGCAACAATGCCTGTTGGAATATGCGTTAAACGTACAGCTGAATCGGTGGTATTTACTGACTGTCCACCACAACCACTTGAACGATAAACATCCATTTTAATATCATTTGGTTTCAAATCAACTTCAACATCATCAACTTCAGGAATAACAGCTACTGTAATTGCCGAGGTATGTACTCGACCTTGTGTTTCAGTATCTGGTACACGTTGAACTCTATGAATTCCTGCTTCAAATTTTAGTTGAGAATAGACACCCTCTCCACTTACTTGGGCTACTATCTCTTTGTATCCACCTGCTGTTCCATCGGAAGAAGAGATAATTTCTACTTTCCATCCTACAAGTTCAGCATAACGTAAATACATCTTAAATACATCTGCAACAAACAGAGCTGCTTCATCTCCACCTGCACCTGCACGAAGTTCTAAGATGATGTTTTTATCATCATTGGGGTCTGAAGGAATCATTAGAACTTTAATCTCTTCTTCTAGTTGAGGCAATAGAGGTTCAAGCTCTACAAGTTCCTCTTTTGCTAGTTCTCCTAGTTCAGCATCTTTTAAAAGCTCTTTATTTTCGACAATTGCATCAGCTGTTTCAATATAAAGATTTGCTTTTTCAACCAACTTACTAAGTTTAGATTGTTCTCTCCCTAAGTCGGTCATTCTTTTAATATCTGATGCAATGTCAGGAGAACTCAATAGGGTATTTAGTTCATTATATCGGTCAATAAATGGTTGAAGTTTTTCTTTAAACATAGGAGGAACCTAATAGTGGATTTTGTAAAGTTTTAAAAAGAGAGTTATACCAAATCCTCAATAGAGTTGGTATAAAATAGACGATTATTAAGCAGCGATTTTGTTAACCATTAGGTTAAGTCGGCTTACTTTTCTAGCAGCTGTAGTTTTTTTGATAAAACCTTTGCTTACCATTTTATGAATTTGCTTATTTGCGATTTTAAATGCTTCTTGTGCTGCTAGTTTATCATTTGCTTCTGTTGCTGTAACTACTGCTTTAACAATATTTTTAAATCTAGTTCGGTAGTATCTGTTTCTCTCTGTTCTTTTAGCAGTTTGTCTAATACGTTTAATCGTTGACTGATGATGTGCCATGTGTTGTTTTCCTTTGTTACGTAACTGTTTGATATTAGCTCTATCTTCTCTAAAGAGTTCAATAGTCTATAATTTGGCGAATTTTAGCAGAAAAACTCTTTGTACTACTTTACTTCTTATTTATTTAGAAGCTTTTTACCAAAAATCAGTACAGGGAAGAAACGACTTCCCCATAAAGAAAAGAGTACAACCCATACTGTTATGGATAAATCAAAGAATACAACAAAATTCCAACTATTGGCTACAGCCAACGATGTTAACATACGAATAACGACAACAACTTGTGTCCAGTAAAAGAGGATGGTTGTTAATCTATCTGCTTGCATTATATTTCCTGAATGTCCTAAGGTTACACGTGTTCCAAAACCTATTAGTACCGTTAAAAAGAACCCTAGTGCTAGGGTATGAATTCCTAGAGATAAAAAGTTGGTACCTGTGGATAGTGCGATGATATTTGTTACACTTTCAAGAGCAAAAGCGATGGGAATCCAAAATAGTGCAAGATGTAAAATCCATACTAATGGATTGGGATTTGGGAATGGTAGTTTCCATCTATAAAGTTCTTTACCTATCAGATAAGCAAGTAGTAAATCAACAAGAAATGATGAGTTGTTTTGCATTGTTTCTAATAAAACATGTAGACCTAATAGACCAATAATAACTTTTAGTCTCTCTCTATGTTTTTGGATAGGGGAGTGTGAAAAAAATGGAATCATTCGTTGCCCCACAGTAAAGATAAGAATAAAGAGATAAAGATAAATAGCTATTTGAATAGAGAGTATATGAAGAGATGGAATCCAAATACTTATGATAAAAATAAAATGAGCAAATAGACCAAAACCCATAGCAATCAAAATCCATAATTGGTCTTCTTTCTCTTCTAGCTTAGAAATCTTGTATATATTATAGAGAATATAAGTTGCTCCTACATGTCCCACAAAAGTAAGTATCATCCCAATACTAAAGAGGAGTGTTGAAAAAAGGCTTCCGAGTTGAAATAGTATTGAACCTCCAAAAAAAGCTTTGAATACCATTATGTATTTTTCTTTTTTTATAGGCTCAGTAGCTGAAAATCTTGGAAAGGTAGTAAATAAAAAAGCTAAAAAAGAGGGTGTAAACATAAGAAATATAAATGAATAAGCATGATAATTTAAGCTTAAAATTTCAGACGTAACTAAGCCTTTAAAAAAAAGCATAAAGAGGAACATCGAGAGAATAGCATTCACAAATGCTAAAACGAAAAAAGCCTGATGTGGCTGAGAAAAGAGATAATGATTTTTCATGAAATTTACTTTGTATTGTTTTTTTATATGATAACAAAAGAAAACTCAAAGTGTAATTTATATTGAGTAAAAATAGTATATTTTGCCACAATTACTAAAAAGGTTTATATTTTATACAATATAAAAGATCTATTAATAAAATTAATTTAAATAGTTTTCAATAATATATATTAATATTTTTGTTGTAAAATAGTGGGAAAATATTTTATCTAAAAGGATTTTATAAAATGTATAAAAAAATAATTAAAATAACCCCTATGTTGTGTCTGTTTAATTCCATTCCTATTTTGGCAGATATAGATTTGCAAAAGGGTATGTATGATTCAGCTAAAGAGATGATGGCGATGGATGAAAAGATGAATAGAGCTATCCGTGAACATAATCAACTTGATCCAAACTGGGATGAATCCATAGAACTCAAAGTAATAAGTGTCAATGATTTTGAAGAGAAAGAAAACAGTTATGTTTTAGAGAGAGAGATTGAAGATAATAATCAAACAAAGGTAGATGTTAAATTAGAGAATGGAAAATTAACTGTTTCGATAACAACTACGACAATAGAAAAAACAGAATTTTCAGAATCTAAAAGCATTAGTTCTTCCTCTTCCTCACTCTTTATTCCACACGATGCTGATGAGACTCGGATGGAACAGAGTTATAAAAATGGAATTTTAAAAATTGTATTTCCAAAAAAATAATGTTTGGTAAAAAGTAGTTTATTAAAAACCACCTCCAAAACCAAAATCCATTGCTTGAAAATTGGGGTCTGTATAGCCAAACTGAGTGGCTGTTCCACGAAGCATAGTAATATCCATCTTAGGGTCAATTCCTTGTGGGCATACCTCGGTACAGTTTCCACAGAGCGTACAATCCCAAATACCATTGGTTTGAATATTATCCACAATAGCTTGAATATTCCCCTCTCTTGGGTCTGATGTGTAGCGATAGGCTCGTGTCAAGGCAAAAGGTCCTATAAAACTGGGGTTGACTTCAAGTACAGGACACGAAGAGTAACAAGAGTCACACAAGATACAATCGGTCTGTTTTTCAGTTAGTTGAACTTGGGTTGTACTAATGTTTGCCTCTTGGTGGCTCTGTAACCATGCTGTAGATGTTCTTAGTGTCTCTCTTACTTTTTGTTTATTTACTTTTAAGTCCCTTTGAACTTCATGATATGCCAAAGGCTCTACCAAATCATCTTTTTGAAAGTTATACGAACAGGCTAAGACCTCTTTACCATTTACACGAACAGCACATGTACCACAAACACCTGAACGACAACTGGAGCTAAAAGTTAGAGTGTTATCTTCTTGCTGTTTAATATGAAAGAGTGCTTTTAATAGGGTTGTGCTTTTAAAAGGGATGGTGTACTCTATAACCTCATCTTGACGGTTTATTTTAATTGTTGTCATCTTAATCTACCACCTTTACTAATCTATTTTGTAAAACATCATCTTCTATCCAATAGAGTGAATTGACTCTATAGAGTTTATCATCCTCATTTGGAAAAGCACGCTTATAGTGAGCTCCACGACTTTCATCACGCACTAGTGCAGAGTCTAAAAGAACCTCTCCTACCTCTAGGCTATTTTTAAACTGTAAAAACTCTACCAAATTGGTATTATTTTCTCTACTCTTATCGCCTATACCCATATTATCAATATCAGCTTTTATGACTCTTAGTTCATTTAGAAAATTATTTAGTTCTGTGTTGTCTCTTACTACTCCTGCATATTTATAAAATTTACTACCAAGTTCATATTGAATCTCATAAAAGTTTCTCTCCCATGGGTACTCTTCAAATAAGCCTTCTATGTATTCTTGGTTTTCTTGTAGCTGATTGGTGTATATTTGTTCGTTATTTTTGGTGCGATGGCAATCGCCCCCTACAGAATTTTTTCCTGCTAATCGTCCCAAAGAAATGATTTCTAAAAGAGAGTTGCCTCCTAATCTATTTGCTCCGTGAATTTTGGCATTGCTACATTCGCCTACAGCGTAACAGTTTTTCAATCCTGTGACCTCTAAATTATTATTGACATCAATTCCACCCATAGAGTAGTGTGCTACAGGTTTTATGGGAATAAGCTCTTTTATAGGGTCTACGTTCTCATAGAGTCTACACAAATGAACCTCTTGGGGCATAAGGTGCAGTAGTTTCTCTTCTCCTAAGTGTCGAATATCCAAAAAGACCTCTTCGCCATTAGCAATCTGTGCAGAGATGGCTCTTGCTACCACATCACGAGGAAGCAACTCATCTATAAAACGTTCCTCTTTGCTATTGACCAAATATCCTCCCTCTCCTCTGGCACTTTCACTAATAAGTGTTGCAGAGCTTTTAAGTGCTGTAGGATGAAACTGTACAAACTCCATATCACTCACACTTCCACCTGCACGAAGTACCGAGGCGATTCCATCTCCTGTTGCCCCTTCGGAGTTGGTTGTAAAGCCTTTATAGACTCCTGCATATCCACCTGTTGCTATAATAGTATTTTTTGCTCGTATCTCTTTTACTTCTCCTGTTACAATATCTAAAAAGATTGCACCCAACACTACACTATCTTCTGTTATAAGGTTCAACAGAAAATACTCTTCTAACATCTCTATCCCCTCTTTTAAACAGCTATCATAGAGAGTATGTAAAATCTTTAGTCCAGTATAGTCTTGTGCATAACAAGCTCGTTTACTTGAAGCACCACCGAGTTGTCGTTGTGCTACTTTAGACTTAGGAGTTCTATCAAAGGGTACCCCCAGTTTTTCTAGCCATTTAATGCTATTTGGAGCATCTTCACAGAGCTGTTTAACCATTTGGTTGTTACAGAGTTTATGGGATGATTTTATGGTATCATCAATATGTGATTGGATTGAATCGGGTGTAACGTTTCCTAACGAAGCATTCATTCCCCCTTGTGCCATAGAGGTTTGTGATGCTGTAGGGTAGCTTTTTCCTACAACTAAAACATTTGCACCACGCTCTTTTACTGTTAGAGCAGAGGCTAATCCTGCTCCACCTGAACCAATAATTAAAACATCTATCATCGTTTCTCCATTGAGATTTAATGATTTAAAATATCTAGTAGATGCTTTGATTTTGCTGTTTTTTGAAGGAGTTTAGAGAGATGTTTTAGCCGAGTTTATTTAAAGGAGGAGTGATAAAAGGGTAAAATTGTTTGATTCTAATGGCTAAAACATCTCAACAGGAATATAAATATTTAGTTTATTTTTTAAGGGATTAATTCTTTTTAAAGATATATCCTGTTGAGAAAATTATAACACATAAAATTTAATTTAAAACTTTAATTACTAAAATATTTTAAGTTTTAATTAATTTTAAAGCATGAACAATTACATAATGTTTAATTCTAATTTAAGAAAAATTTTTTATATTAAATTTAGTTTTTTTAGATGAAAAAGCTCTTTTTTAAAGCTCTATTGATAACTATTTCTATCTCTAAAATAAACTTTTCTAAATCTGCTATACTAACAGAATGAAAACTTTACATATTTATCCTACATCAAGAGCCATTCGTAATGAGCGTCTCTTGCAAAAAGAAGAGAATAGCCTTTTGCCCTCGCTTATGCGTATTGATGATTTTGAACGACGTGCTATTTTACTGCCTGAACGTTCGATGGTTGACCCTTTACAAAGAATGTTACTATTGAAAGAAGCATCTGAATTTGAGGGCTTTAAAGCTTTAAAAATTAATCGTGATTTGGTTAAGTTTTTTACAAAAAGTGATGCTATTTTTAAATTTTTTGAAGAGTTAAGCCATGAACATGTAAGTTTTGGAGCATTAGTTGAAGGTGATGCTTATGTAGAATTTGCTGAGCATATTGATATTTTAGAAGAGTTACAAGAGAATTATAAAACACTTTTAGAATCCAAAGGTTTGAGCGATAGGGTTTTTATTCCCTCTTCTTATCGTATCAATAACGGATTTATAGAGGCTTATGAGAGATTTGAACTCTATTTAGAGGGATATATGAGTTATTTTGAGTTGGAACTTATTGAAAAAATAGCTCAAAAAAGAGCTTTTATTATTCATATGCATACCTCCAAGTTTAATAAAAAAGTTCAAGAACGCTTTTTAGAGATGGGGGTAGAACTTCCAGAGAACAGTCAGGTATCGTTTGATTTACAGAGTAAA
>QNZV01000153.1 GCA_003978395.1 Sulfurovum sp. | reverse complement strand
TGTTTTACGGATTACATTTTCTAGTGTACCAAAGACTTCTTGCTCTTTTTCTCCTGAAATATCACAATAATGTATGGTTTTTGAAAAGCTTGTTGCTTCTAGTTTATTAATTTCATTTATATGTACTTTTAAGATTTTTGAAAGTTTAGGAGTTAAGAGACTATTCTCTTCATCTACAGTCATAGAAACAGCTGTTCCAATCGCTGTAGGATAATTTTTTTTAGCTCCTGATCCACACCCTTGTAGAGCAAAACCTAAAAAACTTATTTTTATAAGTAATATTTTAAATCTCTTCATATTCCATAATCCTTTTTAATATAAATAGATTATACTAAATATAAACTTAAGAAATAATTTTAATTTAAAATACTATGCTTTATTAAATAAATGCTATTTTTTATAAATTTTTTCGAGATGCTCCATTTTCTTACCCATATTTAGTAGGGTCATATCGGCTAAAACCAAAGCCATCATCGCTTCACAAACAACAGAACCACGAATGGCAACACAAGGGTCATGGCGACCTTTCAGTTCAAATTTCATCGCTTCATTTTTAGTGTTAACTGTCTCTTGCTCTTGAAAAATAGAAGGAGTAGGTTTAAAATGGGTTTTAACTACAATGTCATCTCCATTAGAGATACCTCCAAGCACTCCACCTGAATGGTTCGAAGTGAATCCAGTGGGTGTGATTCCATCATTATTTTGACTTCCTTTCAAAGAGCTACTTAAAACTCCATCGCCTATCTCTACCCCTTTAGATGCATTGATTCCCATCATTGCTTCAGCCAAAATAGCATCAAGTTTATAGTAAATAGGCTCTCCTAAACCAATTGGCACACCTGTTGCGATGGTTAAAACCACACCACCTACAGAGTCATGTTTTTTCTTTGCTGATAAGATTGCCTCTTCTTGTTCTTTTTCTACCTTTGCATCTAAGGCATAAAGTAGAGAGCTTTTTGCATGGTTAAAATCATAGCTTTCTGCTTTAATTCCATCTACTTCACAAAGCCCTGATTTTATCTCTATCCCTAGAGTTTTAAGCATAAGCTTTGCAACTGCTCCACCTGCTACTCTAGCAGCTGTCTCTCTTGCAGAGCTTCGTCCACCACCACGGTAATCACGGATTCCATATTTGTGAAAATAGGTAAAATCAGCATGTCCAGGGCGAAACAGATCTTTTACATTATCATAATCACGGCTTTTTTGATTGCCATTAAAGATAACCATCATAATAGGTGTTCCTGTACTAAGCCCTTCAAATGTTCCCGAAAGGATTTCTACTTTATCATCCTCTTTTCTAGCTGTTTCGAGTTTAGATTTTCCAGGTTTTCTTCGGTCTAGTTCACTTTGAATAAAGGCTTCATCTATCTTTAATCCTGCAGGAACACCATCGACAATACATCCTAATGCTTTACCATGAGACTCTCCAAATGTTGTTATGCAGAATTTTTTTCCAAAAGTATTCATTACTCTTCGCCTTTAAGTTTCTTTAATGCTATTTCAGCAGCCCTCTGTTGTGCCTCTTTTTTACTGCGTCCAATAGCCGAGCAGATAACTCTATGTTGTAACTCTATGGCAATTTCAAACTCTTTTTTATGGTCTGGACCAAAAGCACGAATAAGTTTATAGGTTGGGGTCTCTCCAAAATCTGCTTGAGTAATCTCTTGGAGAGTGGTCTTAAAATCTTTTGAAAGAGAGCCTAAATCAATACTTTTATGAGAAGATTCAATAAGTCGTATAGCAATATTAGATGCTGTTTCTAAACCACTTTCCAAATAGATTGCACCAATAACAGCTTCAAAAGCATTAGAGAGAAGAGATGGTTTTATACGCCCATCATTGTTCTCTTCAGCAGAGGAAATCAGCAGAGAATTCCCTAAATCAATGGATTTTGCAAGAGTTGTAAACCCTTTTTCATTTACCAAAGAAGCTCTTATTTTTGAAAGTACCCCTTCATTCTCTTTTGGAAATTTTTTGAAAAGATATTCTCCTACAATTAAATCTAAAACCGCATCGCCCAAGAACTCTAATCGCTCATTGTTATAAGGTTTTTTATAACTTTTATGCGTAAGTGCTTCGATGATAAGGTCATGTCGTTTGAATTTGTAGTTTAAAGCTTTCTCTAGTGCTTTAAAGTGTTTCATTTATGGTATATTCCTTTATTTAAATTTAACGTTCAATCAAATTGAACCTATAGAGTTAATTTCTCTTTTTGTCATTTTGCTTCCAAAACTTGAACCATCAGAGTAGAGAGTAACCTATTTGCGACCGTTTTTTTGCAATTGTTTCCTTAATTTGTATAGCATAGATGGCATAACATTGAGGGCAACGTGTAAAAGCAATGGGAAAATGTTGTTTACATCTACTACAGCCATAGCTAAAGGTTATATCAACATTATCATTTCCTCCTATTTTTGCAGAGACAATGGTATCAATCACAAAAATATTACTCTTTTTTATTAGCTTTTCTTTAGGCTTTTCATCTAAGGTTAAACTTCCTTTTGCAAAGAAGATAGCAGACAATATTTTATCTGATGAAATTATATCAAAGTTGAGGTTTGAAAGGGGTAAGAACCATAAAACATCAATGATACTATCTACCTTAGATGGATTTAGATTTCTCCATGCAGAGTCTAAATCTAACTGGAAAAGAGCTTTTATAATACGTCTATAATCATAAAAATTGTTTTCCAATAACCCTACTAGCTTCTCGACCTTTTCCTTATGATTTAATCTTTTATCATTTAGAAGTTTATTCAATTTTAAATGAGCTTCTAAATATTGTGTCTCTTCCCCTAATAACTTTAAAGGAGTAATTACCTCTAATGCTTTATCGTATTCATGAAGTAGTTCATAAACTACATTTAGAGAGTATAATGCTTCTTTGTTTCGTGCATGTTTATGTAAAATTTCTAAAAGAATTTCCTCTGCACGTTTTAAAAATCCTGCTTTTAAATAGGTCTCTGCTAGTTGTTCTAAAATCTCTTTCTTCTCTTGAAAATTTGCAATATTTTTGATTAAATAGAGATTTAAATTGATAGCTTTTTGATATTCTCCTTGACTTTTAAAAGCAAAAGCCAAAAGTTTCAGAGGTTTAATTAATCTAGATTCAAAAGGCATATCTTCTATTTCTAATCCTGACTTCTCTCTATTAAAACGATTCAAAAAATGTTTCAAACTCTTTTTTTTACGTTCTTCTTTTATATTTCCCATAACATAAGAGCTAATAGCAACAATGAGAATAAGTATGACAATAATCAAAATACTAAATAGAGGGTCATCATAGGCAGGAAGAATATTGTCCAAAAGTTTCCTTTTTTGTTACTATTCTAACATACTCTCTATTTAAAAATAGTTGTTTTCGTTATATTGCTAAAAATACTAAGAATATTATGCAAGCAAGAGTGTTTAAAAGTTGTTATATTCTAAACTGGTCTCCAAATGCAAATCTATTATCATTAGATTCTCGTTTCATTATATAATATCTTTTACTAATATTATAGACTAAAACCTCAACTCCAATGTTGGCTACGGATAACATATGTAGTGTTCTGTCTATAAGCTCTTCTGAATTAAGTAACATCTCTATTTTTGTTTTTTTGATAAAATCTACAACATATTGAGATCCTCTATACCCTTCCATGTGTGTATGCTCTTCATCATACTCTTTCACTTCAGAGAGTGATATTCTTTTTATTCCTATCTCTCTTAATAAATTTTTAATCTCTTCTACTTTATCTTCATTGACTAATAATTCTAATTTAATCATATTGTATCCTTCTATATTAAGATATTTCCAACATAATATCATAATATTTCATATGAAAAAGAAAAATAGAAGATATATATTCATCTAAGTGTGTGATATAATATTAAAAATATAAAAAACAAGTTCACGAAAGTTACAAAATGATAGACAATAGATCCGTAGAGCAACTAAAAGATAATATAGATATTGTAGATATTATCTCTAACTACATAGAGATTAAAAAAGCAGGAGCTAATTTTAAAGCAAATTGCCCTTTTCATGGAGAGAAGACTCCCAGTTTTGTAATAAGCCCTGTGAAGCAGATTTATCACTGTTTTGGATGTAAAGTTGGTGGTGATGCAATAAAATTTGTCCAAGAATATGAAAAATTAAACTACCCAGAAGCCTTAGAAAAAATTGCTTCTATGATGAACTTTTCACTTAATTATACCAAGGGCACACAAGATAACTCTGAAGCTAGACGCGTTTTGGAACAGGTTCAAATTTGGTATGGAAAAAATCTAAATGGTGTGATGGTTGCAAAGAAATATCTGCATGAACGAGGGATAAATCAGAGTTCTATTGAAAAATTTGGTATTGGTTATGTGGGAGCTTCGCATGAGCTTATGAATTTTTTATCTTCTACTTTTTTGCCTTTGCCAAAAGCACAAGAGGCAGGGATTATTGACCGTCGTGATAGTGGTGGGTTTTATGCACGTTTGACAGAGCGTATTACTTTTCCTATCTACTCGGCATCTGGGGCTATTGTTGGATTTGGTGGTAGGACAATTACAAACCATCCTGCAAAATATATTAACTCCCCTCAAACAAAACTGTTTAATAAATCACAACTTCTCTATGGGTATACCAAAGCAAAAGAGAGTATCTATCGAAATAAAAAATTAATTGTTTGTGAAGGGTATTTGGATGTCATTCTTTTTCATCAAGCAGGTTTTACAGAGGCTGTGGCAACCCTTGGAACAGCTTTGACGACTGAACATCTACCTATTTTACGAAAAGGAGAGCCACATATCGTATTGGCATATGATGGAGATAATGCAGGGGTAGCTGCAGCGTTAAAAGCATCTATTATGTTAACTAAAAGTAATTTTGATGGTTCTGTTGTTCTGTTTCCTAATGGAGCAGACCCTGCTGATATGATTGCAATGGGTAGAGTTGAAGAGGTATCAAATCTATTGCGTAAGGGTCAAGCTCTAATTCCTTTTGTTATCGAGATGAGTGCTAAAAGTTACGATTTAAATAATCCTCGTGAAAAAGAGAGAGCTTTTGGGGTTATAAAAGAGTATCTTGATGAGTTAACGCCTATTATTAGGGAAGCCTATATTCCTTATGCTTCAACAGTTTTGGGGTTAGAGGTAAGATTTTTTGGTCAAGCTCCTTTAAAGAAAAAAGTTGAAAAGCCTAAAATACGAGTGGATGAGACCAAGGATGATATAGGACAGTTAAGTATTATTAAAACTTTAAGTGAAGATAGAGAGTTGATTGAACAAGTAGTTTCTGTAATAGAACCATCAATGTTTGGACAATATGATGCTTTGTTAACATTGGTTATTCAAAATCAAGAGAATTCAGCATTGACAGGTCTCTTATTTGATGAAAATATAAAAATTATGAGTGAAGAAGAACTTAAAAAAGCATTAGCTTCTTTTCTCTTTAAATATTACACTCAAAAATTAAAAGATATTACTCTTGACACGTCAATACCATTAATAAAAAAAAGTTTTTTAATTCGTAAAATAAAAATAGATATACTTCCTCGATTAAAGCATGGGGAATTGGTTACCTATAGATTTTAGAAATAACTTTTTTTTCCATATTTTTATTTTTTTTAAGAATAAGGGATAGTTTTATAAAAACTAGATATAATGTTACCTAGATGAAAGATGAGTGTGAGATATATTTCTTCTCTATTCTGATTCGACTTTATCCTCAGATTGATTTCTATGGAGGAGTTATATATTTACAAAGGTACGACAATGGCAGAATTAGTTAATGGAACTGTAAAATGGTTTAACGATGAAAAAGGTTATGGATTTATTGAGCAAGCAAGTGGAGGAGCAGATGTATTTGTTCACTTCAGACAAGTAAACAACCCAAGTGGTGGTAGAGTTTCTCTTGCAGATGGTCAAGCTGTAACATTTGAAATCGGTGAAGGTCAAAAAGGTCCACAAGCTGAAAATGTAACTGCAGTATAATTACTGTGCTTATTAAAAGGTAGTTTTTTCTACCTTTTACCTTTTATTTTAAACTTAAAAAAATCTCTTTTTTTACTAAAAACATCATTAAACATAACAATCTTTAGCTATAATGTTGCAAAAAAATAAGAATATTTTATGCAAAGATTTGAGACCTACCTACACAATAATTTACCTAAAGTAGATACTTTTCATCCACATTATAATAAAGCACTATCCTCAATGCTACTTGCAGGTGGTAAACGTTTCCGTCCTATGCTTTTATTGTCTGTTGTTGAAGCTTATGAACCATTACTTTTTGAAGCTGCATTAGCTCCTGCCTTGGCACTAGAGTTTCTTCATACCTATTCACTTATTCATGATGATTTACCTGCTATGGATGATGCTCCACTTCGTCGTGGTTTTGAGACACTTCATGTAACTTATGATGATGCTACAGCTATTTTATCAGGCGATGCACTCAATACAGAAGCTTTTTATCGTATTGCAAAAGCTCCTCTTCGAAATGATATTAAAATAAAACTTGTTGAACTTTTGGCTAAAGATGGTGGAATGTATGGAATGGTCTTAGGTCAATCTATTGATTTACATTTTGAAAATGAGCCACTTAATTTAGAAGAAGTAAAGCAATTACATATTAATAAAACAGCCAAACTTATAGCCACTTCCTTACTTATGGGTGCAGTGATTGTTGGTTTAGAGAAGAAAAAACAAGATGAACTTTATACGTTTGGTATTGAACTTGGGTTACTTTTCCAAATTCAAGATGATATTATTGATGAAACCCACAGTGATGAAGAGGCAGGAAAGACAACAGGAAATGATGAGGCTAAAAACTCTTTTATAAATTTAATTGGTTTAGAACAAACAATTAAAGAAGCAGACTCTTTGGCAACAGATTTGGAAAAACGATTTAATCACTTTGATAAAGCATTACAAGAGGGTTTAAGAGATATTGTTCTTAAGTATCTCTATCGACACAGATAGTTTTTTTAATAGCTGTTCGATTTTATCGAACAGCAAATAGCTTTTGTAATATAAAATCTGTTTTATATTGCTAAATCTATTTTAAGGAATTTCATTATGGTAATTACAGAACAGAATAAAATGCGTAAAAAAATGGCGAATACAATTCGATTTTTAGCTGCAGATATGGTACAACAAGCAAATTCAGGACACCCTGGTGCTCCAATGGGATTGGCTGATATTGCTGTTGTATTAAGTGAACATTTAAATCATAATCCTAAAAATCCAAAATGGTTAAACCGTGACCGTTTAGTTTTCTCAGGAGGACATGGTTCATCTCTTATCTATTCACTGTTACATCTTTGGGGATATGATGTAAGTTTAGAGGATTTGAAACAGTTTAGACAACTTGACTCTAAAACTCCAGGACACCCTGAGTATGGTCATACTGATGGTATAGAGATTACAACAGGACCTTTAGGGCAAGGAATTGCTAATGCTGTTGGTTTTGCAATGGCTGCAAAATATACAGGCAATCAAGTAAATTCTGAAACGTGTGAATTGATAGACCATAAAGTCTATTGTTTGTGTGGAGATGGCGATTTACAAGAGGGGATTTCATATGAAGCATGTTCTTTGGCAGGACATTTAACGCTTGATAATATGGTACTAATTTATGATAGCAACTCTATTACTATAGAAGGCGATACCTCTATTGCATGGAGTGAAGATGTTGAAAGTCGATTTATAGCACAAGGGTGGGATGTTAAAAAGATTAATGGACACTGCTATAATGAGATTGATGAAGTTTTAAATGATGTAAAAACAGCTAAAAAACCAACTTTAATTATTGCAAATACTATTATTGGAAAAGGTGCAATGGAGTTAGAGGGGTCTGCTTCTACTCATGGTTCTCCTCTTGGCGACAAAATTATTGCAGAATCAAAAGAGAAAGAGGGTTTCCCTGCTGAAACTTTCCATATTCCAGAAGATGTATTGGTTCGTTTTAGATGTGCTATTGAAAATGGAGAGTTATTGGAACGACAGTGGGTTCATCTGCACAAACAAGCTCCATTGGTTGAACAGAATGTGGCAATGAAAAAACTAACAAATCCTGACTTTTCAGAGATTGAATTTCCTGATTTCTCAAATAGTGGCTCAATGGCAACCAGAGACTCAAATGGTCAAATTTTAAATGCTATTGCCAAAGCACTTCCAAGCTTTATTGGTGGCTCTGCCGATTTAGCACCATCAAATAAGACAGATTTAAAAAATATGGGCGATTTTCCAAAAGGGCGTAACATGCACTTTGGTATTCGTGAACACTCTATGGCTGCTATTACCAATGCGATGGCTCTTTATGGTACAGTAATTCCATTTAATGCAACGTTCTTTGTATTCTCTGATTACTTAAAACCAAGT
>QNZV01000151.1 GCA_003978395.1 Sulfurovum sp. | reverse complement strand
ATGAAAATATTTTAAAATCATCAGGCTTTAAAGTAGAGTACCTAGAGCGTATACCTCGCCCCACACCCATTGACGACATTGCCCATTGGTTAGACATTTTTGCCAATGGTATCGCTTCGAATTTAACAGAGGAGCAAAAAGTGGTGTTTAAAAGTGAGGTTAGAGAAATATTGAAAGAGAAGATTTATACCAAAGAGCATGGCTGGGTGGCTGATTATGTTCGGTTGAGGGTTAGGGCTGTGAAGGTTTAGTCATACTCTCTTCACACAATCTTGATAAACATTTGATATACTTCTCAAAAAGGCAACGCATGAAAAAACTAATATCTTTAATTTTTATCTCTATTTTAAGTGGATGTGGAGGAAGTAGCTCAAGCAACACCTCTTCAAACACTACATAGTTGAGTGAAGATAAAAGTTTATGTGGTGAGATGATTGCGACACTTGAAACTTGCCCTAAAAAAGAGAGTATCTATTTTGATTATATTCAAAAGTTTTGGGTCTCTATTTACGATAAAGACATATGGACATCAGATGATGCCTACAATGACTACTACGATACACATTTAGATGACTTTGTAACACCATATGCCGTTACGAGTCCAGCTGAAGATATTGCTGAAACTTTTTCTGAGTTTATTTTTACTGAAGAGCCTATGGATTTGTCAAAAATTAAAGATAAAAAAGTTAAATATTTTTGGAACTTTAAAGAGCTTGTAACTTTGAGAAGTAAGATTAGAAAAAATTTAAAATGAAGATGAAAATCCTTATATGAAAAAACTACTCCTACTTCTACTATTTTTATTACTACTCTTTGGTGTAACCATTTTGGTTAACCAAGAAAATATTATGCGTCCTACAAAACGAATGCTTCAAGTTTACCATTATGATTGGTTATAACACCCGTTAAAACATGGGATGAAGATTAAAAAATGTTTTAGTAAAAATAAAACCCCTTATCTTCTTGTCACTAAAAATAGTAAAAAACTCTCTCAATGACAATCAGTTTTGCTAAAGCAGTTAGGAGAGTCTAAAATAAACAAAGATAGGGGTATTTTGGTTTTGCTTCATGGGAAAAATGGACGAAAAGAAGACCTTTTACCTGTGGCTGAACGGTATATTGCTTTAGGTTTTACTTGTCTACTCATTGATTTACCTTGTCATGGAGAGAGTAAGATTGAGACTTTGTACTATGGAACTAAAGATTATGAACAACACTATGTTGATGAGGTTTTAGAAGATGCTTCGCAATATATTTCATTGGATAAACCTTTGGCTATGTGGGGAATCTCCTTGGGTGGAGCGTTTGCCATTAGAAACGTGGCACACTCTAAATATAGCTTTGATTCGATGATATTAGTTTCTACTTTCGATAGATTAGACCATGTTTTAAAAGGAAAATCCATCAATCTTTTTGGCAAAACGTTGGGAATACTCTTGTATGAGGGTTTAGATAAAAGTTTAGCTCTATTTTATGATTTTGAACCACATTTTGTTAACTCTGCTCAAATAGCTGAAGAACTGGAGCTTCCTATTTACATGGTACATGGAAAGAGAGATGAACTGATAGGTTACAAACAAGGTCAAAATCTTTTTGAGCATTTTGCTTCTACAACTAAAACTTTTTATCTTGATGAGGATGGGAACCATCATAACATTTTAATAACCAAACATCAATTTTACAAAGAGAGTGGATTATTTTTATTTGGCACAATCTAGCCCTAAATTAGATATACTTCGCATATGGCAAGAACTAATCAAAAAACATTTTATCAAGAAAATATAGAGATTTATGGCACATCTGCTTGTGGGGTCGCGTGGGATTCAGAATATTCTCAAAAGCGTCGCTTTTCAGCGATACTCTCCTCTTTGGGTAAGCTACAAAACGAGACCTTGGTCGATGCTGGTTGTGGATTTGGAGACTTTTATCTTTATCTTAAAGAGAAAAAGACTCTTCTTAAAAGCTACATAGGATTAGACCTCTGTAAACCTATGGTAACAGAAGCAAAAGTACGTACAGGGTGTAAAATCTTAGAGTGCGATATTTTACGTCAAAACTTACCTATGGCTGATTGGTACGTGGCAAGTGGTTCGATGAATCTGTTGACACGACTTGAAACCAAACTTTTTATACAGCGTTGTTTTGAAAAAAGCAGTAAAGGATTTATTTTTAATCTTCTTGAAGGCAAAGAGCGTGAAGGAAAATTCTCTTACTGGAAAACGCATGAAATTAAAAAGCTTTGTGAGGGAACAGGTGGAAAAATAGAGATAAAAGAGGGGTATTTGGAGGGGGATTTTACGGTAATTTTATATGCCTGATTAGTCTAAAAAGATCGATTTTACTTAATAACATATATTAACCTTTTTTAATTTTAAATATTTTTAAATATTCAAAAGTATTATAGATATAATTTCTTTTTAAAATGATGATTTAAAATCACTAAAGAAAAAGATTTTAAAATTATTAATATAAGTTTAATTTTATAATCTAAAATGATATAATTATTAAAAAATTATATAAAAGATTGAATATGGAAAAAAAATTAATAGAACTTTCAACAAATTATGAACTAACTTCTATACATGATAGATTATTAAATCTTGATAAACCTTTGGATTTAAAAATAGGATTTTTGGGGGAATTTAGTTCGGGAAAATCAACGCTTATTAATGCTTTACTTAATCAAAAAGTATTACCATCTATGGATAAACCAACAAGTAAAAGCGTGATAGAGATAGTAGCTAAAGATAATATAACAGATTTAGAGTTTTATGAACTTTATGATAATAAAAAAGAGCCTATAAGTGCTATAGAATTTTCTAAAATTGCTCTTGAAGATGGAGAGTCTAAAGCAATGATATATGCTCCTTCTAATGATTTTTTTCAAGATGGATATATGATGATTGATACTCCTGGTATCTCCTCTTTGGATAAGAGCGATATTGATATTACTTATGGTTATCTTCCTTTTTTAGATTGTGCTGTTATTTGTAACCATATTCAAAAAGGAAGCTTGACTCAATCTATTATTGACTTTTTGTTAAAAGATGAAATTCGCCCTATTATAAACAATATTCTTTTTGTCATTACAAATAGCCATAGTAAATCTCCCGTAGCCCAAAAGAAAATAAAAGAAGAGATTATAAATCAATTAAACACTGTTAATGAAAAACATACATTGGGGATGGAAAATATAGATTCTAAAGTTATTTTAGTCTCTGCATTTGAAGCAATGGAGGGTAAAGAAGGTTTTTCTCTTGATGCAATCAAAAATAGTTTTAATGAAAATTTTATGAGTAAAAAAATTCTTTTACAAGAAGAGAGAAAAAGTAAAGAGCTAGAAAAAATAGCCGAGCAACTATTAGAGGCACTTAAGTTTAAAAAAGAGAATGGCTCTTTGGATATGAATAGCTTAAAAGAGAAAGAAGAGGAGCTTAATAACACCATTATCACTTTAGAGAAAGAGAAATCTGAACTTATTCAATCATTACAAATTATTGAGGCTAAGATAGAAAAATCTATTTATACTATTTTTGAAAGATATCTACCTCAACTGAAGAGAGTAAAAAATCAAGAGCAGATAAAAGTGCTGATGAATGAGATAGAAGAGGTTTTGGCTAGAAGCATCTCTGAGATTATCTCTTTGTATTTTGAAGATATTTTAATATCAAATGAGCATATGATACAATTTAGCGAAGTGGAAATGACAATTCAAGAACTACTAGAACAGATAAATATGGGTAAAGATATTGGTATGGTTATATTGATTGAGATTTTAACACTTGGTACAGCAGGTCTAGTTGGAGTTTTTGGATTCTTTTTACGAAGTACCTCCCAGATGATTATGAACCAAAAAGGAGAGAACAATCTAAAAGATACAGCTAATTTCATTAATCAAGTTAATCCATTGGAGTTAATAGGGGATAGAATAGGCTCAAAGCTTATAGAAGAACAGATGGTATCCAAAATAGAACTACTCTCTCAAAAAATTGCAATTGATATAAAAGATGAACTAGAAGTTAAAATTCAAAAAGAGATATTTAAACCATTAGAAGATAAATTAATTCAAAATAAAAAACTATTAAATGACCTCTATAGAGAAAAATCAGAAAAGCTTGAACCCTCTATAGAAGTTAATAGACGATTAGATGATGATATTTTAGAGTTACAATTAAATTTAAGAGACTAAACTATCTATGAATCCCCAAAATAAAAGAGTTCAAAAAAAGGAAGCTTACTTCTCTAATAATATAAAGATTACTGAATTTTCAGAAATGATGATTAAAGATTTGGCTTCTATAAAAGTGATTAGGGAACTTTTAGAAGAAAATAATATCTCAACTATAGAGATAAAAGAGTTAGAAAATAGAGCTTTTAATCTATTTATAAATCAGATTGAACTTGAAAAAGGAAATAGTAAAGTAGAGGTTGGGGTTATTGGTAGTTTTAGTAGTGGTAAATCTACCTTTATCAACTCTATTTTTGGGAAATCTATCTGTCCTATGAATGTTAAACCTACTACCTCTTCTATCACTAAATTTTATTATGGTCTAAAAGAGAAGATTACAATCAATAATAGAGAGATTACACAAGATGAATATAATAATCTTGCTCAACATATAAAAGGAAACACTCACAATACAAAAACAAATTATATAGAGTATGCTTACCCTTTTGAGAGTCTAAATTCAATTATTCTTTATGATACTCCAGGGTTTAATAATAATTTGAATCAAAATGATACGGATATAACCATGAGAACATTAAAAGAGGTAGATGTTATATTCTTTGTTATTGATATATCCAAAGGGGCATTGGATAATAGTTCCATAGAGCTACTTTCTACTCTTAGAGATAAACGAATCTATTGTATCTTGAATAAATCAGACTTGAAATCTCCACAAGCAATCAGTAAAATAAAAAATGAGATTTTATCTAAAAAGATTTTTATTGAAGTCATTGAATACTCTTCTGCTAAAGTTTTGGAATTTGAAAAAAAAGATTACTTTGGAAATTATATAGAACATATTAAAGAGAATTTAATTCCTAAAAAAATAGATTTTGATACCCATATCAAAGGTGTAATAAAAGAGAGTAAAAGTAGGTTAAAAACAAAAACTGAGTATCAACTTTTTATTGATGATGAGAAAATTATTGTTGATGATTTTTATATTTCTGCTAAAAGAGAGAGAGAACGAATAGGCAAGATGCTTACTAGGATTGCCGAAACCAAACAATCTACAATCCAACAAAAATTTAAACTTGACAGAGCCAATTATCATCAAGAGAGTTTAATTTTAATGAGAGAAGCACTTGATAATCAAGAGAATAGTGAACAGACTAAAAGAGTATTAGAGAAACTAGAAAAAGAGTTAAAACAATTTATAAAGGATAAAGAAGCATATGTTAAAAGCCTACAAAGATAAGAAAAATAAACTATTAAATCAATATGATGAAATTTTAAAATTACCCAATATTCTATCAGAAGATATTCGGATAGAAGATATAAAAGAGAAAAAACAACAATTAGAAGAGGAACATTTTTTTGTAAGTTTTACAGGACAGATAAAATCAGGAAAATCAACACTCATTAATGCTTTAATCTTTGGAGATGAGGTTATTCCTGCTGATGATATACCTCATACTGCAAAGATAACGATTATTAAATATGGCGAAAAACCATATTTAGAGGCTACTTTTTATAATAAAGAGGAGTGGAAAATATTACAATCAAACCAAGAGTTTTATAAAGAGTTTTTAGAGGCTGATATAGAAGAGTCTATTGGTAATGGAGTATTTTTAGAAGAGCTTATTAATACAAAAGCAAAGAGTAAAAAAGAGGATAACTTAGAGAACTTAAAAGAGTATGTTGCACGGGGTGGAAAATACACACCTTTTGTAAATTTTGTGACACTCTATTATCCAAATGAAATTTTAAAAGAAGTTACTATTGTTGATACACCTGGTACAAATGACCCAAATAAGCTTAGAGACAAAGTTGCCAAAGAGTGGATATATAAAACCAATGCAAATATCTATATAACTTATGCGAATCAAGCAATGGATAGTGTTGATATTGATTTTATAGATAACTTTTTATTATCTATTCCCAAAGAGCAAAAATTGACAGTTATTAACAAGATAGACAGTGTAAATGATACCGATGGATTAGAAGAGTATATCAGTGAACTTTTAGAGGATGAGAGTCTAAGAAGAAGAGAGATAGTAAGTGATAGGGAAAGTTTGGTTTTAGTAAGTGGATTGGGTGCATTAATTGATAAAATGTTAATTACTGAGTTACCTTTAAATGAAAATTTAAACTATTATGCTGAACAACTTGATGAAAAAGGATTTTTGGAGCCAGAAAATCATAAACTCCCAACCCTTGAAAAGATGATAGAGCAGAAGCTTATTGAGAATAAGGGTAAAAATATTATTGAATCTCATTCACAATTTTTGGATTTAATTTTTGAGAAGAGAATAATAGAATTAAAAAAAAGATTAGAAGTGGAAACGAGTAGAGTTTCTGATTTATTTAAAAGTAATGAAGAGTTAAAAGAAAAAAGAAAAGCATTAGATGAGATTATTATTTTTATTGTAGAAAAACAGAAAAGTATTAGGAACAATTTTGATAACTTAGTGCAATCTAAGCTGGAAGACTTTTATTCATTAAGTATCAAACAGAATAAAGTAAGTATTGAAAATATCGAAAAAGAGTTAAATAAAATAAATAATATCTCAATTTATAAAAAAGATGTATTGTGGATAGTAAAAAATAGTATAGATAGTAATTTTGATACCTTAAAAAAGGAGATAAAGAGTATAACAGACGATTTAACAGATAAAATAGAGAAAGATATAGATGCGCTTAAATATAAAATAGTTAAAAAAGATGAAAACGTCTCTATTAATTTTACCTCAGAAAGCTTTTCTATCTATACCTTGGAATTAGTATCGACCATGAAAGAATTAGCAGAAACAGATTTCAAAAAAAACAAAATCAAGAAACTTGTCAAAGAAAATAGTAAATTTTTTCAGTTGAAAAAAACAAATATAAGAGATATAAACGAGGCTATAATGAGTGAAACTAAGAGTTTCTTTGATAAAACTTCTTCAAATACCAAAGAAAAATTTGAAGCTATGCTCAAACAACATATTCAAGAGAATATATTAGAAAAGACATTAGAGGAGCTTAGTAAAATTATGAATAGTAAAAAAGAGGAGATAGAGCGTTCTCTAAAGCATGAAGAGGATAAGAAAGATTTGATTAAAAAAGTAACAGGAGAAAAGATATTACTTGCAAAAGAGTTAAAATCTATAAAAAAATATCAAGAGGAGATGATGAAATAGAGGGAATGGATAGATAAGAGTAAAAATTAAAATAGCATAAATCTAAACCATATTTACTTCATTCTATTAATAAATATAAATCTCTATTTTTTATCATTTCAAGAATATAAAATTTTTTAATTAAATTGAAAAAAATCACATTTTCATCTCATTTCATTAATACAATATAAAAAATAAAAAATAATTAATATAATTAAGGTATTAAAAAATGACAAAATCAATAAAAAATAGTTATTATAAAAACATTGCAGATAAATTAACAAAAAAAGAGTTACTTTTTTTTAAAAAAGAGTTGGAAGATAAAGAAAATAAAATTTTACTAAATTTAAAGAATCAAGATAATGAAGGCAATGATAATAGAACAAGTGACCTACGAGATGAAGTTGACCATGCATTTTTCTTGGAAAATAATGCAACCAATAATGCCATTTTAAGAGAACAGTATAAAATGCTCAATCAGATTAATAGAAGTTTGCATAAAATAAATATAGGAACCTATGGAATTTGTAATTTATGTGAAGAGGTTATTGATATTGAACGACTAAAAGTTACACTCTTTGCAGAACAGTGTATTTCATGTAAAGAGTTACTAGAACAGAAAAGATAAAACTCTCTCTATTATGCAAGGGGGTTCTCTGAAAACACCCTCTCTAATATTTCTAACTTTTGAAACTCTTTTGAACTCTCTCAGTTATTTTGCTATAATCGCCCAAAATTAAAACTCTCAGCAATTTTAAGTAGATAAGGTAAAAGGCTAAATAGATGCTAAAGCTAATAACTCCCAAAAATATAATCCAAAGATTAACGACTATTTATAATCGTGGAGAGCATATCAAAGCTTATTTAACCAATGAACTTTTTGGTATAACTATCAAATTCAAACGACTCTCTCAAAAAGATATAGAGCAGAACTTTTCAGAGGTTCGTAAATGGATAGAGGAGTTAAATCAAAGCCCTTTTGATATAGAGTTTATAGAGATAAATTATAAATCTATTGGCAAACAGTTTATACCCCAAAAATTAGAGATAAATCAAGAGATATTTCTACAACAGCTATCCAAAATCAAAATATTCCAAAAACATAAAAGGCTAATAGAGCAGAGTATTATCCAATTTCCAAAACTAAGAGAGCTTTTAATCTCCAAACCAAATCTAATTATTTTGTATGATAGTGTATGGGTAGAGATACTAAAGGTGTGTGAATATTTTTTATCAAATCCTAACCCCAATCTATATATTAGAGAGTTAGATATAGCAGGAGTTGATACTAAATTTATAGA
>QNZV01000021.1 GCA_003978395.1 Sulfurovum sp. | reverse complement strand
CTTTTTTTAATATATTATATCAAAAAGTGCGTAAGGAGAAGCCTTTTCTCTTAAGAGACTTTTTAAGTATCTTTTTTTCTACAAGGTAGAGATTTTAAGTATGTGGTGTTGTTTTTGGGCGACCTATTTTTACTACTTTGGTTATAGGCAAATTATGGTAATGAATTAAAAACTTATTTGCTTTAAAAAAATGGCAACCCGACCTACGCTGTTTCCAATATAATTTTATATTGTATATGATAAAATCAAACCTACAAGATTTAGGCTTATTTCATTGCTATTAAATCTAACCTCTTAACCTATCTATATGTTTCAAAATATAATCTCCAACTCGAAAAGAGTTAGCATAAATTGTCCAAGTGTAGGTAACAGAACCTCCTGTAGGCATAAAACTACCATCACTTACAAAAAGGTTTGATACTTCGTGGGCTTGGCAGTGTCTGTTTAGTACAGATGTTTTTGGGTCGTCTCCAAAACGGCATCCTCCTGCTTGTAGATTGCTTGGGGGGTATGATGAGATAGAAGAACGAATGCTTTTTGCACCCATCTCTTTCATGACTGCTTCGGCTTTTTTTGCTAAGACTCTTCCTATTTTTAAATCATGTGGGTGGCTACCTATACGAATATTGGCTACAGGTACACCATATATATCTTTGTATTTTTCATCGACACTTACAAAACAGTTATCTGTGGGTAGCCAATCGTTGAAAATTTCAAAGTTTAACTGTTTTGTTGTTGTAAACTTTTTGAAAATCTTGTTTTGTAGCTCTTCGCCCCAAATCAAACGACCTCCATCCCATTTTTGTTTACTCGCTTTTGAGATGGGGTTTGCATGTTCAAATAGAAAATCTACAAGCCCACCTTTCATTCCATCAATCTCATACCAATCACATAGGCTTCTGTTGACAAAGAGACCTTCGACCATTAAATCTTTTAATGGCACAGAATCGGCATCAAATTGACCTGACCCCACGCCTCCTGCTGAAAAGAGTAAGTTTTTACCAACTTGATTGGAGTTATTTGCAAGACCATTGGGAAAGTTTTTGGATTTTGAGTTGAGAAGTAGTCTTGAACTCTCTACGGCTTGACCTGCTACTACGAAAATGTCTGCATTTATAAAATGCTCTTTTTTTGTGTTGGTATCAATGTAGATGGCTTGGGTCACTTTTGTATCTTTTTCATTGAGCTTTTTTACAAAAGCGTGAGGAATAATGGTTAAATTTCCTGTTTTAAGAGCAGGTTGAAGCAGTGAAGCCCTAGCACTCCCTTTTGCTCCACTTGCACATGGATAAGAGCCACAGTAGTTGGAGTAGTAGCAGTTGTTTCGCTCCTCTTTTGGCTTTGATAAAATGGCTCGGGGTGTTTTATAAGAGCTAAATTTTAGTTTCGCACATGCTTTGTCGATGATTTTAGAGATAGGATGTTCATCTAGAGGAGGGTAGGGGAAATCTTTTGTGTTTCTTGGTTCATGGTATCTGTAGGGGGTAACTTTTCCACTGACACCCACAATGCGTTCTACTTTTTCAAAATAGGGTTCTAGCTCTTCATAACTTATACACCAATCAACTACATTTGCACCTTTTATAGCTCCAAAAGTGGATTTTAGTTTAAAATCTACAGGTTTTAAGCGATGAAAATAGCCACTCATAAAATTGGATGAGCCACCCACAATATTTCCATTAAAAAAAGAGCTTTCGGTTTGGGTTGTGGTGGTTTTAACCCACTCTCCATCTTCTAAATCTTCGATGGTGTGATAGCACTCTTCTAGGTTGGGGGTTACTATATCTCGTTTACAATAGGCAATCTCATCTTTAGAGAAATCCTTCTCTTTTAAAAATCCTCCACGCTCTAAAATAACCACTTTTTTACCTGCATTTACAAGAGTGTGTGCCACGCCTGATGCTCCTACTCCTGAACCGATTATACATACATCATATCTCATGACACTTCCCCTGCAAATTTTACTTTTGGTCTAGGTTGCCCTGTATGGTGACCAAGCCATTTCCAACCAAGTTGATTTTTGTTTCCACCATAAATTGGGTCGCTTAACAAAGCTTCTAAAGTATAAAAGAGTAGAAGTGATGCCCAATTTTCTGCTTTGTCTGAGCTGTTTACAAAATCTCTTAAAGCTTCGTCTCGCTCTTTTGGATTCATGGTCAAAAAATCATTTTGGGCATTGATTAATAGCTCTGCACCATATAATAGAAAGTTTAAATCACTTTTAAGAAAAGAGGAGTGAGAGGAGACCTTTAAGAGATAGTTCGTTGCTCCAAACTCTAAAGCCGAGGGTGCTTTTAACGCTTTGGGAAAAAATGTCTCTTGTACTGCTTGTATCACTTTGAATGGTGCAATATTTATATCTGTTTTAGCGTTTTGAGGTAAAAGAGCCAATGCTGTTCCTGCACCAATGACTGCCAAGATAAAGACACGTCGAGTCATAAAAATCCTTTTTGGAATATTTAATTGGATTATAGCATTATAGAGAGGAGAGTGGGTGTAGGAAAGGTTACAAATAAGAGTGGAGAGCTAAAAAAAGCTCTCTTAATCGTCTACTTGTTTAATACTTATTTGAACAGTATTTAAATTTTCATGTTTTTTAGTAAATAAAAATCTTAATAATTCTATGAACATTTTTTTCCTTTATTAAAAATATATTAATAAAATATTTTACTTTAAAACTTTAATAAAGTCAATAGAAGTTGCTCTTTTTTCTTATTTAATCTCTTTAATCTCTTCATCTCTCTCCAATAGAGAACAAAATTTTAAGCCATGTAGAAAAATAGCCCATGAGATGTAAATCCATAAAAAGAAAAATAGTAAAATACTAAATCCTCCATAGATGCTTAAATAGGTTTTGTTGTGGAGTACATAGAAAATAAATCCACTTTTTGCAATGTACCACGCTAGAGAGGCAATAAATGAGCTAATGCCTGATGCTTTGTTACTGATATTGGTATTGGCAGAGATTTTATAGCTTAGAAAAAAGATAAACCAGATAATAAAAAATGGAAGTATGCTTAATGTGTGTATTCCTGCTGTCAAGCTATTTTTATCAAGAACATCTTGTATTTGAGAAGAGAGATAGAACGATAGAGCCAACATAATGGGGGTTAATGTAATCAGTGTCCAGTATACTGTAACCGAAGACCAAAAACTTCGACGTTTAGTTTCAAAAATATCATTGACAATATAGTCATAGTTTTTAAAGAACATCATAGAAGCAAAGAGGACATATACAACTCCTACTACTCCTAGTTTTCCTGAATTTTCTACAAATGTATTCATATAAATCAGAACTTCTGTTGAATGGGTAGGCATTAAGTTTTGAAATACAAGAGTTTGTAATGAGGTATAGACCTCTTCAAAAACAGGCAAATTGGTAAAGATAGATAAGATAATAACTAAAAGAGGAACAATTGAAAAGAGTGTATAGAAACTTAAACTAGCAGAGTAGTAACTTAGCTTGTCTGCAAAAAGTTCAGATAGAAAGTCACGAATAAAAACGTAGTACTCTTTGATAAGTTGGCGTAGTTTAATGGGCTTTTTCATAAATCTCTTTTTCTATTTTTATTATGATTTTAGCATGTTTCAACTAAATTCATCTACTTTTTATTATAATTATACATTATATAAGGATGACCTATGACAACTATCTTGATGTTACTCATGTTACCTATTGGTCTCTATGTCTATTTTGGAAAAGAGAAAAAAGATAGAAAAGTTTATCAAGCTGTGTTTGATAACTTTGAATTAAACACAGCCAATAGAACAAATTTGAGCAATAGAGAAAAAATAGAACTATTTGAGCAGATGCTTGAACAAAATGGATATAAAATTGTTCACGTAACAGAGACTTCGGTAAAAGCTCAAAAGAAAATTTTGAGTATGGGACTAATGATGATAGGAACAGGGGTCTATATCATCGGTTTATTTGTCTATTTATTGTATTATTTCTATTTACAAAAACCTCATGAAATCATTTTTGATATTCATAAACCAAAGGAAAACTCTTGAAAAACATACTTTTAATACTTCATGCATTGGTTCTAATAATGACTATATCTATTGTAATTATGCCCAACTTATGGATGGTCTCTGTTGTTGCTGGAGCAGAAGGTTTAAAGGGAATCTCGTTTCCTATTATTTGGACTATTTATGCTGTTTTAGTCTTTTTTACTTCTGCCTTTACTTTCTCTTGGTTGGTTAAAAAATAGATTTATGGTAACGTTTTTTATAGGCTTTTTTAATCTGTTGAGCCAAGAGATGGACACTCATTGCATAATATGAGCTATGATTGTATCGGGTAATAACATAAAAGTTCTTTCCACCATACCAAAGTTCATCCCAACGATGCCTTTCTAGTTTAATAAGGCTTACTTTCCCTTTATAATTAAATTTACCTCTTGGTGTTATCCCCTCTAAATCTTTTCTATAATAGGTATGATTATATCCTGTAGGTAGGGCATCAAAACGGTTTCCTTTATATTTTACTCTAACGGCTACATCTTCATTTTTTCTCCAATGGTGACGTTTGAGATAATAGGCAATACTTCCAATGGCATCAACTACGTTATTCATCTGTTTCTTTCCATCTTTGTTAAAATCTACGGCAAAAGATTTGTAGGTAGTGGGAATAAATTGAGCCAAGCCGATAGCTCCAGAGGAAGAGCCTCGAATATCTTTTGGGTCTATTTTTTCTCTTGCTGAAAGTCGTAAGAGTGCTTTGAGTTGTTTTCTATAAAACTTGGCTCGTCTATCATTTTTATCAAAAGAGAGATGAACCAAACGGTCAAACACAAAATAGTCTCCACGCATAACACCATAGTTGCTCTCTATACCAATAATAGCAGTAATGTATTCAGGAGGAATTCCATATCTTTTATAGGCTCGTTTGAGTGTTTTTTTGAATTTATTCATAAAATAGATACCACCCCCAACGCGTTTATTAAATTCAAAATAGTATATATCCCAGCTTCCCATTGAACGACAACGACCACCACCACAATATAAGCCTTGTCTTAGTCGTCTAATATAGCTATTTTTACGAACATTTTTAAACCACATATCAAGGGTTTTCTTTTTAAAGCCATATTTATATTGCATGCTGTGCATAAATTTTTTTACTTGAGGTTTTTTAGTATAATCAACAGCCATTAAAGGTGTAAAAGTAACAAATATTAAAATAAGATAGGCTTTAATAATTTTCATTTTATAGACCCATCTTTCCTGGATTTAAAATATTATTGGGGTCAAATGACTTCTTGATGTCTTTAAAGAGATTAAGCTCTTTATCGTTAAATGCAATATCCATAAATGGAGCTTTTGATGTGCCTATTCCATGCTCTCCACTTAGTGTTCCACCCATATCTACAACAAGTTGGAATATCTCTTCGATACACTTATGACCCTCATCAATCTGAGAAATATCAATCATCACATTTACATGAATGTTTCCATCTCCTGCATGACCAAAACATGGTATCTTAAATCCATATTTATCTCCTAAAGCATAGATGGCTTTTAATGCTTTTGGCAACATTGAACGAGGTACAGAAATATCTTCATTGAGTTTTTTGTTTCCAAAAATTGTAATGGATTGAGAAGCATTTTTTCGTGCATACCAAAGCTCTTTGGCTTCATTGTCATTTTGTGCAATTTTAAATTGAGTTGCACCATTCTCTTTGAATGATTTCTCTAACGTTTCTAGTTGAAAAGTTACCTCTTCGGGTACATTTCCATCAACATCTCCTACCAAAACAGCACCTGCTTCTGTTGGTAAATCAACACCCAGTTTTTGAATAAGGGCTTCAATAACTAACTTGTCCAAAAACTCCATAGCCACAGGATTTGCACCTGCTGAAAGCGATTTGAAAACGGCATTCATCGCATTGTCAACGCTTGGAAAGATTCCCATATAGGTTTTTTTGTATTTTGGCTTTGGAATCAGTTTTAGAGTCAGTTCTGTTAGAACAGCTAGTGTTCCTTCACTGGCAATTAAAATACCTGCTGTGTTGTATCCTGCTACATCTTTTATGGTTCGTTTTCCTGCTCGAATAACATCTCCATTGGTACGCACAGCACGAAGAGCCATAACATAATCTTTGGTAATTCCATATTTTGCAGCACGCATTCCACCTGCATTTTCACTAACATTTCCACCAAGTGTCGAGTACTCTTCACTAGCAGGGTCTGGTGGATAAAAGAGTCCAAGCTCTTCAACATGCTTTTGTAAATCCATATTAATAACCCCTGGTTGAACCACGGCTACCATATTTTCAGTATCAATTTCCAAAATCTTGTTCATATGTTTTTCCATAGCTAAGATAATACCACCATTTGCAGGTAATGCACCACCTGTAAAACCAGAACCAGCACCACGTGCTGTGATGATAATAAGGTTATCGTTACAATATTTTAAAATTTTACTTACATCCTCTTCATGACGTGGAAAAATTACAGCATCTGGTTCAAAATGGGTTCGTGTAGCATCATAACTGTATGCAATCATGTGGGCTTTGTCATCGTAAATATTTTCTTTTCCTACGATATTTATAAATCTATCTAAATGTTTTTTATCTATCATTTTCTCTCTCTTTTACTGTTTTAAATCTTGGATTGCTGTGTAGTACGCTTTTAGTTTAATCTTTGAAAAGCCAAAGTTAGATACATCCATCTGTTCAAAACGTGAAAAGAATGGTTTCATCGCCTTTGTAGCTGTTTCATTAATCTGTTTTTGACCTAAGAATTTTTTACTAATAGGGTCGAGAATAAGCAGTTCTGTTTGGGTTGCAATAAGTACTAATCCTATTTGATTCTTGATAGCAAATTTTTGTAAACTGCTTAAAGAGATTTCAGAAGCCTCTTCACTCATAAATTGAAGTGCATACGCATCTGGATGAATCCATGTTTTATGAAATCTTTTGGTAATGTTACTGTAGATTTGTTCATTAGGAGCAATTAGTAGTGCATTGTTGTAAAAATTACCTAAAATAACTTTATCATTTACTTTTGCTTCTGTCTTAACGGTAGGTATATTTTCATGCAAAATGGCTCTATAGGGTAATATTTTAGCATTTCCATTTTGGGTACTAATAACAGAGTGCGTAATAGCAGATAGACCATTTCCATAATCATGAACAATCAGACCCGACATCCCTGCGGGTACATTTTGTGCAAGTTGAATGGTATCTCTATGAATGCTTTTTATGGTTGTTTCAATACGTTGTGGAAGGGTGTTTGCCATGAGGCTATAGGTTGCTAGAACTAAGAGTATAATTTTTTTCATTATTTTCCTTAAGAGGTAGACTTATCTACTTAAATCTACCGATTATGGATAGGATTATACTTGTTAAAGATTAATCCTTAATTATAATAGTTTTCTTAAATTCCGTCAACTCTAAGTAATTTTGTTTTTCCAATCATAAGGTC
Source organism: Sulfurovum sp. (assembly GCA_003978395.1). Classification (GTDB taxonomy): domain Bacteria; phylum Campylobacterota; class Campylobacteria; order Campylobacterales; family Sulfurovaceae; genus UBA1140. The sequence continues at coordinate 1,312 of QNZV01000021.1, read as the reverse complement.
AATGGTCATACTCATACGTTTAAATACAGATTCTTGTCTATACTCTAAACCATGTTTTTTACAAATTTCTTTAACTAAAGGTTGTGTTTTCTGATAAAAACTTAAAGGCATATCTGGAAATAGATGATGCTCTACTTGATAGTTAAGAAAACCATGTGCGTAATCTATAACATCTGAACCTGTATTGTAGTTTACAGAACCCATAATTTGACGAAGATAGAACTCTCCATGCCCTTTGTAGGGTTTGTTAAACATGTATATATCTTCTGCTGAATGGTTTGGTACAATCACTAAAAATGAGTGTAAATTTGTAAAAAACTCAGCAATTAACACAATAATAAGAGCATTTATAACAGCTCCAACCCCAAGAGGTAAAAAGAGTGCAGGAATAAGAATAAATTTAATTGCTGCATAAGGGATATAGTAGTTCCACCAAAGTTCAAAGCCAAAAGGAGTACGAGGGTCATACTCATAATCAAGAATCTCTTTTTTATTCTCCTCTTTGAGCTTTTTATTTTGTAAAATTCTTAGAGTATTTGGTGCATAGTAGGTAAATTTCCATGTTCCTGCAAAAATATAAACAAAAACACGTCTGAGCCACATTGGTGTTTTTGATTGAATAAGCCATTGCATGTTTCGTTCAACATTATCAGGGTCATCAGCTTCACCCAAATGGTAGTGGTGCATAATATTATGTTCATACGACCAAGCATCAGGAGTTATCCAATCGAGCCAGTCAAGATGTCTTCTTGCACCTTTAGCATAGAATTTTTTAGTGTATTTAGCAGGTATATTAGGAACTTTATCATATGCTCCATGTAAAATAGGGTGGGTAACATTTGCCCATCTACCGATATTTCCCGTACTAATAAAGAGTGCAGAAAGAAGTGCTATAGGCCAAAAAATAGCCGAAGATAGACCTCCTAATGTAAGTTCTGCTACTGAGAGAGCAAGAATTAAAAAATACCCTGAAAAGGTAAACATTCTTCCCCATCGTTCCATTTTTAGAAGATGTTGAAAATCCTCTTGAGTTGGTTCTCCAATAGTTGCTTTTGCATCTTCAATATCTCTTTTTAATTGCTCTTTATCAATTTGCTCATAAGGTGTATATTGATGACTTTGTGATTCCAATTTTGACATTCTTGTCCCTTCTTTATTTTAGTATATAATATATAAATAATGATTATAAAATTTATATATAAATGTAATACAGTTAAAAGCTTTAAATAATTTGATTATTTGTTACAGTTCTTAATTATTCGTTACCCTCTCTTTTAGATAAAAAGTAACTATTCTAATAATATTTTTTATT
>QNZV01000007.1 GCA_003978395.1 Sulfurovum sp. | reverse complement strand
TTTTCCTAATTTAGGGAAAATTTTAGACATCGCCCCCCATCTCTTCATTTTTGCTGCTTTACGGTATTCAAACGCTCTACCCATTGTCTGTCCTTCTATGTATAATTGTTGAAATTATAACTGAATTTCAGTAAAAGAGACGTTAGGATAGAGACTCAATATCCATAAATAGAGTAGGTAACGTAAAAAATAATCCGTGTAGTAGTACTAGGGTAAGGATATTCTCGATAAGCTGTTTTAATTAAAGAGAGCGTATTATCATCTAAAGCCCTATATCCAATACGTGTTTTTAAGCGTAAATCAGAGATAGTACCATTGGGATGAAGATTAAAAGAGATAACATTTGTTCCCTCTTGTTGTGTTCTCCCTGCCCCTTCGGGATAACCTCTTTGAGTCAATACTCTTTGGGTAATCGACTGAATAGTATCTAAATTTTCTTCGATAAACTTCTTTTGTCTAGTAGTAAATCCATGAAAAGTAGAACCGTATAATTTTTGAATCTTTCTAGTTGGATAGTCTCTATTTTGGCTTATATTCCTAGAAGGTGTCCCTAAAAAAGAGGATAAACTCTCATCTTCTTTTTTGACAACAGGTTTTTGAACCTCACGTATAGGTTCTAATACTTCAAAAGATTGCATCAGTAAATTATTGTCTATAATAGGTTCTGGTTCAATAACTACTCTCTTTTGTTTAATTAGCCTCTTCACTATTTTTTTAGGCTTCTTTTTAATTATTTTCTTTTTCTTAATCACTTTTTTTCGGATATGCTTTTTCTGAATAGTTTTCTTTTTTCTAATCTTCTTCTTGATAATCTCTTTTTTTATAATTCTCTTTTTATGAACAATAGGTTGAATTTTAGGTTTTACTTTCTCTTTAATAATAGGAATATTTTTAATATCAATCTTTATAATATGTTCACTCTTTCTCTTTGGAAAATGCTTAATATCTGAAAGTTTTGTAATATAAAGCCATAAAAGTAAGGTATAGATTAACAATGAAATGAAAAAAGCAATAAAAAATCTCATAATATTCCACGATAATAATTTAAAAACAGTATAATCAAAAAAAATTTATTTTGGATAAAAAGGATAGATATTAATGAGTTACAATAAAAGTAAACTAGCATTTAAAGAGGCGTATCAAGTAATCCCTGGGGGTGTTGATTCTCCTGTTAGAGCATTCTCATCGGTTGGTGGAACACCTGTATTTATAGAGCGTGGCGAAGGTGGTCATTTGATTGATATTGATGGAAACCGATATATAGATTTCGTACAGAGTTGGGGGCCACTCATTTTGGGTCATGCAGACAAAGATGTGGAAAAAGCAGTCATAGAAGCTGTAAAAAAAGGGTTAAGTTTTGGAGCGCCAACACTAAATGAGACAGATTTGGCAACCGAAATAGTTGAGATCTTTGAGAGTATCGAAAAAGTACGTTTTGTAAGCTCTGGAACAGAGGCTGTAATGTCTGCTATTCGTTTGGCAAGAGGGTACACAAAAAGAGATGATTTCATTAAATTTACAGGATGTTATCATGGTCATGCCGATTCACTTTTAGTTCAAGCAGGTTCAGGAATGGCAACCTTTGGAAGCCCATCTAGCCCAGGAGTTCCTGCTGATTTGACCAAACATACACTCTTGGCTACCTATAATGATATAGAGTCAGTAAAAAAATGTTTTGAGCAGAGTGAAAATGGTGTTTCATCTATTATTATAGAACCAATTGCAGGAAATATGGGATTAGTACCTGCTGATGAAACATTTTTAGAAGAGCTTAGAGCCTTATGTGACAAGCATGGAGCATTATTGATTTTTGATGAAGTCATGAGTGGATTTAGAGCATCAATCAGAGGTTACCAAGGAATCGGTTCGGTAAAACCAGACATTGTAACCCTTGGGAAAGTAATTGGTGCAGGTATGCCAGTTGGTGCATTTGGAACACGAAAAGAGATAATGGCAGAGCTTTCTCCAGAAGGACCAATTTACCAAGCAGGAACACTTTCAGGAAACCCAGTAGCAATGGCTGCAGGATTGGCAAGTCTGAAAAAATTAAAAGCAGACCCAACCATTTATACTACTTTAGAAAAAAGAGCAAAAAGACTTATGCAAGGTTTTCAAGCCTCAGCAGATGCATTAAATATTCCAATGGTTACCAATGTTCGTGGTTCAATGTTTGGTTTCTACTTTTCAGATAAAGTGGTTAAAAATTTTGATGATGCACTAGAAAACAACTCTGAATTTTTTGGAAAGTTTCATGGAAAGATGTTAGAAAAAGGGGTTTACTTGGCATGTTCATCGTATGAAACAGGATTTATATCTGTAGCTACTAGTGATGAGATGATTGAAGAGGCGATTAGAGCTTGTGAAGAGAGTTTGAAAGAGCTAACAGCATAATAAAATTATGGTAATGGTCGATAAAATCGACCATTAATTATCATTTGAAGCTCTTATTAATTTTACAACCTCTGTTTGAGCTTTTATAAAATCATCATTCTTTTTAACAAGAGCTATAATATCTTTCTCTGTTAGTTTTTTCTTTTGGACAAAATTCTTTATCTCTTCCCAAATTTTTTGACCAATATCCATTTTTTCTAAAATTTGTCTATCTTCTGTTCCATGAAGCTCTAATATCTTATCTCCATCTTTTAGAGCTTTCATTAATCTATCCATATCTTTGATACTCTGTTCTAATTTTTTTTGATTCGATTCTTTTTTCATATTTTGATTAACTAAAAATCTCTCTTTAATCAACTTTGAAATATAGACTCTAGGCTTTCCAACTTGTGTATACAATATACTTTTAGTATGCTCCATAGAGGCTTCTAGTTTGTTTTTACTATGGTATGATTTGATAAAACTAGTAACAATATAAGATATATCATTTAAAAGTTTTATATTGTTCTCTTCAATAAACTTTAATGCCTCTTTATCTTTAGAGTTTTTTGATATTTTTTTTACACTCTCATAAAAAAATCTCCATGTAGCATTTAAATCTTTTATTGTTTCTGTAAAATTTGAATCTTTTTTTTCTGCTTTTTCTATATCTTTTTTGCTATCTAATAGACTATTAAGGTTTTTATTAAAAGCATCCGCCTTTTGTAGCATCTCTTTTTGATAAAAACTACTATTAAAGTCCATCGTAATTAAAAGAGCATCTCTTGCTATCCATTGTGTTCGCATTCTCTGTTTAAATAGATAATTTAGAACTTTTTTATCTTCTGATTTTTTCTCTTCAGCCTCATTAACAATATCAACTAGACCTATCATCAAGTCGTTTTTAGCATAAAGAGAAGATAATCCCAACAAGAGTAGAATAGTTATTTTTTTTATAAACATAATTCTTTTTTTCCTTTTTATTCAACTGTTAGCCCAAGGATATTCCAGCTCTGCATACCACCACGATAGTATAAAATTTTATCCTCAGGACAACCTAATGCGACGAGACTTTTAATTGCTTTTGTAGCCTGAGCATCCCATAGACCATTACTAAAAATTATCATACTTGGTACTTTATTAAAATTCCACTTTCCATTTTCTTCTTTAGCACCTAAAAGATTAAGAATTTTATTAAGATATTTACTATCCTTCTGAATCATAGTAAAGGGTAAATTAATTGAGCTAGGAATAGTTCCATTACGTGACCAATCCTTTGTTCTAGCATCAATTAAGAGCGTATCCGAATCATCTGTTTCCATCGCTTTAATATATTTTAACACCTCAAGCTCTCCAATGGTTCTTACATCTCCTATACTCATAGGTTGTACACAAAAGGGTGGACACTCTCTTGAGGTTTTACTAAAATCAGACGTTAACCTATGTTTTACATCCTGAATTCTCTCTATTTTAATCTCTTTATCTCCATCATGAATAACAACATACTCCAACTCTTCTGTAATATTTACATTACCTGCAACTAAAATATTAGCTAACAACATTAGACCTATCATCATCTTATTATTTTTCATCACTTACTCCTTTTTTAAATTTTAGGTATGAAAAGTTCTGAGCCTGGATAAATCTCATAGTCTGAACTTATCTTATCTTTATTTGCCTCATAAATAAGTTTATATTTACGTGCATTGTTATAATATCTTTTTGCCAACAAAGAGAGATTATCTCCCTCTTTTACTTTGATGATTAGATACTCATTATCCTCTTTTACAATACTGATTTTTTTACTAGATACATCCTCTATAATAGCATTAGCAAATTTTGTTACAGATGGGAGATTTCTATCTTCTACCTCTTTTACCAATTGCTCAAGACTCTTTTCTGTCTGAGCTAAATCCTTTTTAGACTGAGTTGCATCAGCAATTAGTCTCTCTAATCTTTTTTTTACAACTTTTGATTTTACCTTTGAATCCTCTTTTGAAATCAAGGTTTTTAACTCATCTTTTATTGTAGAAATTTTTTTATCATTAGAATAAGTATTCAATATATTTTCATCTACTCTTTTAAACTCATCAATGTGATTAACAAAATCCTCTAAACTTTTTTTCTTATTTTCACTAAGTTCATTGACTAAAGCTTCTAAATTCTCTTTTAATGTACTCTTTTCATTCGCCTCTTCTCCTATCTCTTTTAATGAAATAGTAAGACGTTCTCTTATGGTACCAATATTACTCTCTTTCTGATTTTCCAAATCTCTTTTTAATGTACGAAGTATAAAATTAGTAGATTCTACCTCTTCCTCTGTACACTCTTTTGAGTCATTGTCATTCTTGTTTTGACAACCCAAACTGGTCTCTTTATTAGTAATATTTTGCTCTATTTGATTAATTACAATAGGACTATTATTACTCTCATGCTCTTCTTCACTTTTTTCACAACCTGTAAATAGTAATATGGTTATGAAAGACAATAGCATTAGTAGCTGATACTTCATCTTTACTTTTCTCCTTTATCAATAAGATACTGCTTTTTTAGTTATCAGTTGAAGTGTTGTTTGAAGAAGTGTTGTTAAACTGTACGACTTGTGTCCAACTTCAAATGCCAAAACTTGACCATCAGTACCAATCACTATTGTCATAGGGATAATCCCTTCCCATTTATACTCTTCTTTTAGATAATCAAGAAAATGCTTTTGTCTATCTCCATTGACAATATGATAATTAATATGATTTTTTTCTATAAGGTTGAGATTTTCTTCATTTGAATGGTGTTGAGACTCGATAGCAATTATATCAAAGGCTGTTCTAAATTTATTTTTTAATTGAATAAGTTCAGGTATCTCTTTTTTACAATATTGACAATCCCAACCAAAAACTTTTACAAAAACAACTTTTCCCTTTAGCTCTTTGACTTTAAAATGTTTTTTAGTAACCTCTATATTAAAAGTTTTATTTTTCATACTATTAAAAATAAAACTTTGATTGAAATCTAAAGAAGATCTCTTTTCTGCAGATAGATAAAAATAAATTATACTAAGAGTTATTACTCCTAATAGTACTACTTTTTTATAATTATTTTTTTTCATTTTTAAATCCTCTTCCTTTAGACAAGTAGACAAGGTAGAATATTAACATAATATAACTTATATAAATATAAGTAGTGTCGTTTTTTTATATACTTTATTATTATTTAAAGTTAAATTTATAATATTATTAAAAATGATGATTTGAACAACCGAAATAAAACTTATTATTAGATACTTTAGCAAAAATAATTAAAGGCGTATTTGTCTCTTTAGCTATTTCAATAATTTTTTTATAATATTCTGGTGCAAAAGAGACCAACATCTCGTACTCTTCTCCACTGCTTCCTACCTCATCACTAATCTCTTCTAATAGACTCAATCCCATATCATTCATTTTTAACATTTTGTTGGTATCACAAAAGAGTCCATCGCTAATATCCATTCCTGTTCGTAGATATTTTCTTGCTTTTTCTATAAACTCTTTTCTGAGAATTGGCTCTATAAATTTTGAACTACTAGAAATCTTTTCTCCATTAAAAAGTCTATTCAAATCTCGTTTACTCTCTCCTAGTGTTCCTGTATAGGCTAAAAAATCTCCCTCTTGTAGACCTTTTCTTGTTAATGCATTGTCTGTTTGAGAGATAATAGTAATAGTAAAGTCAAGCCGTTCTCCTGCTATGGTATCTCCACCTATAATCTCACAACTATACTCTTTTGCTACTTTATGTAACGATTCAACTATCTCATCTATCTCTTGCACATCAATATTTTTAGGGAGAGAAAGTGTTACCAAAGCATACAATGGTTTAGCATTCATAGCAATAGCATCAGAGAGATTTACAAGCATTGCTTTTCTTGCTATCTGTGACAAGCTCATCCAATCTCTTTTAAAATGTACATTCTCAAAAAAAGCATCCATACTATAGACCCTATTATCTACCACAGCTCCATCATCTCCTACATAAGATGAACTTATTTTACTTATTAAATAATCTTCTTTATTCACACTTAACCTTTAATATTAGTGGAAAAATTGTAACATAATTAACTCTATTAAGTGCTATAGTTTTGCATTCAATAGCTTGTAATAAGCTTATGAATATAATCTTAACAAATTCTTAGAAACTTTATGTTTCTTTTTTTAAAGGAAATGGCAGAATGGATGTTAAAATCTACGAATATGACGCTGTAATTGTTGGAGCTGGGTTAGCTGGGTTAGCAGCAGCTAAAGAGCTAACAGAAGCAGGAAAGAAGACGGCAGTTATTACAAAACTACACCCACTACGAAGCCACTCAGGAGCGGCTCAAGGTGGAATTAATGCAGCACTAGGAAAAGATGATTCTACCGAACTTCATGAGTTTGATACAGTCAAAGGTTCTGACTACCTTGCAGATCAAGATTGTGTTGAGTTCATGTGTTCAAAAGCACCAGAAACCATTCGTTGGGCTGAAAGAATGGGTGCAGTATTTTCACGTGATAAAGATGGCGATATTGCTATTCGTCCTTTTGGTGGACAATCTAAACCACGTGCATGTTATGCAAAAGATAGAACAGGGTTAACACTTCTTCAGACTATATACGAACAAGCAGATAGAGCAGGAATTGAAGTATTTGATGAGTGGTACTGTTCTGACCTTATCTATGAAGATGGTAAAGTTTCAGGAGTTGTAGCCTATGATATTAGAAACTCTAAACCTGCTATTTTTAATGCAAAAGTAACAATGTTTGCTACAGGTGGACACGGAAGAGCATTTAGATTTAACTCAAATGCACATGCAAATACAGGAGATTCACTCTCTATTGTTGCACGTCATGGTCTTCCGTTAGAAGATATGGAGTTTGTACAGTTCCATCCAAGTGGACTTGGTGGTTCAGGTGTACTCATTTCTGAAGCAGCCAGAGGAGAAGGTGGTCGTCTTTTCAATAGCGAAGGTGAACGTTTTATGACAAAGTATGCTCCTAATGCTATGGAACTTGCATCTCGTGATGTTGTAAGCCGTGCCATTATGGAAGAGGTTCGTCAAGGTAGAGGTGTTGGTAAAGATGGTCAATCGGTAAATATTGACTTAACACACCTTGACCCAGAAATTATTTTGACAAAACTTCCAGAGCTTAGAGAGCTTGCAATTGCATTCCAAGGGCAAGATATGCTTAAAGAGCCTATTCATATCTCTGCAACGGCACACTACTCTATGGGTGGTATTCCAACCAATATTAACTGTCAAGTGCGTAAGTCTCCTACAGAAATGGTAGAAGGTTTCTTTGCTGCTGGAGAGTGTTCTTGTGTATCTGTACATGGTGCAAATAGATTGGGTGCTAACTCTGTACTTGAAGCGTTACTATTTGGTCGTCATGCAGGGGAAAATATGGTTAAAACCCTTGATGAAGGTATTGAACTACGTCCTGCAAGTCTATCAGATGCAGATGCTTGTATTAATGAGATGAAAACACTTATTCGTTCAAATGGTTCAGAGAGAGTTCCAGCTCTTAGAGAAGAGTTACAAAATGGTATGACTAAAAATGCTGGTGTCTTTAGAACAAAAGAGTCTTTAGAGGAGCAACTTGAACTAATAAATACTCTTCTTGTAAGATTTAAAAATATTAGAATTGATGATAAATCAAAAACATTCAATACCGACTTACAAGAGGCTACAGAGCTTGGTCATATGTTGGAGTTCTCTAAATTTATTGTTTATGGTGCATTGAACCGTGAAGAGAGTCGTGGTGGTCATTACCGTGAAGATTTCCCAACAAGAGATGACGAAAAATTCATGAAACATACCTATGCATACATGGACAAAGATTTTAATATGACTCATGAGTGGGGCGAAGTAGTTCAAGGTAAATTTGAGCCAATGGAAAGAAAATATTAAGGAGGTAATGATGAACAATACACGTAAAGTAACTATAAAGGCATTTAGATTTAATGCCGAAACTGACTATCTTCCATCTTATAAAAGTTATACCATGGAAGTCGGAAAAGATGAATTGATTCTTGACCTTATGAACAAAATCAAATGGGAACATGATGGCTCTTTCTCTTATCGTCGTTCTTGTCGTCATGGTATTTGTGGAGCATGTGCCATTAAAGTTAATGGAAAAGCTGTTCTTGCATGTAAGCAAAATGCTATTGAACTTCTTGACTTATTTAATAATGAGATTACTTTAGACCCAAGTTCTAAAAAACGTGCTGTAAAAGATATGATTATTGATAAATCAGACTTTTGGGAAAAACATGCAGCCGTTAAACCTTATGTTGTTGCTGATGTTGAGCCACATCCAACACATGAGACAAAACAGAGTATTGCAGAGTTTAATAACTTCTTAGACTCTGATTTATGTATTCAGTGTGGTGCTTGTCACTACTCTTGTCCTGCTCTTGAAGCAAATGAATCATTCTTTGGTCCTGCTGCTT
>QNZV01000037.1 GCA_003978395.1 Sulfurovum sp. | reverse complement strand
AGATTTCTTAGAGGTGGGTTTAGAGGGAGGGTTATACCTGGCTCCATTCCGAACCCAGAAGTCAAGCCTCCCATCGCCGATAATACTTATCCTGTCTGGATTGGGAATGTAGGTCGCTGCCTCTTTGAATTTCTTCTCTTTTATTACTTAATTTTCTAACTCTTATTACAATAATTTTACATATAAAGTTATCTTATAGTATATTTTATGAATATTTATCAAACCACCACATAAAAGCAAACATTAGCCCTGTAGTTTTGACTTGTGATTCATCAAACATAAATGTTTTCGCTTCAGAGGTAGGGAGTTCTATGACTTCTATCATCTCATCATCTATTCCTCCTCCATTGCTTATTCTCATAGATTCATCAACTTCTGCATAAAAAATAGTTTGAGACGTACCTGCTGTTCCTACAGAGCTATTTACTTTAGTGATGCGTTCTAAATTTTCTAAAGAGACTTTAAACCCACACTCTTCATCTATCTCTTCAATTGCTATCTGCTCTATAGAGAGTTCTTTATCAATAATTCCTGCACACAATTCGGTACTCATCCCAATACCATCATGTCTATATACGGGTGGTCGAAATTGTTTTACTAAAATAAATGCTTCTCTCTCTTTATGATAAATCAAAATAGCAAGAGAATCATGAGATTTAATAACTTCCCAAGATTTTTTTACTCCATTTTGAATATATGTAGCTAATGCTGTCTCTACAAAATTTGCTTTTTTCAAAGGTTCTAATTTAAACTCTTCTATTATATTTTTCACTACCAACCTCTACTTTTATAATATTTTTTCATTTTAGGAAGAACTGCCAATTTATCAATTGTATTCCATACATAAGATGGCATTTTTTTATCAAAAATGGTATTAATGATTTTTGTATATTTTCTTTTTCGATTTAAGAAGGCTTCTTTATCCTCTCCTTTTAATCCATTGGATGAAAATTTAACCAAACGCATAGGGTCTATTGGTCTATTGTTTTTATATAATCCAAAATGTAAATGAGGACCTGTACTTCGACCTGTACTTCCAACATACCCAATAATTTCTCCCTGTTTTACAAATGTACCTTTTTTAACCTTTAATCTACTCTGATGGGCATACAGTGTCATGTACTCGTCTGTATGTTGAATCTTAATAACATTTCCATATCCTCCCATTCTTCCTGAGAATATAACTTCTCCATCTGCTACTGCTAAAATGGGTGTTCCTCTCTTAGCTCCAAAATCTGTTCCATGGTGTGCTTTCCATCGTTTTAAAATAGGATGAAAACGTCGTTTGGTAAAGCTTGAAGTAATACGTATATGATTTAATGGTTTTTTCATATACTTTTTAATTAACTCTTCCCCCTCTTCATCATAATACTTTCCATCGTTATATTTAAAAATATAATGCTTCTTTTTATGAGATTCAATCATGGCTACTTTAATATTAGGTATACCTATAGGTTGACCTAAACGCATTTTTTGAGTATAGATAATTGCTAATTTATCATTTTTTTGAATACCTCTAAAATTTACAGAATGTTTTAACAATCGTGTAAACTCATTTGCTAAACGTATATTTTTAACTTTAAAAACAATATCATCATGAGGATTTTTATCTACAGAAAGAAGTGTAAAATAGGTGTTTTTTTGATAGGAAATAGGAATAACTTTGAGTTCATACCCCTCATATGTTTTACGCAGATGAAGTTGTAACTCTTCACCTACAGGAATAAGAGCTTGAAGTAGAACACCATTAGATGCAATTAATTCATAAAATTTTTGATTTTTCTCTATATCTGATACCAAAAGGGCATCTTCTTCATCCAATGTTTCTAAAATATTCTTGGAAATATCATGTTGTTCAAGATATTTCTCAAAATTTAAACTTTTTTCCCAAGTAGAATATTTTACTTTTGCAGGATATGCAAAAGTAAAAAAAGAGAAAAAAAGTATTAAGATTCGTAAAATAAAACTTTTTATCAAATCTACTCCCTAAGTATCAATTGGGATTATTATAGCTTATAGAAACTAAAATCTAAAAGCTAAAAATAGTAACTCTAAGTCTATTTAAGTAATATGCTTATATGAAGTATCTAAATGGGTATAAACGACGTTATTTTTCACTAGTAATTATTGCTATGTATTCAACGTTCTTTAAGTTGTCTATTATTGACACAAATCATCAATATCATAAGCATGCTTTTGAATATCAAGAGTATAAAACATCTCCTCCCTATCTGCACGCCTACTATTTAAGATAAATTACACCATACAACATTATAATAATAAGGGAATAAAATGAACAACACAATAAAACTGAGCCTAATTACAACGCTATTGCTCACAGCAGACCTCATTGCAGAGGATAGACTTGAAGATATTACAGTAACTTCTGCAACTAAGTCTAATCAAAAGTTACAAGATGTAACATCAAACATAAATATTATTACAGCACAAGAGATTGAAGAACGGCACTATACAACTGTTATAGAAGCGCTAAATTCATTAGCAGGGGTTGAGTTTAATTCAAATGGAGGAATTGGTCAAACAAGTAATATTTATCTAAGAGGATTTGATTCTAAACGAACATTGGTTTTAATTGATGGAATACGATACAACGATGTTTCGGGTCTATCAGGAGCACCTTTTGCTCATATGATGATTAGTGATATTGAACAGATAGAAGTTATCAAAGGGGCTCAATCAGGTATTTGGGGAGCTGATGCTAGTGCAGGAGTGATTAATATCATCACTAAAAAAGCACAAAAAGGTCTACACTTTGGTGCATCACAAGAGTTTGGTAGTTTTGATACAACTAAATCTCAAGCAAATATCTCTTATAAAAATGATAAATTTTATTTAAAAGCAACGCATACTAATATTAATACAAAAGGTTTTTCAGCTGTTGCTCCACGAGCTTCTAAATTAGAAAACCTTGAAGATGATGGATACAGTAATAAAAGTACCAACCTACAAGCAGGGTTTCAAATTAATGCAACCAATAAACTAGATTTTACACATATTATTAATGACTCTTCGACTCAAGCTGATGCCTATGACCCTAAAACCTTTGCTTTTAATCCTAATAGCCAATATGATGCAAAAAGCAAAACAAAATTAAGTTCTGTAAACTTTAATCATGTAGATAGCTTTAACGAAGTAGATATTTTTGCAAAGAAATCAACCTTTAGTCGTTACTATCCTCAATCTGCATTCTCTAAAAATTTTGATGGCGAAACAAAAGAGTATGGATTAACCTCAAAAGTTCCTTATGGAAAAGAGAATTTTGTTGTTTGGGGTGGAGAGTATAAAAGTTTTGAAGATAAAAACTTTATTAAGAAGAAATATAATAATAAAGCTTTGTTCTTAACCAATAGTAATAAGTTTGAAGGTTTAATGGGGGGAACAACCCTATTAACAGAATCTATAAGACACGATAACTACAATAAATTTGATAACAAGACAACAGGTAAAATAGGAGTTAAGCATATTCATTCAGCAATTGAAGGTTTAACTACTTCTGCTAACTACGGTACTGGATATAATGTACCTACTCATTATAATCTATTTGACCCTTATTCAGGAAATGCAAATCTAACACCAGAGGATACAAAAGGGTATGATGTAACCATAGGATATAAAGATGTGAAAGTAACTTACTTTAATAATAGTATCAAAAAGATGATTGATTACAAAGCAAAATATGATGCAGATGGAACGTATATTGGAGGAGGTTATCAGAATATAGAAGGAGACTCTAAATTAAAAGGGATTGAAGTAGCTTACCAAACAGAAGTTAATGATGATGTATTAGTCTCTCTAAACTACACCAATTTAGATGCAAAAAATACCAAAGGTCAAGAGTTAGCACGAAGAGCAAAAGAGACATTTAAATTTGCTGTTGATTATTATGGTATTGAAGATGTTCATCTAGGTCTTAATGGTACTTATATTGGGGAGCGTTTTGACCAAGCCAATAAACAGGGGCAACAGACAGGAAAATATACGGTTGCTAATTTTACAGCCAACTATGAAGTAAACAAAAATATGAGTGTTTATGGAAAAGTTGATAACATTACAGATAAATATTACCAAACAGTTAATGGTTACGCAAGTAGCCCAAGAGCCGTTTATGCAGGAGTTAAATTAACATATTAAAATGTCACTCTGAATACTCTCATATTTCAAAAATGTGAGAGTCAATATATTAATAGAAAGAGATAATCATGTTAAAAATAGAAAATTACAGCTCTAATATTTTAAAAAATATAAACTTTGAGCTAAAAAATAGAGAAAACTTTATTATTTTAGGCTCAAACGGTGCAGGTAAGTCCACATTGGCTAAACTCCTTAGTGGAATTACTTTTTCGACAAATGTAACTCTACAAGGGAAAAATATAAATAAAATAGAGAGTAAAATAAGAACCAAACTTATAAACTATATTCCTGCTAAACTAGAGATATTTGATGAGTATATTACCTTGGATGAGTATCTCAATCTAAGTAAACTACACTCGCTATTAGAGTCAAAAAATATGCTAAAACTTTTGGAGTTAGAGCATCTAAAAAATAAGCCTTGTAAAGAGTTAAGCTCTGGAGAGCAACAGCTTACTATGTTGGCAACAGCTATTTTACATAATGCGAAAATAACTATTTTTGATGAACCCACAGCAAACTTGGACCCACAAAAAAGTAGAGATATATACGCTCTTCTCAAATCAAATATTTTACCCTCCAAAATCATCATTACCCACGATTTAAACCTAGCTTATCATTTGGGTTATGATATTATCTATATTAAAAATGGAGCAATTGGTTTTAAAGGAGGCTCTAAAAAATTCTTCAATGAAAGCAATCTCAATGAGTATTTTGGAACTTCGGTTAGGTTGGTAGATGATGGTGTTTTTAGTGGAGTTTAGTACTCTATGACTCTTTCTTTAACGCCTCTGCAATCAACTCCAATGGATTTTTAAAGATTGTCTCTACCTCTGCATTGTTTAATGCTTCACTCAACTGTACTCTACAAGCAGAACATTCAGCACTTACATAATGGGCTTTTGTCTCTTTAATCATTGCTGATTTTGGTTTTCCTGCTAACTCTGCAAAATGAAATTTCTCTGTCTGCATGGTAACCCCACCAAATCCACAACATCTGTCTGAATCGCTCATCTCTATCATTGGATAGTTTGGAGCAAGTAGATTCCGTGGTTGTTTGTAAATATTTTGCACCTTTTTTGCATGGCATGGGTCATGGTAGGTTACAGAGGTATCAAATGTTCCTTTTGTCTTAAGCAGTGCTTGAAGCTCGGTATTGTCATCTAGCCACTCTGTAGCCATAAATATCTTTTCGGCTACTTTTTTGGCTCTTGCCTCCCACTCTGGCATATTATGATTTTTGAAAAAGACTTGCCAATCATGTTTGACCATTGCCGAACAAGTGGCTTCTGGAATCAGCATGGCATCGCACTCATCCATAAAGCTTTCAAAATATTCAATATTGGCTTTTGTCATACGCTCAACAGAATCAACTGCCCCTGTAAAATATGCAGGTGCTCCACAACAGAGTTGCTCTTTTGGAATAAAAATATCTATATTTAACTCTTTTAAAATCTCTACTAGACTATCTCCTATTCCTACATAATTATAGTTTGCTAAACACCCAATAAAGAGAGCTACACGCATGTTTGGTTTATCTTGTTTCGGAGCTAAAATCTCTTCAGGTTGAGAATTTAAAAAACTGATTTTTGACATAGATGGAAGCAGTCTCCCTTTTTTGACCATAGGAAATGAAAATCTTGCTCGTAATCCTCTATCTTTTTCATCTTGAGCCAAGGCACAGGTTTTGAACATAAATCCAAATTTCATGACAATGTCCATTACTTTACGATGCTCTAATAGATAAAAGATTCCTTTTTTAAACCATGCAATTCCAAATTTATCAGCTATATCAGCTCGAACCTCTTCTATAACCATATCGGTTGGTAGGGAATTAGGGCATACATCTACGCAGTTGGTACATAAAAAACAACTTTCAAAAATATTCTTGGCATCTTTATCGAGTTCTAAATTACCTTGTTGATATTGACCTAAGAGTTGAATAAAACCTCTTGGAGAGGTTACTTCATCGGCATTTACTTGGTGGATGGTACAAACAGGAATACACTTCCCACACATCACACAATCATCAGTTGTCTCTTGGAAATTAAATATCTCTTCTACTTTTTTTGTCATTGTTTTCTCACTGTAGGGTGTGATTGCTATCACACCTTTATATTTATATTATGTAGATAGTGTAATAGTAATTACACTCTACGTATTTTTGAATATACCTAAACTGTCTTAGAAAATGTTTTTTTGCTCTGAGCATACTTTTTCATATAGGCATCAAATGGCATGGCAATGTTTCTAATAAGGAGTGTTCCTGTAGCACTTACAGATATTTTATTATTCTCTATCGTTATTAAATTTGCATCTTCAAACTCTTTTAGTGCATCAAGTGCATCGGCAAAATAGTCATCAAATTTAATAGTATGCTCCTCTTCTACACGACTCATATCAATGGAAAAGTTTGCCATAAGCTCCATAATAACAGATTTTCTTAAAAAATCATCATCATCCAGCTCTACACCTCGTTCAAAAGGAAGTCTACCTGCATCGAGTGCCTCTTCGTAGAGTTTCATATCTTTTGTATTTTGAGCGTAATATCGACTACCCTCGCCAATACTTGTAAGTCCAATTCCTACAAGGTTTGAGCCACCTTTTGTAGTATAGCCTTGGAAGTTTCTATGGAGTTCGCCTTTGTCTATCGCTCCAAAGAGTTCATCTTCAGGTTTTGCAAAGTGGTCCATTCCTACCATTTTATATCCATGCTTTTCAAAAAAATCAATGGTGTATTGAAAAATTTGTAGTTTTACTTCAGGAGTAGGGAGGGTAGTCTCATCAAATTTTCTCATGGTTTTCATAAGCCAAGGTACATGGGCATAGTTAAAAACAGCCACTCTATCAGGATTTAGTTGAGTAGAGAGTTCCAGTGTTGTCTTAAAAGTTTCAAGTGTTTGATAGGGCAATCCATAGATAAAATCGGTATTAATAGAGTTTATCCCATATCTACGTGCTAACTCTACAGCATTTTTAGTAAGCTGTAGGGGTTGTACTCTATGAATCTCTTTTTGCACTTTATCATCAAGGTCTTGTACTCCAAAAGAGATACGGTTAAAACCATGCTTCTGAAACACTTTCATCTGCTCTTCATTAAAATATCTTGGGTCAATCTCACATGATATCTCTGCTTCACTACTCCAATTTGTAAACTTTGATTTTACATAGCTCACTATCTCATCAAGTTCAAAGGCTTTATAATAGGTTGGTGTTCCCCCACCAAAGTGAAATTGAATTACTTCACGTGAGGTATCAATATGTTGTGCTAAAATATCTATCTCTTTTTTTAGATACTCAATATAACGGCTAAGTTTATCCTCTTTAGAGGTAAAAACGACATTACAACCACAAAAATAACACGCAGAGCGACAAAATGGCAAGTGAATATATAGTGAAATCTTCTCTGTAGAATTATCTAAAAAACTAAGATACCTCTCATATTTAAAATTATTATTAAACTCTAATGCTGTTGGATACGAGGTATATCTAGGTCCTGGTTTAGAATATTTTGAGAACTTCTCAAAGTCTATATTACTCATTTAATCTTTTTCCTTTTTTGTGTTTATATTAGCGTAACTAAACGTATCTTTAATTGTCTTTTATCAACTATTTCGATGTTGGTCTAGCCAAACCATTATTCCTTTTTGAGCATGTAGCCGATTTTCTGCTTCTAAAAATATAACATCAGCATGTTTTTCAAAGGTCTCTTCACTAACTTCATAGTCACGATAAGCAGGGAGACAGTGTAAAAACAGAGCATCTTCTTGAGCTAAAGACATAAGCTCTTCATCTACAATATACCCTTTAAAAGCTTCAAGCCGTTCCTCTTTCTCATCTTCTTGCCCCATAGAAACCCATGTGTCTGTAGTTACTACATTTGCACCCTCTACAGCTACTTTTGGGTCAGAGCTAAAGGAGATTTTTGCATTCGTTTTTTTTGCCAACTCTAATGCCTCTTGAACAATTTCTGGGTCACAAGCATATTTATTAGGAGTAGCAACTCTAAGTTCAAAACCTAAGATAGCAGAAAGCATTAACCATGAGTGAGTGATGTTGTTTCCATCCCCTACATAGGCTACAATAGGAGTTTCAATGCCACACTCTATTAGAGTTAGGTAATCAGTCATAATTTGAACGGGATGGTAAGAGTCGGTTAATCCATTAATCACAGGTACTTTAGAGTATTTTGCAAACTCTTCAAGCTTACTCTGTTCAAAGGTACGAATCATAACCATATCGAGCATACGACTAATTACTCTAGCTGTATCCTTCATTGGTTCGCCACGACCAAGTTGTATATCATTGGACGATAAAAATAGACCAACTCCCCCAAGTTGGTAGATTCCTGTCTCAAAACTGACACGGGTTCTAGTAGAGCTTTTTTCAAAAATCATTCCAAGTGTTTGATGCTCCATATAGGGTACAAAATGTTTCATCTTTGTTTGGGCTTTTATTTTTTGAGCGAGTGTAATCATCTCTAAAAGTTCAGTTTTGGTAAAATCTTTTAGACTTAAAAAATGTCTCATGGAATTGAATACTAATTTATTTATAGTTAAATACATCGTAAAATGAGGAAGCTATTTTACCATTAAAATTTTATAAAGAAATTAATAATTGCTATTTCTTTTTCTGTTCAGATTTTTTCTTTTTTTGAGCTGCATAGGTATATTTTCGTTTCTTATCGTAATCTATATACCCCTTTTTCTCTCTCAGTGTTTTTTTTACAGGTCGTTTCTGTCTGGGTTGCTTATCGGTTAGTTCAAAACCTTGATAAATTTCACGTTTGATATTTAATCTTAAATCTTTTTCTATTTTAGAAAAAGTGTTGTAGTCATGAATGGTTAAAAGAGAGATAACTGAACCTTTATGTTGAGCCCGTCCTGTTCGTCCTACTCTATGGGTAAAATCATCGGTGCCTTCAGGTAGTTCATAGTTTATAACCATTTGAAGTTCAGGTATGTCAATTCCTCTAGCAGCAATGTC
>QNZV01000067.1 GCA_003978395.1 Sulfurovum sp. | reverse complement strand
CCTTGCGGGAGTTCTTCACTTTGATCTCGAACGTCTCCTCGTGACGCCTGTGGGTACCGTCGGACAGGACGAAGACGAAGCTGTCGCCCTGGGTGACCCCCATACGGGTAGTGTGCGAGTAGCGAATCTTGTTCAGGTCCACATCAGTCTGGGTGAAATTCTCACCCACCTTGGGATGGACAGAAGAAGAAATTGGTGGTGAGGGACATTGTGGCCGCATCATGAGATGTCATTACGTTTCATATGCAAAATATCTAGCAGAAAAAGCCACCCCGTCAGTATTTCGATTTTTCTGAATTTGTACAAACCCACGGGGAAAAACATCAAGTTACCTATTTTACACGTCTAAGCATAATAGGGATAGTGGCGGGTAAAAGGGTACAAATCTGAAACGTAAATGATGGCAAGCCTAATCGTTCACGCAGATGAGCTAATGAAGCCTTTCTGAAATTGCATAACTATGCGTAGGCACTTCGCTTTGATTGATGATCAGTGAGATCCAGGGATCTTGTAATCAGTTTATTTATGTAGTAGGATAAAAGAATCACTCTAGAACGGAAATTTTCAGCTCACCTTGATGTCGCGACAGTCAAGCGACAAGACAGGTGAGAAGGGGTCTGGGCAGTACTGCAGCAGTCCTTTAACTGGCAGTTGCAAGATGATGTAAAAGAGCTTGCTTTTAACATTGAAGATGAGATAAATAGACTAATATAAACTCAAAATAAGGAATAGAGATGAAACAATTAATACAAAGCTTTAAAACAGGAGAGTTAGGACTTTTTAAAGTACCTGCCCCCGTATGTCAAGAAAATGGTGTTTTAGTGGAGACTAAAGTAAGTCTTGTGAGTGCAGGTACAGAAAAAATGCTTGTTGATTTTGCAAAAAAATCAATGTTAGCAAAAGCAAAAGATAGACCAGATTTGGTTAAGCAAGTGGTCGACAAGATGAAAAAAGAGGGTGTAAAAAATACGTTGGAGAAAGTTTTTACAAAGCTTGATACTCCCATCCCTCTAGGTTATAGTTTGGCAGGTCGTGTTATTGAAGTAGGTTCAAACATGAGTGGTATAAATATAGGAGATAGAGTTGCTTGTGGTGGGGCAGGGTATGCCAATCATAGTGAGATTAATTATGTTCCTAAAAATTTAATGGTTAAAATCCCTGATGGGGTTGATGATATTGATGCTTCATTTGTAACTGTTGGGGCTATTGCACTTCAAGGGGTTCGTCAAACTGAGCCAAAATTAGGAGAGCGAGTGGCTGTTATTGGTTTAGGTCTTTTAGGTCAGTTGGCTGTGCAACTACTAAAAGCCAATGGATGTAAGGTTATTGGAAGTGATGTTGACCCTGATAAAATTCAATTGGCTCTTGAAATGGGTGCTGATGAGGCGTGTCATGCGAGTGAACTTATCAAAAAATCTGATGAATTTTCTAATGGTTATGGGGTTGATGCTGTTATTATCGCTGCTTCTACAGCTTCAAATCAACCTGTAATTGATGCTGCTGAAATTTCAAGAATGCGTGGTCGTGTGGTCTTTTTGGGAATGGTTGGTATGGATATACCTAGAAATGATTATTATAAAAAAGAGTTAGATTTAAGACTCTCTATGGCATATGGACCAGGACGTTATGACCCTGCTTATGAAGAGAAAGGGATTGATTACCCTTATGATTTAGTTCGATGGACAGAACAGAGAAACTTCGAGGCTTTTTTAGGACTTATTGAAGAGGGCAAAATATCTCCAAAAGCACTACTTACTCATACTTATGACTACAATGATGCGATGCAAGCTTATGATTTATTAGAAGGAAAGATTCAAGAGAAGTATTTAGGAATTATCTTAGAGTACAACAATGAAATCAATTTAGATGAACATAAAGTAGTAAAGCGAACCAATAAAGTAATATCTAGCAATAAGGTTAATTTGGGACTTATTGGAGCTGGGAACTTTACAAAGTCTGTTATCTTACCAAATATTCAAAAAGTTGGTGGATATGAACTGGTAGGTGTTTGTACTGCAACAGGTGTGAGTGCAGAGGGAACAGGTAAAAAGTATGATTTCAAATATACAACTACAGATAGCAATGAAATTTTTAAAAACAGTGAAATTAACTCTGTTATCATTACCACACAACATAAAAATCATGCCTCTTTAGTACAAGAAGCGATAGAAAATGAAAAACACTGTTTTGTTGAAAAACCTCTCTGTATCTATGAAGAAGAACTAGAGGCAATTAGTGAAGCTTATGATGGGAAATCTATTGTACAAGTTGGGTTTAATCGAAGATTCTCTCCTATGATTCAAGAGATGAAAAATCATTTGAGTGGACAGATAGCCGTTAACTATAGAGTCAATGCAGGAGTTATTCCTAAAGATGTTTGGATTCAAGACCGAGAGATTGGTGGTGGTCGAATTATTGGCGAAGTGTGTCACTTTATTGATACTTGTAGCTTCTTAATTGGTTCAGAGGTTAGTTCTGTTTATGCGTCATGTGTAGAAAAAGAGGACCAGTCTATTCCAAATGAAGATAATGTAAATATTATTTTGAACTATAAAAATGGTAGTACCGCAACAATAGCATATTATGCCTATGGAGACTCTCTTATGCCTAAAGAATATATAGAGGTCTTTTCAAACGGGATAAGTATGGAAATGAAAGACTTTCGAGAATTAATAATTTATAATCATGGCAAGAATAAAAAAATCAAAAGTTCTAATCAAGATAAAGGCTTTATTAATGAATTTAAAGCTTTTCAAGAATCTGTTAAAAATGGAAATCCTGCTATTAGTTTTGAATCCATCTATAATACAAGTAAAACAACTTTTAAAATTTTAGATTCAATTCGAACTCAATCTATTCAAACTGTTTAAACTAAAAGAATTAATGCTATAAATCTATAGCATTAATTCTGCTTATCCTAAAATTGATTTTAAACCTTAAACCCCATACTCTTGCTACCTTCAAAACTAGAACCCAACTCTTTTTCTATTTCATCTAAAAAATCTTTCATAGAGAAAACACTTTCATCTCTAATAGCTACTTTATACGCAGTATTTCTAATAATTAAATTGATTTGTCCACCTGTTAGCTCATGCTTAGAGAGTTCTTCTACTTCAAAGACCTCATCATAGTCTGCTTTTTCAGGCAACATAAAATGCCACAAACGTTTACGCTGTTTTTTATCAGGTTTTTTAAACTCTATTTTATAATTAAAACGTCTGGAGAATGCTTTATCAATATTTTCTAAGAGGTTTGTCGTAGCAATTAATATTCCTTCAAACTGTTCAATCTGCTCTAAAAAAATATTTTGCATCTGATTGTGCATCTTATCGGCAGAACTTCCTGCACCTTCGGTTCGGCTACTCAAAAATTGGTCTGCCTCATTGAGTAATAAAATTGGGTCTACTTTTGCTTTTTTACTAAGTGTTTTAAAGTCATCAAAAATTTTACGAACATTCTTTTCACTCTCTCCTACATACATAGATAAAATTTTAGAACAATCAAAGCTTAGAATAGGACGTTTTAATGTTTTTGCTAAACTTACAGCTGTCATGGTCTTGCCTGTACCAGGGCTTCCATAAAAAATAATACGTGCATCTATCCCTTTACGTTTATCTTTAATGCCCCAAGCCTTTAATTTTGCAAAAACATCTTTATCGACCTGTTTTATAAGAGTATCAAGTACCTCTCTGGTCTTAGGGTGTAAGACCACATCATTCAAATCTGTAGTAGGTTTTAAATACTCAAAAATATCCTGTTCTTCTACCAATTTATCCAATTTTAACTTTGTAACTTTCTTCTTTTTATTGGGATGAATAATTTTTTGTAGTATCTGCTCTTGCAGATAAAAAGAGCGAGAAATTCCTCCAAACATATTGAGTATCTCTTCATAATCAATAATCTCTTCACTTAAAAGCTTTGAACCATCTTCAAGCAAAGAACGGTTACGAATCTTGTCATACTCATCCAAAGAGATTAGCTCTATCAAGGTATTCATATCTCGATATTGACCTTCACCTCCAGAGTATTCCTCTTTTAAAAGTGCTAGAAAGATTAGTTGTTCTCTATTATCAAACTTTTTCTCTTTAAAGAACTCTTCGACAATAATGGGTTCATTGGTTATCTTTAATCGCTCTACAATACGCTGAGTTAAGAGAGTCAATTTATTTTTTAAACGACCTAAGCCCAAAGAGTTGTTTGAAAACCCTTGTTTTGAAACAGACATTTGATGTAAAAGTTCTATCACATCAAATTGGTCTTGCAGATACTCCAAGTGGTCAGTATAGGGTTTTATATCAGGAAGTGTAAGTTCTAAAGACCCCTCTTCTAGTAGACGAAGTAGACTACTACTCGGTCCCACAGAAGTATTGAGAATTTCAAGCTCTGAAACCTCTTGGATTTTAATCTGTCCAAAAGAAATCTGAACCAACCATCCCATATCCATTAATTTTTTAATTACTTTAAGATGAATTAAATAATCATAGCCTTTGTACTCAAAGTTATCTTGTAAAATATCCAAAACAATGGTCTCTTCAATTCCTCTTACAAAACGCCTACAGATATACTGCAATACTTTTGCCTCTTGTTCTGTAGATTTTAAATGTTTATATATTTTAGTTTTTTTAATATTTTTAGATTCAATAAAGTTTATAAGATGTTTCAAATGAAGTATCCTGATTTTTTGTACCTATTATAACGAAAGATGTAAAAATAAATAAAGAGATAGCGATAACTTCTAACCGTTTCTTCTAAAAAAAGGGAAATAGGGAGGGATATAATATGAAGTTAAAAGTTATCTATGAGAGCCATTAAAAAAAGGGAAAAATAATACGACTCTCATGGAAGTATTATAACAACTAATTCCCTTGAATAAGCATAAAAATCTATATTTATTAAAAAAATCTTAAAAAAATAATCTTATTATACAATATATAATAAATACTGTTATAACTATTTTAAATCCCAATATACTTAGTTCTTATATGTTATAGTACTTTAAGGTTATAGGGTAATATTCTCTAAAAACTCTATTTCTCCCCAACGAATAACAATTAAATCAATAGAAAAAACCATATCTATTTTCTCTACTTTCATATAATAATAAGCAGAATTTATAACTTTTCTCTGTTTCGTTGCTGTAAAGTTATAAATAGGGTCGAAATCTCTCTGAGCAGACTTCACTTCTATAAAATGCAAAACATCATCACGTATTGCTATAATATCTATCTCACCTAATTTTCGAGCATAATAATTTCTCTCGAGTATATGAAAACCCTCTTCCTGAAGAAAAGAGACAGCTTTAGATTCATTTTGATTTCCAATAATGGTATTATTAATTTTAGATTTCATTAGTACTTTTTTATTATAATGCTATCATAAAATCATTATTTTCATAAATATAAGTAGCAATCTTCTCTAATGTATCTAAATCAATTGAGAGAAAAGGCATAAGTCTGTATTTTTTAATGGCATGGGGAAGTTGTGCTGTTTTCTCATTGGGTCTAAAAACCCATTTTGACATCTTCTCTACAAACGCCTCTTTGGTAGGGTATTTGAGCATATAATACCCTTTTATTTCAGCAAAGTGTGGAGCCGATGGTTTACGAATCTCTCCATGACATGCGATACAATTACCATAAAAAAGCATTCTATTCTCATTGGCAGATAGACCACTTAAAAGTAGCATAATTAGCAATATGCCTTTTTTCATTTTTGCCCTTCCGATGCCATCAAAATATCTTTTTTCAACCTAACAAATCCCTCTTCTACCTCGTCACTCTCTACATTATCTAAAAGGTCAATATAGTAGCTATACTCTACCCTAAACCCTTTTCTAACTTCCAATTTCAAAAAGCTTCTAGGAAATTTTCCCAAACTCTGCCCTGAAGCGTTGTATCCACTGTTGCAGACAATGTCTTTTTTGTAAGAGAGTGTAAGCTGATGAGGGCAATTGGCTTTAAAGGTGTAGAGATTTTTTAAAGTAGCCTCAAAATTCTCTTCACTCTCTAATGGATTTAGTTTCAAGCAAGTTAATGGAAGTTGCACGTTAGTATCAACAGATATGACAGGTTTGCGTTTCTCTTCGCACGCTGTGAGGAGTAGTAGCATCATAAGAAGAATGGTTTTTTTCATGCTACTTTTTTTCTCCTACAAACCTATCATCAGACCTTTTTTTTGAGACTTCATCATGAGAAGATTTCATCCAACCCGATTTTGTCTTGGTTGTAATTTTATCAAAATTTTCGATATAAGGTTTTATATCAATAAGAGGTGTTCCATCGAGAATATCTACCCCTTTAATGGTCACAATATTATCTTCTACTTTAACCAACTCCACGACGGAAAGCCCCAAAGAGTTTGGGTGCATTGGGGTTCTAGTGGAAAAGACACCTCGTGCTGTATTGGTTCTGTCATTAAAAGGAACTACCCTCAATTGAGCCTCTTTAACTTTGTGAAAATGGTAAATTAGATACACATGACTAAAGCCATCTAAATCTTTTAATCCCTCTTGATACGCTTTTTTAAACTCTATGGTTGCATACACCTCTTTTGCTCCATGAGGTTGCACTGGCATATTGACCAAATCACAAAATGGAGAACAAATGGTTGCAATGGGTTCAATGGTTATTTTATTCATTTAGGAACCACCATATTGGTTGTCATAAGACTCATAGAACATCCATGATAAGTTCCAATAAGTTCAATATAAATCACAGCATCTTTAACCCCCAAAAGGCTAATGCCTCCACCATGAGAGTCAACATAACCACTAACCTCGGGTAGAGCATTTTCAACAGCATAATAAAGGTTTTCATCTGAAAATGGTATCATAACACAATCCTTTTTTATAATCTTAAACTATAAAAACTATTTTGATTTATTATATTCTAACCATTCTTAAATAGGAGTAATTTTATCTCCATTATTATAATAAAACAAAATAATTATTATAACTATAGATTAAGTCTTGTCTATTATTATCTTTTTTCAATAATCAACATAAGGAAATTTTCAATGAAAAAAATGATTTTTAGTTCAATAACAGTAGCACTTTTAGCAAGTAACCTCATGGCATATGATGCAAACAAAGCAGAAGAGTTCAATAAGTTTTACTCTCATATGACTCAAAATTGTTTATAAAAGCTAATGATGCGTTAAAAATGTTAAAAGAGAAAAAAGAGTTTACATTCTTTTGTCTCTATGCTCTTTTGAAGATTTGTTATCGCTCCATCTTCAAATGCTTTTAATTGTTTTGCATATTGAGGTCGTGTGGCTTCTACAATCTCTTGGGCTTCTATTAGTTCATCTATTTGATACTTTGCCAGTTCCCAATTGGATGTTTTTGCAGCATAATAGGCAACATAAAACCTATGTCCAAACTCCATCATAACAGTTCCCCTTCCTAATTGAATCTCAGCTATTGTACTTAGTGTTAATTTTTTATTATGTTTTGTTGGCACTACTGTTTCGTTACTATCGTTCGCACAGATAAAGGCTGTTGAAAGTAGTATTGCAGAAGTTAGTGTTAAAATTTTGTTGTTCATTTTTTATTTCCTTTTTATTGTTGTAACACTACCCCAAAATCATCATTGTCATAAATATAAGTAGCAATTTTTTCTAATTTATCTCTCTCTACTTAATTTGTATTATTTAGTAATTTCAGAAACGATGATACCTCGTAAATCACCCTCTTTATAACTTATAGCCTTATCATTGGGATATTTTGAACTGATTACTTTTTGAACTTCAACAGATACCTCTTTGCTACTACCATGACATTTTAGACAAACAGGTTTGATAAAAAGAGGTTTATAGACTCTATACCCACTCGGTGTCTCAACCATTAATGGTTGAGATACATCTACATTGGTTTTATTCATATCTGAAATAATCTCTTGCATTATAGCTTTGTCTAATGCATCAGGTGTATTCGCCTCATTTCTAGTCAAAAGTGAAGTCCTTCTAACTTTTACATTTTTAGGAAGTTTACTATTAACCTCTTTTGTTAGTTCATCTGCTTTAGTAGCACAAAAATCTATTGCTTTCAACGCTGTTTTATCGGCTTTTATCTCTGCTTTGAGATGTGATTTAAGTGTTTTCCCCAACATTTTAATATAGTGAATACCCTCTTGTTTTTTGGAGAGTTTTTTTATTGCACTATTTGGCATGGTACTATTGGTCTCTCCTGCATAAAGCATTGTTGCACAAAGTAGTGAAGTCAAAATTAAACTTTTGGTCATTTTATATCCTTATCATTGTAATTATTTTGAATTATATATAAAAAAGATAAAAATCAGATATATTTTCTCCTATTAATTCAATCCCTATTGTAGGTCTCTAAAGTTCATAACTTATTTCTTACAAGCACCCTTATAAAGGAATGTTGCTTTTTTATTATTGCTTAAAACACAAGCATTTGGAAAGGTCTGTTTCATTGGCTCACACGGAGTGGTGATACACTCTATCGCAACTTCTGCACAAACAGGAAGATACTCTTTGGTACAAGGTCGCATGGTATCGGTATTTGAATTTTGAATAACAACTCTCTTTTTATGTTCTTTGGTTGTTGAGAGACATGAAGTAAGTGTAAGTGTTAGTAGTAACATTATGTATCTTTTATAATTTTTCATAGAGTATCCTGTTTTTAACGCTAAGTATACTCTTTTTTAGTATTGTACCGCTAGCCCAAAAGCAAATACTATTTTAGGCATTTAATTCTGATTTTGCTGTTTAGGTTGCACCCTTTCTCCATCTGAACCTCAGCATTGGTAAAAAATAACTTATTCGACCCACAAACTTCACAAACTTGATAAAAGTTCAATTTACTCTTTTTAAGTTTTGGCTTACATTTTTTAGATGAGCAAGTAAGTTTAATGGCTGTATTTCCATCACAAAAACGACATTTGAAATAGTAACCATATTTTCCATAACGTATCTCAATATTTGGACTTTTGCATTTAGAGCATAAACAAGTATTAGATTTATTAATAACATTTGGATTCTTTAAGACAGACTCTTTTATATGTGCTTGAATAGGTTTTGTAGAGATATCTTTTTTCTTAGAAGTCTCTTTTTTGATTGGATATTTTTTGAGATAATCAAACGATTTTGGCTTATGATTTTTGACCAATAAATTAGCTATCTCTTTTATTTTTTCTATTGTCATCATTGTCCCTATATGTTTAAATAACGCTAATGGATTCATATTCTCAATATCTTTTAATCTATTTGAGGTAAAAGAGTCAGCTCTTTCAAATCCTTGGGGTAAGGTATCATTAGCTAAAGTTGTTTTTGGGTTAATAAGTAC
>QNZV01000171.1 GCA_003978395.1 Sulfurovum sp. | reverse complement strand
GTGGAACAAGACAATGAGACACTTATCTACACACCAAATGATGCATTTTCAGGTGAAGACAGTTTCACTTATGTGGTTACCGATGGAGAGTTAAATGCTACAGCAACTGTAAGCATAACCGTTAATGAAGAAGAGGTAACAAATACAGCTCCTGTAGCTACTGACGATAGTGTTAAAACAGCTTATGAAACAGCCGTAGAGTTTGATGTACTTAGCAATGATAGAGATGCTGAAAATAATGAGTTAACAGTTAAAAGCTTTACTCAAACCCTAAATGGAACACTTAGCATAGAAGCAGGTAAGTTTACTTATACTCCTGAAACAAGTTTTTCAGGAACAGACTCTTTTGAGTATGTTGTAACTGATGGAATCGAAGAGGCAACAGGAAAAGTAACCATTGAGGTAGCAGAAGAAGTCATTGTGGATGATAATAACAGTTCTCAAAACAATCAAACAGGGGAATCACACCAAGATGGAGAAGATATGATAAAAGATGATATGCAAGAGGCTCATGAAGATGCCAATGCAACTAGAGAGCAAAACCAAGAGAACATGGATACATTGAGAGACGCTATAGAAGGAAATGAAGATGAAAATCAAACAAGAGGTTCAAATAGTAATCGTCGTTTTAGATAATTAATCCTTTTTTATTAAAATATCTCCTCGTGACAAACTTAAAGATAATCACGAGGAAGGGGATAGCTCTGTTACTCTATCAATAATTTTTGTTCTAAAATTGTCATTTCTTGCCATTTATGATTATACCTTGTTAAATAATATCTTAGTATAGAGTATTTATTTTTTGAAAACATTTTCAAAGATTGAATTATTCTTTAAATAGGTTATAATATTTAAAAAAAGGTTAATAAACTATGAAAATATTAAAACTTCTAACCCTAACATTACTAACAACTTTCACGCTCAATGCAAAAGAGCCACTCCCTCCTGTTCCCTATAATTATCTAGCAAAAAAGAATGTTCAGAACTTTATAAATATGATGGTTAAAAGAAATCACTTTAAACGTGCCTACATGGAAGAGGTTTTAAGCAATGCCATGTTCGACAAAGAGACACTAGCTCGTTATGTTGGAAAATATAAAGCCAACTCTACCAATGGAACATGGGAGCGTTACAAAGACCATGTGTTAGATGACAATACCTTAGCCCTTGCCAAGGAGTTTAAACAGAACTATTACCAAACACTGAAACGTGCTGAAGAGCAATACCATGTAGATATGGACTACATTGTAGGGTTTATGGGGGTTGAGAGTAAATATGGAACACACACAGGTAATTTTAGGGTTTTGGACTCTTTGGCAACTTTGGGTTTTCATAAAAATAGAATGCACAAATGGTTTAACGCTGAACTTAAAAATCTTTTTCTACTCATGAGAGAACAAAACCGAGATATCTACACCCAATACGGCTCATTTGCAGGAGCAATGGGGGCTGTTCAGCAGATGCCCTCTATCCAAAGACGTTTTGGGGTTGACTACAATGGTGATGGCATAAAAGACCCATGGGACTTAGAAGACTCTATTGGTATCATCGCAAAGTTCATGCATAAAAAAGGCTGGATAAAAGGGGCTGTTGTGGCTGTACCGACGAACTTTTCAGGAAGACGTTTTACCAAACTAAAAACTTCCTATAAGAAAAAATATTCAGTAGCCTATCTGCGTAAAAAAGGCATTAGACCTACTGAGCCATTTAATGAGTCCAAAGCCTACCTACTCAAAACAAGAAACGCCACCCATGACGACATTTGGATGGGTGGTCGAAACTTTAGAGTCTTGACCAAATACAATCACTCAACCTCATATGGAATGGCGATTCATATTATTGCTCAGAGTGTGAAGTAAAATAGGGAGATGATATGAGAGTCTCAAAAAATTAAGATTAAGGAAAAAGATACGGCTTTTGACTCTCATGTTTAAATTATATCTTGAAGATGTGTTGCAATTGTGTACTATTTAGAATACTTTATAATTAATTCTTTTAAATAAATAAAAATTAATATTATTGGGATTTTGAATAAAGAAATAGAAGTTAAATAGATTTTTATATACAAAAGATAGCTTTTATTTTTAACCTTCTATGGTTGTTTGGGAAAATAATATATGAAATAAAAGCTATATTATGAGAGTCTGAGTTTAGATATTAAAGGTTTGAGGAAAAAGATTAGTTTCGACTCTCATGCCAAAAGTATAACTGTAATATGTGTCATAATTGTGTCAAAATCGAAAAAATAATAAAAATTTTAAATAAATATATAAATTAATTAAAAACTAAGTTTTAATCTATTTAAATCTATTCTTCTTCAATATTTAGTTTTAATTTATGTCCTCCTATATTTAGATACTTGGTTATTAGTGATGATTTTAATGCCGTTAATTTTAAGGTATTTTGGTCAATAAATTCCATATTGAAATTTGAGTTGTACCGTACATTATGAAGTAGATCCCTTGCTGTTTTAGGTGGAAAGTAAAAAAGATTGGGTTGATTGACCTTTACTGTAATAGTTTTATCTTCATCTTCTATCTTATGTAAAGGGAAATCATTTTTCCGTGTTTTAAAAGACCACTTTTTTTCAACAAGTTTTTTATCGACAATAGCTAAAAATTTTACAGAATACTCACTGTTCCATTCAAGTCTATCTAGTGGAAAAAGTACAAATGAAAATTTATTTAAACGTCTATTTGGGTCTGTTTTGGAGTTTTGAATGAGAGTGTTTCGTATACGTTTACCTTGACCATCAAAAAGTTCAAAATTAAGAAATTTAATATTTTTGAAGATAGCTTGATTAAATGAGATACTAATAGGAAAACCACTGACATCATAATTGGGCAGTGGGTCTGGAGATTCATTGAAAAAGACAGGAGGTACATCGCTTTGTTGATTAAACGGATAGGTTATTATATTAGAATTAGAATTCTTATATGTTTGAAGAGCATTCTCTAAATCTACTTTAGATGGTTTTTTAGAGTCTTTATAGAGTTTATTGAGTGGAGATGAGCCTATATTGTAGACAAAGGCTGTTTTTGTTTTATCTATACTATTCTGTTTTATCGAGATACCTATCTCGTCTCCTTGAAAATCAAGAAAGGCTAAACGGTGGTAAATTGCTGCAAAGAGACCATCTATAGAGGCTTTATAATCTTTATTATTTGAAGAGACATTTTCTATAATAAGTTCGGTATTATAGCCTGTATGTCTGATTCTTTGACCTGCAAATTTTCCTGTAAAGCCACTTTTATTAGCCTCTTCATAATGACCATAAGTATTATTTTTTATAAGATATAGTGCATGATTTTCGCTTGCTTTATTCAAAATTTTATTTGATGTAAAGGGAATAAGCCCTGCACCTTGGCGTAGTCTATTGAGATAGTTTAATGCTTTTTTCTCTTGATATTGAGAGTCAAGGGTTGGAATCTCTTTTTTTGCTTTATATTTTTGTATTGGTTCTGAAGAGAAGAAATAGATGTAGACTAAGAGCAGTGTAAGTGTTCCTAGTAGGATAGTACGTAAATTCTTTTTAAGCATCTATTTTTCCTTTGTCGTATTATTTTTCCATAATCATTATATCATATAAAATAATAATAAACAATAATTAATTAAAAAATAAATAAAATTATAATTATTTTAAATAACTATATAAAAATTGACAAATATATGTATTTATAGTATACTTTTTTAAATATTGTAAATAGGATGTATTTTATGAAGGTATCACAATCAGCAAAAGAGAGAACAAAAATTAAAATTTTAGAGTCAGCTGTAGAGCTTATGACGATTAAAGGGTATAAAAATGCTTCCCTTCGAGAGATAGCAAAAGAGGCAGGTGTCTCTAATCCAACAATCTATAATTATTTTCCGAGTAAAGAGAAAATTCTCTATTTTTATATAGAACAAAAACTTATTGAGACCAGTCAAATTTTGCAGAATATTGAAGATTTTAATACCTATACTCTGCGTGAACAGTTGCAAACACTTATTGAGACACAGTTAGAGTTCTATTTGGAAGATAGAGAGTTTGTAACCCAAATTATGCAGATGGCATTTACCCCATCTATGGGAACAATGGAGCTTATTTATGAGGCAAAAGAGAAATTTATGGAGATGGTTTCTGAAATGTTAGAGATTGCTATAGAGGCAGAAGAGATAAGTGAACCACCTTTCAAAGAGTATATGCCTCAACTTTTTTGGGATTATAATATTGCAGTGGTGGCTTATTGGATAAAAGATGATTCTGAGATGTTTGAAAATACTACACAGTTTATAGACAACTCAATGGGGGTAGTTGAAGCATTGTTACACTCAAATATTTTACAAAAAGCCAATGACCTTGGACTTTTTATGTTCAAGACACATATGTTGTCTGGTTTACAAAAGTTTTCAACCAAACAGAGTGGTTTTTCTAAGATAAAAAGAAAGTTAGGGGAGGTTTTAAATGCAAAATAAAATACCAACGAGCAAGAGAGCCAGAGGTGCTGTGGTTGGAAAAGCAATCTTTAAAATTGGTGTAGCCCAATCAAAAGGGGTAGTCAAAAGAGCTTTTATGAGTAAAAAGAGAAAAGAGGAGTCCCAAAAAGAGACCCATGAAGAGATAGCAAAAGTGATTATTGAATCTTTAGGAACACTAAAAGGTATCTCTGTCAAAATTGCTCAACAGGTGGCTTTGGGTTTGCCTTTTTTACCAAAAGAGTACTTGGATGAGATTAGTAAATCATTTAACTCAATCCCACCTATCAATAGAGCATTAATACGAAAAATTATTAAACAGGAGTTGGGTGCTTACCCACAAGAGGTTTATGAAAGTTTTGATACTGAAGCATTTGGGGCGGCGAGTTTGGGGCAGGTTCATTTAGCAACGCTTCTTAGTGAAAAATTTGCTGTAAAAGTTCAATACCCTGGGATTGCTAAAAGCATAGACTCCGATATGGCTGTTTTAAAGTTTGCACTGACACGTTTTGCAAAAGGTGGAAATGTTGACCATCTGATAGAAGAGGTTCAAGCACGTCTACATGAAGAGGTAGATTATGAGATAGAGGCTGATAATACAGAATATTTTTATAAAAATTTAAAACATGACCTTATTGTTATTCCTGAAATTGAACGTCAATACTCTACAACAAAAGTATTGACCTCATCATTTTTGGAGGGAAGAAGTTTTAAAGAGTTTTTAGACTCCAATCCAAGCCAAGAAGAGCGAAACCATTATGCTCAATTGATATTTGACAGTTTTTTTATAGGCTTGTACCATATACAGATGATTCATGCTGACCCTAATCCTGGTAATTTTATTTTTATGGAGAATAAAAAGTTAGGAGTTATAGATTTTGGTTGCGTAAAAAAATTAGACGATGATTTTTTAACCTCATTTTCAAAATTACATGTTTCATTGATGGATAAGTTACCTGATGAAGAGATAACCAAACAGTATGCAGAGTTAAGAATGATAGATGATGATACCCCCAAAAAGATGTTGGAGTTTTATCAAGAGGTAATTAAACCACTTGATAGAATTTACATAGAGATTTTTAATGAAGATTTTTATGACTTTAAAGAGAACAGTGATTTTTCAGAACGTGGTTTTAATATTATTATGGAGGTTCAAAAAAAGAGTATAACGGCTGTCCATAATATGAATGAAGAGTATATTTTTGTAGATAGAACGCTTCTTGGGTATTATGCTATGTTTGAAAAGATGGAAGCTTGTATAGATACAAGATTCGCTCAGAGATTAGTAAGGTATTAGAGAAAGAGTTAAACTCTTCTCTATCTATTTAGGTACATATACTTTTTGCCCAATATGAAGTGTAGAATGTTTCGTTTTAATTCTGTAGTTTGCTCTAACTATTTTTAAAATTTTATCTCTACTTCCGTAAATTTCTTTTGAAATTGAAGCTAAAGTATCTCCTTTTTCTACAATAATAAATCTTCTGGTTGTTTTATTATCTTTTCTAGGGATTATAATTTTTGCCCCAAAATGAAGAGGTGTTTTTTTGCTTCTTATTCGTGAATTTGCATCTATAATACGTCTGTAATCCATAGGATTACCATAAAATCTTTTAGAAATAGAGACCAATGAGTCTCCTTTTTTAACAGTGTATATATTTGGTTTTATAGTTTCATATTGGAGTCTACTCTTTTTTATTATCTTTTTTGGAACAATTTTTTCTTTTGGAGTAATTTTTTCTTCTGGAACAATTCTTTCTTTTGAAATAACCATTTCGTCTTCTTCTATCTCTTTCATTTGAAGAATTAACTCTTGTTTATCTATCTCTTCTTTTTTGGCTATTTTTTCTTTTGGATCAACCAGCTCTTTTGGGGCTACCTTTTTTTCATGAATAATGAGTTCTTGTTTAGCTATCTCTTCTTTTGGAACAACTACCTCTTTTTGGGCTATCTCTTTAGAGTGATTTTCTATATTTTTTGTAATAGGTTTAGAAATCTCTTGTTGTTTTTTTGATTCTATTTGATTTTTTATAGTAGATAATTCAGCAATTACATCTTCTTCAATTTTATAAGAATCTTTTTTAATTGCCAACTCTTCAATATAAGTAGTAACCTCTTGTTTACTGTTTGTACTTGTTATATTTGTAGGGTCTTTTTTTAAATAGTTGAGTCCTAAGTAACCCATAATTCCAATAGTTGTAATTCCAAATAGTATTGGTAAAATTTTATTAGAGCTTGTTTCCTCCTCTTCTTCTTGGTACTCTATATTTTGAGTTACTACTTCATTTGTATATAGAATTTCTTCTTCTACTTCTTCCCCTCTTCTAGGAGTCTCTATACGTTTTACTATCTCTATCTCTTCATCTTTTATGTATGCCATTTTTCACTTCCCATGATGATTTTTTTAATTATAACATAGAGAGTTAGAAATACCTTAGTCCTTAGTCCTATATTAAAAGTAATAATGATTTTTTCTTTGATATTTATAGAGGCACTACGATTTATAGCTTCAAGAAGTAAATCTTTTAAAGATGCTTTGCTGTTTGTAAATCGTCTTTATGCTACAATAATCCTTTATAAAATTTTAAGGATTATTAATGTATAAAAATAGTATTCAAAAAAGTGACATAAGACTTATAGATGAAGCACTTAGTGTTGAACCTATCAAAAATACCTTTCGTTTAGGATGGGAGTTTATTACTCTCAATCAAAAATTTACATTAACAGCAATGATTATATTTGTTGCTCTAAATCTTTTTGGAATAATTCCAATTGCTAGTTTGATTTTTATGGTCTTGTCAACTATTTTTGGTTTGGTTATACAGATACACGTTGGAAAAACCTTTTATGAGAGTCAAGATATTAAAAGCTATATCAACGAGATTAAAGAGAGTAGTATTGACACTCTTTTGACACAGCATGTTGCCACAGCTTTTGGGGTCTATATGGGATGGATTGTTTTATCTTTAGTAGGTGTAATTCTATTTGGATTAGTTGGTAGTAGTATGGGGCTTATTAACCAACAACCTTACTCTTTCTTCAATGCTTTCTTTATATTGGGTTATCCAATACTTATAATTGCTCTAATTCTATCTTATGTTCAACCATTGGTTCAAGCAAATATTATTATGGCAAATGGCATTAAAGAAGGATTTAATGCAGTATTCACACTCTTTTCTATTGATGTATGGCGTTCCTCTTTTCAATCATCATATTTTAAATACGTTTCTATTTTTGGATTGTTTATTATTTTGCTTATTTTCTTTTTTTCGTTTATTATAGGGCTATTGACAAATTTAAGTGGTTTACCTATTATTGGTAATATTCTGATGATTATTTTAATGTATATTTTTACGATTATGATTGCTATTGGTTCTATGATGGCAAAGAGAAGAGTAGAAGAGTTTTAAAAGAGGAGTAGACTCCTCTCTATTTAAGGTCTTGATAGACGCTATTGAGTTGTTGGCTATTTAATGCACCTACATGAACAACTTTCACTTCGCCTTTTTTATCAAATGCTATAAAAAATGGAATAGAACCTTGCCATTGAGCTCTGGAAGCGATATAATTTATAAACGGATTGTTTTCTTTGCCCACTGCCAAGGTGTAGTTAAGACCTCTTCTCTTTTGATAATCTACTAACTTCTCTTTGTTCAGTCCTTGTACTTCAAGTGCAATAATCTCTAAGTCTGGATGATTCTTTTTCATTAACTCTATAAGATGTGGCATCTCTTGAATACATGGAGGACATCTATATCCAAAGAATATTACAAAAACAGTTTTGTTTTTATACTCTTGAAATGTTAAGCCTGAAAGAGCTTCATCTACATGAATCTCTTTTCCATCAAGAGTCTTTATGGTTAAGATAGACTTTTTAAGTGTTGTCTGATTTGTTGTTGTTTTTTCTGGACGATTTTCTTGGGCTATAGGCTCTTTTTTTTCTACTTTTTGTTGTTTCTCAACAGATTTATTTGTATCATCTGTTTCAGATGAAGAACAAGAAGTAAGGAGTAAAGCAATAAGCATTGCAGTTAATATTTTTACTATCATAATAGACTCTTTTTTATACGATTATAACAGATTTTTATTAATTAGTAGTTAATAAAGTTATGCTATTGTTTGGCTAAAAAAAGGGTTTGTAATGATTAGTATCAAATCTATTTTAGAGGAAATCTCTAAACATAAAAAAATTTTAATAGGAGCAAATTTAGTAGCTATCCTATCCACCATGTTAACCATTCCTGTTCCTCTTTTAATTCCTCTTCTCATTGATGAGATTATTTTAGGAAAAGGGGGTACTATTACCCACACCATTGACCACTATTTAACTATTGGCTCTCCTGAGTATTATATTTTGACAGTTTTATTAATAACACTTTTTTTAAAAGCAATCTCTCTGCTCTTAAATCTTTTACATATTCGACTCTTTACCAAAATTTCAAAAGAGGTAACGTATGTGATTCGTAAACAACTCCTTAATCATCTACAAACCGTCTCTATGAGTGAGTATGATATGTTGGGTTCGGGTGCTGTTTCGGCAAAAGTCATTACCGACGTAGATACCGTAGATAAGTTTGTAGCCTCTTCGGTAGGTGAGATAGTGGTGGAACTCTTAACCCTTATTAGTATCTCTTTGGTTATTTTGTATTTAAATTGGCAGTTAGCCTTGGTTATTTTATTTCTTAATCCTTTGGTTATGAGTTTCTATCTGCATGTTTTTAGAAAGGTAGCTAAAATTAAGAAAAAAGAGAATAAAGCGATAGAGATTTTTCAAAATTCACTCACTGAAAGTTTGGAGCTTTATAATCAAATTCGTGTACAAAATCGTGAAGCTTATTTTTTAAACGATATTGATAATAAAGCAAAAGAGATACGAGATAGAGGCTATCAGTTTGGATTAAAAAGTGAAATGGCACTAGAATTTTCACGTATGTTAATTATGTATTCACATGATATTTTTAGGTCAATGGGTATTTTGATGGTACTTTTAGGTCTATTGACTATTGGTAAGATGTTGGCTATTTTTGCTTATGCTTGGATTATTATGCGTCCTGTAGATAAACTTATGAACTTTATG